>NZ_NRSH01000008.1 GCF_016584055.1 Halorhodospira neutriphila
AGCTCCTCGACCGGCCCGACGGCGACCACGCCCGGCCGCGGGGGCCGGCCTCGCCTTGGCCCTCAGGCCTCGAAGCGCACCCCGCGCAGGCGGTTGAGCGCCGCCATCACCTCCAGCGCCCGCGGCCGGGCGTGGTCGCCGTCGGGCCGGTCGAGGAGCTCCGGCCACGGCCGCTCGAGCTCGCCGGCGAACCAGCGCGGCGGGTGGCTCAGCCGCCCGGCGCCGGCCGCCGCGGCCAGGAGCCGGCCGACGGTGCGCACCTGCGAGGCGTCGGCCACCTGCTCCACGGCGCGCAGGTCGATGGTCTCCTTGCCCACCACCAGGGCCTCGCGGCCCCGGGCCTGGAGCTTGCGCTTGCCGGGCTTGGTCTCCGTGCGGATGGAGTCGCCGCGCAGGGCGCGCACGCTCGGCCAGTCCAGGGGCTCGCGGCCCTCCTCGTGGCGCCCCGTGGCGTACTCCGCGGCGACCGTGCGCGCCCGCTCGGTGACGTCGAGCGGGGCGTAGTTGTGCATGTGGATGACGGTGTCGGCGCAGTCGAGGTAGTCGCCGGAGCCGCCCATGACCAGCAGCGTCGAGACCCCGAGGCGGTCGCGCAGCTCGCGGATGCGGTCGACGAAGGGGGTGATGGGCTCGGCCTCGCGGGCGACGAGCGCCTGCATCCGCCGGTCGCGGATCATGAAGTTCGTCGCCGAGGTGTCCTCGTCGACGAGCAGGGTCCCGGCGCCGGCCTCGAGGGCCTCCTGGAGCGCCGCCGCCTGGCTCGTCGAGCCCGAGGCCAGCTCGGTGCTGAAGGCGCGGGTGGACTTGCCGAAGGGCAGCTCGCCGATGAACGGCGACAGGTCCACGGCGTGCACCGTGCGCCCGTCCTCGGCGCGGATCTTGACCGCGTCGTCGACGGCCACCACGCCGTCGCGCCCGTCGCCGGGGACGTGGTCGTAGACGCCGAGCTCGAGGGCGTTGAGCAGGGTCGACTTGCCGTGGAAGCCGCCGCCGACGATCAGCGTGATCCCGCGCGGCACCCCCATGCCGGTCACGGCGCCGGCGTTGGGGGTGTCGAGGGTCACCCGCAACGAGCCGGGCGCCTCGAAGGGGATGGCGTCGGCGAGGGGCCGGTCGTCGACGCCGGAGCGCCGCGGCAGCACCGCCCCGTCGGCGACGAAGGCCACCAGCCCCCGCCCGGCGAGCTGCCCGCGCAGGGCGGCCTGGTCCTCCGCCGCCGCGCAGTGGCGCTCCAGGGCAGCGAGGTCGAGCCGCTCGGCCGTGGCCGCCTCCGCCGCCACCTCGGGCAGGCGCCGGCAGAGGATCTCGGCGGCCTGGCGGCCGAGGATGGTCCGCCCCTTGGCCGGCAGCGCCACGGTGAAGCGCATCTCGACGCCGGCGTCGGTGAAGAGCACCGCGCTGCGGTCGAGCACCGTCTGCGCCCCGGCGTCGATCTGCACCGCCTGGCTATCGCGGGCGGCGCGGCGGAAGGCCCGGGCGATGTAGTCCCGCGCGGCGCGCCGGCGCGGCTCGCCGCGCAGCGCCGCCTCCGGCAGGGCGGCGCGCTGCCAGGGGATGACGGCGCGCAGCCGCGACGGGGCGGCGAAGGGGTCCGCCTGGACCTTGTCGACGTGGAGGGTGAGGCCGGCGCCCTCGTGGCGGCCCTCGATGTCGCGGTAGGCCTTGTAGCCCCGGCCGTCGATGCGCTGCAGGGTCTCTTGGAGTGCCTTCATGGCGCAACACCGTAGCCGAGGTGCGCTGGCCAGGCCAAGGAGGGGCCCGCTCGCGCACGAGCTGCGCTACCCCCGATCCCGGGGCGTCGGCATCAACGCCGAGCAGGGGTGGCCGGGAGCGGGGGCCGGAGCGCTTCGAGCCCATGACCTTTTACACAACGGCCTTTTTGCGCTACTTTTCAAATAAGGGATTTAACCTCTTGAGGCGCATATGGATAGGCGGCGATCCGGACTCAGCAGGGCGCTCGGGGGCCTGATTCTGATCAGCGCTGCCCCCTCCGTCCAGGGCAACCTTTTCGAGGATCTCCTCTTCGAGGGCTATTTCGGCGCGGGGCCCCTCGGCTGGGAGTACCAAGACTACGAGATCGAGGAGGCCAGGGCCACCGGCGGCCGGCTCATGGCCGGCGTCCTGTTCAACGAGCACGTCGGTGTCGAGGCCCACTACGCGGAGGGGGGCACCGATACCGTCGACTACGAGACGGTCAACGTGGAGTTCGAGGGGCTGGACGGCGTCTTCCTGCGGCTGAACGCCCCCCTGTGGTTTATCCACACCTACGCCCTGGCGGGCTTCAGCGTCGTCGACATGGCCATCGTCCCCGAGGAGAATATCTCCTTGGCCGATGCCCCCTCGGCCTCCGACCTCAGCTACGGGCTCGGGGTCGAGCTCCGCACCCCGGAGAGCTACGCCCTCGCCGCGGACTACGTCCGGTATATCGACAACTCGGGCTTCCTCTTCCAGGCGGGTACCGTGAGCCTGAAGTGGCGGTTTTGAGTACCGCCAAGGCAAGGATAGACCGAAGACTTTCTAGGAGGCGAGCCCTGATAGGTATCGTCTTCTACTCCCAGCTCCCGATCTCTACATCGGTATCTCCCGAGACCTTGACCTTGGTAGAACCAGGCGACTGCCTGATATAGGCCTCATTACCATTGCCCTCTTGGGATATAGTAGCCTCGTGGCCTGTACCCTTTTGGACAATGGCAGCCACGTTCCCCGAACCGTCTTGCTCAATATCAGCGAAATTATTGCCGCCATCCTGGGCGATTAATGCTCGGTTACCCTTACCTCCTTCCTGGGTGATATGGGCCTGATTCTCATCCCCCTCCTGAAAGATAAGAGCCGCTTGCTGGTTAGCATCCCGCTGCTCGACCCTAGCCTTGTTACCTTCTCCCTGCTGCCCGATGTAGGCCTGCTTCCCATCCGAGCCCTTGAAAAGGCCATCCCCCGCCCCGAGTTCCGGCGGGGCCAGGTCCGGATGCTGGCCTTCAGCCTGGGCTGCTCCCTTTATCGCCTCCGCAGGCCCAGCGGCTGCAGGCCCTACGGCCACCGCCAAGAGGGTGCCGACGAGGCCAGCACACAGCGGCTCCTTGTAGGCCCGTAATTGATCCCCCATAACACGCTCACCCCCGTGCTAAACGCCGTAGCCCCTCACCCGAGGCCCGATCTCCGCTAGTCCCTATCAGGCCATTCGTAGCGCTCGGTGGCTTGAGCGCTAGTGCCGTCGGCGGCCTCCACCGTCAGCTCCGCGCTCAGCGCGCTCGCGCCGCCCTGGCGAATGCGGACGGTGGACAGCCCCTGCGGCTCCGCCTCCAGGCGGGCATCGCCGCTCTGGCGGGTCGCCACCGTGCCCGACGGGCTCTCGGCCTTGACCACCAGCTCGTAGTGCGCCTGCTGGGGCCGAGCCGCCGCGGCACGCGGGATCACGTGGACGCTCCCCCCCGCCTGCGGCTCAAACGCCACCCCCACTTCCAGGTCGGATTCCGCCATCGCGTTCGCAGTACTCCCGATACCCCAAAGGAGGCAACCGAGCATGGCCGTAGATCTCACAATCTTGTGGGGTGCTGGATATATCATCTTTCGACATACCTTCGAAAAGGCGCCCCACTGCCACACTCCCTCATCGGATACTATCCCCAACCCCAGGATCGGGATTGGGACCCCCTCCACGGGGGTCCCACCATACGCCTAGGTAACCACTAGCCCCTCACTCTTGTGTGATATCGGCTACGTTACCGCTCCCGGCCTGGGCAATGTCGACAGTGTTGTTCGGACCCGTGCTCTCGAGATAGGCCGTCTGGTTTTGGCCAGTCTGGTGGACGTTGACTGTGGCGCCATCGACGTTGACCTTATCATTCTCTTTACCGAAGCTATGACCCGTGCCGTCCTGGGTGACGGTCACATCAGCTCCGTTCTCGATTGTGGCCGCTTCTACAGTATTCTCATCACCAATCTGGTCAACGCTTACAGTAACAGTGCTTTCATTTTGACCGACCTTATCAAGCGCGGCCCGATTGCCCTTACCATCCTGACTGATGGTCACGCTGGAACCCCCAGCAGTATTCGCCTCATTAATTCTAGCCGTATTGCTGCTACCGAGCTGGATCATCTCCACGGTAGTATCCCGGAGCGTCCCGTAGAGGACCGCTTTGTTATTATCGCCAACCTGCTCCTGGAGGACTTCAGCGTTGTTGTATGCATTGGCGTTATAGCCGCTGTCAGAAGCAGTATTACCTACATAGGCCTTATTATCAAAGCCGTCTTGGAACTGCTCGATCGTACTCTGTTCAGCATTGCCGTCACCCTCATCGAGATCCACAATGGCCTTATTGCGGGCCGCTTTTCCGTCTGAACGACCCTGCCCCTGGATCACTGTATTATCGTTACCGTCGATATCAATCTCGGCTGTATTTTCATCCGGATGCTCGGGTCCTACCTGAGCTTGCAGAGCAATGTTATTGTCGCCATCTACATTGGCAGTAGCGGTATCCCCATTGCTCATCTGGACGATGCCGACGACGTTCTGGCTCCCAGCAGTGGTCACCGCCGCATCGTTATTGGAGGCCCCGTCCAGTCCGCCCTTATCATCAACCCCCGTGGATTGATAGATCCCTACCTTGCTGCTAGCACCCTCTTGGTTCACAGTGGCTTCATTGCTGCTGCCGTCTTGCTGAACGACCGCATCCTTTCCAGCAAAACTTCCAAGATCCGACGATGATTGGTCAACCAACGCGTCTAACGCGTTATTCGCCAAGCCGGGAATGCCGTACACGTCTCCAGCTTTATCGATACCATTGAAGGGCCCGTTACCGTCATTGGGGTACGGCGGGCCTTCAGCGAAGGCACTCGAGCTACCCAGCGCCATGCCCAGGGCAACAACAGACACGCACGTACGCTTCATCATGGCTCTTCCCTCCGAGATTCCATTCCGCTCAGTACGACAAGGCGGGCCTTCCGCCTTGCGGCCACAGCCCGAGCTTATTCGCTGTGGTTACCAATAACCCTAGGTCAGCCCCGGCGGTGCAGAAATCCGGCGCACGAGTGAGATTACCCCCGGGAGAAACGGGCTCGAGCCCAACGTACGGGTGAGGGGCGGGAGGGCCACTCTCATCCGGACGTATGAGAGTGGCCCGGGCAGGGCGCCTACTCGGCCCGCTCGACCGCCGTCTCGCGGCGCGTCTGCCGCTCGTTGAGGTAGGCCTCGATGATCGGGTGGTCGAGATCGTCCTGGCTCGCCGGCCGCCAGTGGCCCCGGGCGATGCCCTGGACCACGAGGTGGATGACGGCAGCGCTGATGGCGTCGTTGACGGCGAGGTAGCGGGGCTCGTTGCGGGCGTAGCCGCCCTCCGCCTCGAGCAGGCGCTGATGGCGGACGAAGCGGAAGAGGTCGCCGTCGAGCTTGCGGGAGTAGATGGCCTGGGTGGTGGTGACGCTGTTGATGACCTCGCCGGTGTTCACGTCCACCGCGCGCAGGTTGACCGTGACCTGGTCGACCTCGTAGCGCTCGCTGGCGCCGATGCCGAAGTACCGCGCCCCGGCGCCGCCGGTGACGACGTTGTTCTCGTAGGCGATGATCCCGCCCTCGAGGAGGATGCGCGCCTCCTTGAGGGCGGGGATGTTGCTCTTGACGTTCCGGGCCACCCGCCGCTCGGTGAGCAGATCCTGCAGGCCCTCCCGCTCCACGGGGCGGAACCACCCCGAGTCGAGCAGGGCGTCGACCAGCAGGGAGCCGCCGCCCTGGGTCACCGCCGTGGAGAAGTTGCTCTGCGGCGCCTCGCGGTACATCCCCGTCTGGTCCCGGAAGCCGTAGACGGCCACCGGGATCCTGCCGGCCGGCTCGGGGAGCTGGATTAGGTCGCCGAAGGTCGCCGAGGCGTGGGCGAGGGTCGGCTCCTCCCGGCCGTCCCACTCGAGCGAGGGCTCGTGGCCGAACATGGTGCAGCCGGAAACCCCGGCGGCTACCAGCACCGTCCCTAGTGCGCCGCGGAACCCCATCTTTCAATCCTTCGGCTTAGTTGGCGGTACCGATGGTGAACTCGCTGCGCTCACCGGTCGCCATGTCTTCCGTGGTGATGACGAGGTTGCCGTCGGCGTCCTCGGCGACGTCTACGCTGAAGTCGCCGGCCCGGACCGGCTGGTCCAGCACCTGCAGGTTACCGTCCTCGTCCAGGATGCCCGCCTCGTTGCGCACCCCGCGGGTGATCTGCCGCGTGATCGTCCGCTGGAGGCGCTCCTCGAAGCGCTCCTGCTGGGAGCGGGGCTCCCACTCGCTCACTGCGCTCCCCGGCGAGCTCGTGGCGTTCTGCGCCTGGGCCCGCTGCATCTGCTGGGCACCGTAGTGCGGGCTGCCCCCGAAGGCCGGGTTCTGCGGCTGGTAGCGCAGGTCGGCCTGGGCCGTACCCGCCCCCGCCAGCAGGGCGATCACCGCGACGCTCGACCACGCCTGAATTCCTTTCATAGCTCCTCCTCCGCGAGATCTGGGTGACCACTCCCGGGGCCGGCGTTAACCCGGCGCCCGACCCGCTCGGCGACCCGGCCGGCGGCCTGCTCGGCCACTTGCGCCGGATCCGGCCCGTGCGGCCGCAGCGTGGTCTCGAACAGGACATCGCCGCTGTACCGGACCCGGATCCGGGAGCCGTCCTGGGCCGAGGGCCGCTCCTCGATGAGGATCGGGCGGGGCGCCTCCAGCTCCTGCCGCCGCCAGGCCCGGGCAAAAATACGGTAGAACTCATCGCCGAAGCGGGTGATCGTCCGCCGGACCACGACCCCCTGCAGCGGCGGCGCCCCCTCGCCGATAACCTCCTCGTCCTCGATCGTCTCGCCGTCGGGCTCGATGACCCCGTCGTCGAACGCCGGCAGGCCGGTGGGCGACGCCCCCAGCAAGACGCCTACGAGCCCGCCCAGAGCGCGGTACGCTCGCTCCATCACGCCCCCGTACAACGGCGGCTGATCCGATACTGGTTGGCGAGGATCGCCGCCTCCGCACGGCTGCTCACGCCGAGCTTGCGATAGAGGTTGTAGAGGTGGGTCTTCACGGTATGCAGGCTCACGCTGAGCCGGGCGGCGATCTCCTCGTTGCTCCACCCGTTCGCCAAGGCCGTAAAGACGGTGCGCTCACGCCCCGTGAGCTGATGGAAGGCAGAGGTCCCCGCGACCAGCTCCTGCCGCGTGATCGCCAGGTAGCGGTGCAGCGCGTCCCGCGGGAACCAGTACTCGCCCCGCAGCATGGCCTCAATCCCGCGCCGCAGGAGCTGGGGGCCGGTGCGCTCCCGGAAGATGCCCACTACCTTGAGGAGGCGCATGTAGGGAACCACGTCGGCGTCCGTGCCCACGTTGAGCAGGGCGATCGGGGCCGCCCCCTCTTGCCCCCAGCCGGGGCCCGCAGGGGCAACCCCGCGACCTAGATCTTGGAGGGCCTCATCGACCTTCGCGGCATCGAGCAGGAGGAGGTCGTAGTCCCTTTCGCGGATCCGGCCCGCCAGCCAAGCCGCGACGTCCACGGTTCGGCAGGTGCAGAGGCGATCCTCGGCCAAGAGCTCCTGGAGGAGGCTGTGGCCGAGCTCGTCCGTGCCGCCGATCCCCACCGTCGGCAAGGAGCGCCTGCTTCCCTCATTCGCCGCCGCGCTCTCTCGGGGCGAGGGCTCCTTGGCCCACGCAGACTCCGCCTCGACAGCCTCTTCCTTCACGACCGCTCTCCCTGGCCTGCGCTCTCACCGAGGCCGCCGCCGCCCGGCAGCCGTCGTAAGATCCCGTATTCCTAAGCTTACTATTTAGTGCATAACCTAGGGCCGTTCAAACAACGCCACCTCACCCCTTTCCCTTACAACCTATCCAGAAGGTTAGACGATTCATTCCCCCTCGCCAGGTGCGTACTCCCGCCCCCGGTGCGTACTACGCCCGCACCCATTTCGGCTAGGCACGCACCGCGCCGTGCGCCTCCTCGCCGGCGAGGGCGCCGAGCCGGGCCAGGGCGGCGTCGGCGGCCTGGGCGTCGGGCTGCGCGCAGCTCAGCCGCAGGTGGCGGGGGTAGCGCCCGGTGGGCGAGAAGACCGGCCCCGGCGCCACGCTGATCCCCGCCGCCAGGGCCCGGCGCTGGAGCTCGAGGGCGTCGCAGCCGGCGGGCAGCTCCACCCACAGCACGTAGCCGCCCCGCGGGCGCGCCACCCGCGTCCCCGCCGGGAAGTAGCGCTGGACCAGCGCCCGCACCCACTGCATGTGGCGCTCGTACTGGCGGCGCACGCGGCGCAGGAAGCGGTCGTAGCCGCCCTGCTCCAGGTAGTCCGCCACCGCCAGCGTCGGCAGGCTGGACGCGGCCTGGCTGGTGGCGTACTTGAGGTAGGCGACCCGCTCGCGGTAGCGCCCCGGGGCCACCCAGCCGACGCGCAGCCCGGCGCCGAGGGTCTTGGAGAAGGAGCTGCAGTAGAGGACCTCCCCCTGGGTGTCGTACGCCTTGGCCGCCCAGGGGCGCGGGCCGTGGAAGGCCAGCTCGCCGTAGACGTCGTCCTCGATCAGCGGCACGCCGTGGGCCTGGAGGAGGCCCACCAGCTCCGCCTTGCGCGCCTCCGGTGCCAGGTGGCCGAGGGGGTTGCCGAGGCTCGGCATCATCACGCAGGCGCGGATGGGCCAGCGCCCCAGGGCGCGCTCCAGGGCCGCCGGCACCATGCCGTGCTCCGGGTCGGTGGCGATCTCCAGCGCCTGCATCCCCTGGGACTCGATGGCCTGGAGGATGCCGTAGAAGGTGGGCGACTCGATGGCGACGACGTCCCCCGGCGCCGCCACGGCGCGCAGGCTGAGGGTCAGCGCCTCCTGGCAGCCGGCGGTGAGGACCAGGTCGTCGGGGCCGAGGGCGCAGCCGGCGTGGGCCATGCGCCGGGCGATCTGGGTGCGCAGCTCCGGGCTGCCCGGCGGGAAGTCGTAGGCGGCCACCCGCTCGCGCTGGCGCCGGCGCACGCGGGCGAAGCAGCGATCGAGGGCGCTCGTCGGCAGGAACGCCGCCGGCGGGGCCGCCGTGCCGAAGGAGAGCACCCGCGGGTCGTTGTGGGCCTGGACCAGCTCGAGGACCCGCTCCTGGCCGGAGACCAGGCTCGGCCCCTCGGCCTCGGTGTCCGGCTCGGCGGTGCTCGGCAGCGGCCGGGCCGGCTCGCGGACGAAGAACCCCGAGCGCGGCCGGGCCTCGAGGACGCCGCGCTGCTCGAGCAGCTCGCAGGCGGCGACGACGGTGGCCACGCTCACCCCGAGCTGCTCGCGCAGCCGCCGCACGCCGGGGAGGCGATCCCCCGGGGCGTAGGTGCCCTGCTCGATCTGCTGCGCGATGCGCTCCGCGATGCGCTCGTAGAGGTGCTCGCCCATGGCGGCCTCCGGCATCGGGAAACTGTACCGCACTAGAATAACAGGATCTGACTCTGTACCGCCCCCGCCCGGTCCGGCATACTCTTCAGGTCTTCGCAGCAATAGGTAAGGCACACCATGACCGAAGCCCTGAACGCCAACACCGGCAAGCAGTATCAGCAGTACACCCCGAGCTTCGCCGACTACTGGGACGACCTCGTCGGCTGGGAGTCCCGCCTCGCCCGCGAGGGGGCCTTCTACAACCGCCTGATCGGCTCCCACGGCGCCCACAAGGTGGTCGATATTGCCGCCGGTACCGGCGTCAACGCCGTCTCGCTGGCCAAGGCCGGCTTCGAGGTCACGGCGGTGGACGGCTCCGAGAACATGCTCGCCAAGGCCCGCGAGAACGCCCAGCAGTACGGGGTCCAGTTCGCCGACTCCCGCGCCGCGGACTGGCTGGAGCTGGACAAGACCCTCGGCACCGAGCAGTACGACGCCCTGGTCTGCCTGGGCAACTCCTTCACCCACCTGTTCGACCACGAGGACCGGCGCACGGCGCTGCGCGCCATGTTCCGCGTCCTGCGCCCGGGCGGGATGGCGATCATCGACCAGCGCAACTACGACGACATGCTCGACAACGGCTACAGCTCGAAGCACACCTACTGCTACACCGGCGACGGCGTGGACGTGGGCCCGGCCGAGCTGCACCGGACGCTGGCCAAGTTCGAGTACGTCTTCAAGGACGGCGCGCGCTTCCAGCTGAACATGTACCCGCTGCGCCAGGACTACCTGACCCACCTGCTCGAGGACGCCGGCTTCATCAACGTCGAGCGCTACGGCGATCTGCAGAAGCCGTACTGCCGCAGCGACGTGGACTTCGTCCAGCAGGTCGCCTTCCGGCCGGCCGAGTAGCGGCGGAGCCCGCCCCGACCCGCCGGCGGCAGCGCCGCCGGCCGGCCCGCTCTCCGCGGGCCCTCAGCCGCCGTCCGGAGGATGCCGGGCGGCGGTTTTTTGTTGTCGATACCGGCTGGCCCAATAGGGCCGAGTTCCGGATCGAGAACCGCTGCGTCTTCGCCTTGGACGATCGGGTGAGCGTTTAGGGACAGCCCGGGCCCAGCTGGGCGCCCATTTGTCGGAGAGCCGACGTGAGCCGGGCCGCCGGTACCGGGCGCGGCCGCCCTGTGCCAGGATGACCGAGAGCGGCACGCAGCTTGCTTACCGATACGCGTACGCCGCGAGACAGAAGGAGCCTGTGATTGCGCTACCCCCGCCTGCTCGACGACACGACTCTCACCGCACTGCTCCGTGAGGACGCCCCCTACGGCGACCTGACCACGCGCAGCCTCGGGATCGGCGAGCGGTCCGGGCGCATGCGCTTCTACGCCCGCGGTCCACGGACCGTCGCCTGCGCCGAGGAGGCAACGCGGATGATTGAGCTTGCAGGCGCCGTGCACGTGCACCAGCTCAAGGCCTCCGGCGATATCGCCGAGGACGGCGAGCTGCTGCTCGAGGCGCACGGCCCCGCTGGCGCCCTACACCTCGCCTGGAAGACCGCACAGACCCTCATGGAGTACGCCGCAGGGATTGCCACGGCGACCCGGGCCATCGTCGAGGCCGCTGCCTCGGGGTGTGGCTCCGGGCAGGCTGCTCCCGTCGTCGCCTGCACGCGGAAGAACCTGCCCGGTACCCGCGCTATCGCGCAGGCTGCGGTCACCGCCGGTGGCGGCACCATGCACCGGCTCGGCCTCTCGGAGACCCTCCTGGTTTTCCCCGAGCACCGCGCCTTCCTCGCCGCTTCCGAGCAGCGCCAAAGGCTGGAGGCGGTGATCCGCAACGCCCCGGAGAAGCGCGTGGTGGTTGAGGTCCCCGGCTACGAGGAGGCCCTGGAGGCGGCTGCGGCCGGCGCTGAGGTCATCCAGCTGGAGAAGAGCCCCCCGGAGGCCGTTGCAGCCCTCGCCGAGGCGCTACAGGCACGCGACTTCCGTGGATTGATTGCGGTCGCGGGTGGGGTCAATAGCGAGAACGCCGGCGCCTATGCCCAGGCCGGGGCCGCGGTACTGGTCACCTCGGCACCCTACTTCGCCGCCCCCCGGGACGTCTCGGTGCAGATTGAGCCTGCCTAGGCGCTATAAGCCCGCGTAACGCCATACCGCCCAGTGAACAGTAAATGAGGAGCTAGCCACCGCTATGGAGCAGCAAGCCGCGGCGCCGGTAGAGGGTCCCCTGGACAAGGCCTACCGGCTCCTGGTCAACGAGGAGGACGTACGCGTCTGCCGCGAGATCAGCCCGGAGGCCTGCCGCGTCGTCGTGCCGGTCACCGGGGTGATCCCACTCCTCTCGGCCATGGGGCTGGCGGGCGCCTGGCTCTCCGCCCGGCTGCCCGAGCGCTAGGGCCGCGCGGCAGGGGCGCTTGGATGGGAACGCTGCTGATCATCAAGACCGGGGCGAAGCTCCCCTCCCTTGCGGATCATCCGGGGGACTACGAGCACTGGATCGCCTGCGGGATGGGCTGGCCCATGGAGCGGGTCTACGTGGCCAACGTGCAGGCCGGCGATCCGCTGCCGGCGCCGGGGAGCGTGGCGGCCGTGGCCATCACCGGCTCCGGGGCCATGGTGACCGAGCAGGCCCCGTGGATGCTCCGTACCGCCCACTGGCTCACCGCGGCCGTGGACCGGGGGCTGCCGGTGCTTGGCATCTGCTTCGGGCACCAGCTCCTGGCCTGGGCCCTGGGCGGCCGGGCGGGCTACAACCCCCGGGGTATCGAGGTGGGGACCACCACCGTGAACCTGACGGATGCCGCCGCCGAGGAGCCCTTGTTCCGCGGGCTACCCCAGCGCTTCCCGGCCCACGTGAGCCACAGCCAGTCGGTGCTCACCCTGCCCGCCGGGGCCGTACACCTGGGCTGGAGCGACAGGGACGAGCATCAGGGGTTCCGCTTCGGCGAGCGGGCCTGGGGGCTGCAGTTCCACCCCGAGTTCGACGAGCGCATCACGCCGCACTACGTGGCCCATTACCGGGAGCAGCTGGCGGCGCAGGGGCGCAGTGCAGACGACCTGCTGCGGCAGGTGCAGGCAGCGCCCGAGAGTGCCGGCCTACTGGAGCGGTTCGGGCGACTGTGCGGCGGCGTGGGTCCCCCCTAGTAATCGCCGCCGGGAGCTGCCGCTGCCACAGCGGCAGCTCCCTGGAGGGCAGCAAGCCGACAGGGAGAGCCCTCCATATCGGCACGCTGGATCTCCTCGATGCAGCTCACGGCTATCGGCGAGCCAGGCTCTCCAGCAGGTGCTCCAGCTCGCCATCTCCGCGCAGTCCTCCTCGGGTGCCTTCGCGGTCCTTGTCGAGGGCCTTGCGCAGGTACTTCTCGGCCAAGGCCTGCTCATTCTGCCTGTAGTAGGCCCGCGCCAGATCGCAGTAGCCCTCGACCTGATCCGGATGAAGGCGGATGGCCTCATGGAAGGCGTCCGCTGCCTGGGCGAGCTCCCCTTTGCTCAGGTAGGCGTACCCGAGGGCATTGTAGCCATTGAATACCTGCGGATAGATCTCGACAGCATCCTTCAGGAGCCCGATTCGCGTCTCCGGGTCTGGGCTGCCGTAGCTGGCGATAACCCGCTGTAGCGCCTTCTGCAGGTCCTGTAGCTCCGATCGCCACTGGGCCTTGAACTGCTCGAAATCGTCGCGTAGCGCCCGGAGCTGCGTGTACTCATAGACCGTAATGGCGAGGACGATCACGCCGAACAGAGCCACCACAACGCTCAGGATCGTGACCAGGGTCGCCGGCTCCAGCGTCTCCAAGGCTCAAGCTCCGATAGGACTGGATTAGTGACATCATACCTGGGGTTTCGCAAGGCGTCAGCGAGCGTCTTGGCGGCAGGCACTTGCGCTGCGCAGCCCTGCGCACGCGCGGCCTTGCTGAAAGCCCTTACGCAGCGCTGACGGAGGCTAGCAGCTCGACTCTAACCTCACCACACAGGGCCTTCTCCCTACTGGCTCACCCTGCCATCGAAGGCAAAGACGCAGCAGTCCTCGATGTGGACCTCGGCCATATCGGGATGCCTGGGATTGACCAGGACGTTCTGGGACTGCGGGATCACCACCGAGGGCACCGCCAGCAGCAGGCTACCCCCTGCCGCCAGCCAGTCCAGGCCTACGCGCCGGGGGTCTGCCGGCACGTCGCTAAGCCGGGGCATCTGCCCGGCCGCTCGGTCCGGCACCTGCAAGGTGATCAGGCGCTGCTCCAGCGGCGCGGCCTCGACCGGCAGCCCGAAGTGGACCACGACTTCCCAGGCGGCCAGCGCCGGGTGCTCCGCGGTATAGAGGACGGGATAGCCGGCAGGCGTCCAGCGGCCGCCGTACAGGCGCGCCCCCTCCCCGCTCAGGTCCTGCGCATGCTCGGCCCTGGCGATGCGGTAGAGCCGCATCAGGCGGCGATGCCGTGCTCGAGCCGGCCCAGTATCTCCTCGATGTAGCGCGCGCCGGCCTCATTGCCGAGCCACTCGGCCGGCGCCCGCCCCTCAAAAGCGGGGCTCGGCCGCTCCAGCCAGGCCGTCGCTCGCTCCCGGTCCCCGAAGACCTCGGCGGCCCGGGCGTACACCCGCCCGATCCGGACGGCGCGCTCCGACTGCTCCACGGAGAGCCGCCCCGCCTCCCCCTTCGAGCGGAGCGTGGTGCGGGGAATGACGCTGCGATCGAAGACCCGGGCCGAGATCCGCTCCCGCATGATCCAGGCGTTGCGCACGGGCAGCGTGGACTCGATGACGGCGTGGAGCACCGACCACTCGTCCGACTCCAGCGCCGTATCGCGTACGGCCTCCAGGTCGCCCAGGTAGTAGGCCATCTCTTCGCCGTGCTTACGCGCCTCGGTCATTGTGGCGTCTCCCCAGGAGGGCTCTCACGAAGCTTACGACGAATTCGGCTACGTGTACAGACGATCTCGTCAGAACCCCTTGGAGCACCGTGAGCACCCTCGAGCTGGGCGTTGCGGTTATAGCCCCGCCCGCTGAGGCCCCGTCCCCTGAAAGAGCCCCTGGATCGACTCCAGGCTGCCCATCAGGCCGGTGGCCTCGTAGGGCACCAGTACCCGCTCCCCATCCTGGGCGATCTGCGGCAGCTTCTTGATGTACTCCTGGGCGATCAGGTAGCTGATCAGGGTCTGCGGCTCCAGGGTAGTCCCGGTCTGCCGGCCCGCCTCGAGGAGCTGCTCGATGGCCTGGCGCTCGCCCTGGGCCCGGGCGATGGCCGCGTCCCGGTCGCCCTCGGCCTGGCGGACCTGCGCCTCCTTGTAGCCGTTGGCCTCGGTGACCGTCGCCCGGCGCTGGCGCTCCGCGGCCATGACCTGGCGCATGGCCTCCTCGACGTCGCTGGGCAGCTCGATGTCCTGGATCTCCACCCGGTTGACCTTGACGCCCCACTTGTCGCCAGCCTCGTCCATGACCTTCTGGAGCTCGTTGTTGATCTCGTCGCGGGAGGAGAAGAGCGTATCGAGCTCCCGGGAGCCTACGACGGCGCGCAGGGTCGTCTTGGCGAGGACCTCGACCGCCTGCACGAGGTTCTCGACCTGGTAGACCGCGTCCTTGGGGGACTGGATCTGGAAGTACAGGGCACCGTCCATCTGGATGGAGACATTATCCTGGGTCACCACCGGCTGCGCCGGGAAGTTGAGGACCGTCTCGCGGGTGTCGATCTTGGTCTCCTCGACGAGCTTCTCCGTCAGCTCCTTGGAGCTCATGCCGCGCTCGTAGCGGCGGATCTTGATCGGCCGGGTGCGCTCGAGCACCGGGATGAGGAAATTGATGCCGGGGCCGAGTGTGCGATTGTAGCTGCCGAGCCGCTCGACCACCACCGCCTCGCTCTGCTGGACGATGAACAGCCCCTTGGCGATGAAGAGGATGACGACGAGGCCTACGATCAGGCCGGAGATCAGGCTGACACTCATCAGGCAGTACTCCTTGGCTCCAAAACAGCGCTAGCGGCGCCCTGCCCCTCGGCGCGGGCGCTCCACGAAAAGCGTGATCCCCTCCATGCGATCGACAACCAGCTCCTCACCCTCCTCCGGTGTGCTGCCGTCGATGAGCTGGATCGGGTAGCGATCACTCTTGAGCTTGCCGACCAGGCGGTCCCCCTGCGCGACGACCGTGACGGTCTCGCCGCGCTTGCCGTCCAGGTCGCCGGGGGCCCGCCAGCGGCGGCGTACGCCGGGGATGCCGAAGATCAGCGCCGGCACGAAAACGGCGGTCCCCCCGAGGAAGAGCCACACCTGGCCGACAAACGGCGCCCCGAGCGCGGCCGCGGCGGCGGCGATCAGCGCGGCGAGGCCGGCAGCAACCAGCAGGAGCTGCCCGCCGAGGAGCGCGAGGTCCGCCAGCGCCAGCGCGGCCGCCGCCGCGAGCCAGAGCAGCCAGACCGGAAATATGACACCTCCCCACTCCATCTCCTACATCTCTCCTCGTCGCGGCTCGTCCGCAGTGACCGGCCGGGGCCCCGCGCCGTCAGGCGGCCCTGGCCTGCTCGGCGATGGCGGCGTCGGGCGTCTTGGCCCGCACTGCCGAGAGGAACTCGTAGCCGCGCTTGGCGAGGTTCCGCTCGCGCCACTTGTTGCCCCGGAAGCCCGGCGCCAGCCACAGCGCCAGGTAGCCGCCTGTGTAGACCGACACGCCCAGGAGCTCGGCGCTGCTCGGCGACAGCGCGCCGCTCTCCCCCAGCTGGATAACGAGCGCCGTAGCCAGCGGGGTCGCGAAGCTCAGCATGAACCACAGGATCGCCAGCCCCCACAGCCCCTTCACCAGCATCCAGAAGAAGCCGAAGAACAGGCCAGGCCACGAGAAGCCCGCCTTGACGGCCTTGAGGCCTTGGACGGGGTGGCTGTAGACGTTGAAGGTCCTCATGTCTTGTCTCTTTAGCGGCTTGTGATCGGCCATCCATGAGACCCTTCCCGTGACGCCGATTCAATCCCCTATAATGGAGAGGGAAAAAGGACGGCCCGCGGCGGCCTCGTCCAGACTTGGGGGAGCGTAGCGGCCTCCCCCGCCTCGCCACCTGCAAGGCCCTCGAGGGGCGGGGTGGACAACGCCGCGCTTCAGCCGAGGCGGGCGGGCGCCGATACGGCGGTACAGGGACGGTCAACGAGCGGATCGGCCAGCTCAGCGACCCAGAACTCGAGGCGCTAGCCAAGCGGTAGCGCCGCAACGAGAAGGAGGATGCAAGATGGCGGGCTCGATCGCCTTTGCAGCAGCCCTGACCGCGACGACCGTCGCCGGGACCTCACGCCTCTTGAGATACCGCAACGAGCGCCGCCGGCGGGCCCTGGCGGCCCGGCTGCGGCCACACTACTAGGGCCTCCTGCCTAGCCGCCCACCTGGCGTCGAAGGCCAAGACGCAGCAGCCTCGATCTGGACCCCGGCCATGTCCGGTTGGCTGGGGCCACCCCGGTCGAGGCGGCTCGTCTCCATCCCACCGCTGCGGTATCCTAGCTCGCTATGCGGCCCCCCGCTGGCCGCTCGCCGCGGCAATCAAGCGCATCCATGCCCCGAATCGGCCCGCTCTCCCACACCGGCCTGCTGCTCGGCGCGCTGCTCTTCGCCTTCTCCCTGACGCCGAGCCTGATCCCCCGCCCCCTCGGCCTCCAGGGGGCCATCTCCGGGCTCTCGCTCACCGCGGGCTACGCCATCGGGAGCGGGCTGGGCGCCCTCTGGGCGTACCTGGGGCTGCCGGAGCTGGCCGGCCGCCCCCGCCGCCTCGCCCGCTGGGCGGCGGGGGCGGCCTCGGCGCTGGTGGCGGCGACCTTCATGTGGCACGCCCCCGGCTGGCAGGACGCCGTGCGCGCGCAGATGGAGATGCCGCCTACCGGCGACGGGCAGCCCCTCGCGGTGGCCGCCATCGCCGCGGCGGTCTTCGCCGCCGCCCTGGCGCTGGCCCGGCTGTTCCGGCAGACCTTCCGCTTCCTGGCGCAGCGGCTGCAGCGCTTCGTGCCGCCGCGGGTGTCGAGCCTCCTCGGCGTTGCGGTCGCCCTGCTGCTCTTCTGGGGGGTCATCGACGGCGTCCTGGTCACCCTGGCGCTGCGCGCCGCGGACCGCTCCTACCAGGAGGTGGACGCGCTCATCGACAGCGAGCACGAGCGCCCCGAGGTCCCGGTGCGCACCGGCAGCCCGATCTCCCCGGTGGCGTGGCAGGACCTGGGCCGGCAGGGGCGGAGCTTCGTGGCCTCGGGGCCGCGGGCGGCGGACCTGGAGGCCTTCCTCGGCGAGGCGGCCCCGACCCCCATCCGCGTCTATATCGGCCTCAACGCCGCCGCGACCCCCGAGGAGCGGGCCCGGCTCGCCCTGGAGGAGCTGCGGCGCACGGACGCCTTCGAGCGCTCGGTGCTGATCCTCGCCACCCCGACGGGCAGCGGCTGGGTCGATCCCGCCGCCGTGAACGCCGTCGAGTACCTGCACCGCGGCGACACCGCCACCGTCACCGCCCAGTACTCCTACCTGCCCAGCCCGCTGGCGCTAATGATGGAGGGCGAGTACGGGGCGGAGACCGCCCGCGCCCTCTTCGAGGCGGTCTACGGCCACTGGACGGCACTGCCCGAGGACGAGCGCCCCGCGCTCTACCTCCACGGCCTGAGCCTCGGGGCGCTCAACTCCGACCGCTCCTTCGACGTCTACGACATCGTCCAGGATCCCTTCGACGGCGTCCTGTGGAGCGGCCCCCCGTTTCGCAGCGAGACCTGGCGGACGGTGACCCGCCGCCGCGAGCCCGGCTCCCCGGCGTGGCTGCCGACCTTCCGCGACGGCGAGGTGGTGCGCTTCATGAACCAGCACACCGGGCTGGAGGCCGCCCAAGGCGACTGGGGGCCCTTCCGGATCGCCTTCCTGCAGTACGCCAGCGACCCGGTGACCTTCCTCGCCCCCAGCACCCTCTACCGGCGGCCGGCGTGGCTGGAGGAGCCGCGGGGGCCCGACGTCTCCGGGGAGCTCCGCTGGTACCCGGTGGTCACCCTCCTGCAGCTCGCCGCCGACATCGCCGCCGGCGACGCACCGCCCGGCCACGGCCACACCTACGCGGCGGCGGACTACGTCGACGCCTGGTTCGCGCTCACCGAGCCCGAGGGCTGGAGCCGGGAGGAGCTCGCGCGGCTGCGCGAGCACCTGGGCAGCGCCGAGTAGCGCCGGCGCCCTCGTCGCTACCGGGGGCTACAGCCCTTCGGGTCGCATCGTTGCCTTACCGGCGGTGAGCTCCCCGGCCACCAGCTCCGCGGCGTACGCCGCGGCGTTGGCGTAGGGCAGCAGCAGGCGCTGCACGCCGGCCTCGGTAAGGCAGGCCGCATCCCGATCACCGAAGGCCGCCACCAGGACCTCGGCCTCGCTGCCGTGCTCCTTCAGGCCCCGCCACAGGGCCAGATTGGCCTCCACCTTGGGGACCGTGCTGATCAGGTAGGCCCCCGCGCCCTTCGGCAGGGCCCGGACCACGCCGGGGTCGGAGAGGTCGCCGGGGAAGACGGTGATGCCCGCCTCCTCGGCCCAGCGCAGCGCCTCGGGGTCGAAGTCCACGCCTACCACGCGCACCCCGGCGCCCTGGAGCAGGCGGGCCACCCGCCGCCCGAACCGGCCCATCCCCAGCACCACGGCCTGCGCCTCGCCCAGCACCCGGGCGCGCGCCTCCACCGCCATCTCGCGGTGGGGGTGGCGGCGCTCGAAGGCCCCGAGCCAAGGCTCCAGCCCGGCGTAGAGGCGGCCGGAGTAGAGGATCATGTAGGTGGACAGGGTGATGGTCACCAGCCCCACCAGGGTCACCAGGCCCAGCGCCGGCTCGCCGATGTGCCCCAGGGAGATGCCCAGGGCGATGAAGAGGATGGAGAACTCGCTGATCTGGGCCACGGTGAGGCCGGCGAGGAAGCCGGTGCGCTTGCGGTAGCCCATGTAGCCCATGATGCCGAGCACCACGAGGGGATTGCCCACCAGCACGAAGAGCGACAGGACCGCCGCCGGCCACAGCTCGCCGCCCAGCGTGGTGAGATCCAGCTTGCTGCCCAGGTCGATGAAGAAGAACAGCAGCAGGAAGTCGCGCAGGCTGGCCAGGCGCTCGCCGATCAGCTCGCGGTTGCCGGAGGAGGCCAGCGCGAATCCCGCCAGGAAGCCGCCCACCTCCTTGCCGAAGCCGGTCACCTCGCCCAGGCTCGCCAGCCCCGTCCCCCAGGCCACGGCGAAGATCAGCAGCAGGTCGGGGGACTGGCCGAGGACCGGCACCAGGCGCGGGAAGACGTAGCGCATGAGCAGCAGCACCGCCCCGAGCACGCCCACCAGGGTAGCGCCGGTGGCGAGCACGTCGGCAATCCCGCCGACCTCGCCCTGGAAGGCGCCCAGCGTAGCCATGGCCCCCACCACGGCGATGTCCTGGACGATGAGGAAGCCCATGGCGATGCGGCCGTGGAGGGCATCGATCTCGCGCTTATCGGAGAGCAGCTTGACGATGATGATGGTGCTGGAGAAGGTCAGCGCCACCGCCACGTACAGCGCCGTCACGGCCTCCAGACCCAGGGCCAGGCAGAGCAGGAAGCCGAAGGCGATGGTGAAGGCGAGCTGGCCGAGCCCCGTGGCCAGCGCGACCGGCCCGAGCCGGCGCACCAGGTGGAGGTCCAGCTTCAGGCCGACCAAAAAGAGGAGGATGGTGATGCCGATCTGCGCCAGCAGATCGATCTGGTCGTGGGCCTTGACGAAGCCCAGGCCGGCGGGGCCGACCACCAGCCCTACCAGGATGAAGGCGACGATCAGCGGCTGGCGCAGGCGGAGGGCCAGCAGGCCGACCCCCGCCGCGCCGAGCAGCAGCAGCGCGATCTCGTGGAAGGTCGAGTCCACGACGACCGTCGCTGCGGTGCGCGGCTAGTGGAGCTTCTGGGGCATGTCGTCGGCGGACTTCTCGAGCTCGTCGGCGATCTGGCGCATGTAGGCGGCGGTCTCATTGGCGCTCATGTAGTGCCGGGACATGCACACCGCCGCGAAGAACAGCGACTCCAGGGTGTTCTCGGCGTCGCCCGTCTGCTGGATGGCCTGCCCCGCGTTGGCGCAGATCAGCTCCGCCAGGTTCTGCTGCTGCTCTTGGGCCATGGCTCTCTACCCCCAGGCTTGTTCCGGTTTGCCTCGGCCGCGCCCCTGCGCCGCGGCCTTCTAGAACTGCTATCGGCAGGATTGGGACAGGCTTGAGGCCGCCGGTGCCTACCGCGGGGGATCGGGCCGCCCGGGGCCTAGCGCGCCGGCGCCGGCTCGGCGTGGACCGCCCGCTCCCGCCGGCACCGCTCGGCGTCGGGATCCTCGGCGCACGCCACCGCGAGGCGCTCGGCGATATAGCCCTCCGGCAGGCCGTGCTCCCGGGCCCCGCGCAGGACGTGGTCGCGGTACCAGCAGTACGGCGTGAGCCCGCCGTCGAGGTACGCCGGCAGCGCGCGGTAGGTGAGCGCCGTCAGCGGCCGGCCGTCCTCGCCGGCGAGCGCCAGCTCGACGCGCTCGTAGCGCGGCCCCTCGGCGGCGTCGAGGCTGGGCAGCTGCGCCGCGGCGATGGCGAAGACCACGCCGTGCACCTCGTCACCCGCCCCGCCAGTGTAGTAGGCGTCGCACTTGGCGGAGCCGTCGGCGCCCCGCTTGTGGTAGGCCAGCCGGTGCCCGGGCAGCACCGCCCGGCCGAGGCAGCGCGCCGAGGGCACGCGGGCCCGCAGCCGCGCGGTGGAGAGGTTCGAGCCGTAGGCGAAGTAGCAGTAGGTCTCGGGGGTCATTCGGTTTCCGGATCCTCGGGGGGTCACCGCCCGCAGCCGCGGGCCGGTGCGCCTCAGGCGGGCTTCTCCTCGCGGCTCGGCGGCGCCATGAACTCCGGGCCCACCGGGTCGGTGACGCTCTCCTCGAGGATGCGGTCGATCTCGCGCAGCGCCGCCTCGTCCAGCTCGATCCCCTCCAGGCCGTCGAGGGGCTCGAGCTGCTCGGGCCGCCGCGCGCCCCAGAGCGCCACGCCGACGCCCGGCTGCGCCAGGACCCACGCCAGGGCCAGGTGGATGGCGCGGCGGCCGAAGCGCTCCTGGGCGAAGGCGTCGAGGCGCTCGACGGCGCGCAGGTACTGGCTGTAGCGCGGCTCCTGGAACTTGGGGTCCATCTGCCGCAGGTCGTCGCCCTCGAAGCGCGTGTCGGGGCCCATCTTGCCGGTCAGCAGCCCCCGGCACAGGGCGCCGTAGGTCAGCGTGGTGATCCCGTGCTCGCGGGCGTAGGGCAGCACGTCGGCCTCGATGCCGCGCTCGAGGAGGTTGTACGGCGGCTGGACGACGTGCAGGGGCGCCTCGGCGCGGAAGCGCTCGAGCTGCTCCGGCGAGAAGTTGGAGACGCCGATGGCGCGGATCTTCCCCGCCTCGTAGAGGTCCCGCATGGCGGCGGCGGTCTCCTCGACGGGGACCAGCGGGTCCGGCCAGTGGACCTGGTGGATGTCGATCACGTCGGTGCGCAGCCGCCGCAGGGAGTCGTCCACCTCCTGCTCGAGGCGCTCGCGGGTGGCGTTGCGGTAGGGCTGGCCGCCGACCCACTCGAGCCCCGCCTTGGTGGCCAGGACCACGCGCTCGCGCCGGCCGCCCTCGGCCAGGGCGCGGCCGACGAGCTCCTCGCTATGCCCCTGGCCGTAGACGGGGGCCGTGTCGATGAGCGTGATGCCGCGGTCGACGGCGGCCTGGACGGCGGCCACGGCCTCCGCCTCGTCGCTGCCGCCCCAGAGCCAGCCGCCGATGGCCCAGGTGCCCAGGCCGATGCGGGTGGCCGTCAGCTCGGTGTCGGCGATGCGGGTGGTCTCGACCATGGGCGCGCTCCTCGTCGCTGCTCGTCGGTATCTCCCCATTCTGCCAGCCCCCGCACCCTTACGGTCCAGGCGCGAGGGCTGGCCGGCCCCGCTAGGCGGCGAGCTCGACGCCGAGGGCGAGCGGCAGCAGGAAGTAGACGAAGGCCGTGGTCAGCACGATGGTGATGAGGTTGAGCACCAGCCCGGCCCGGGCCATGTCCGGGACGGTCAGCGCCTGGCTGCCGAAGACCACGGCGTTGGGCGGGGTCGCCACCGGGAGCATGAAAGCGCAGGAGGCGGCGACCGCCACCGCGGCCATGAGGACCACCGGGTTGAAGCCCATGGCCGTGGCCAGGGCGCCCATCAGCGGGACGAAGACCGTCGCCGTGGCGGTGTTGGAGGTCACCTCGGTGAGGAAGACCACCAGGGTCACGCAGGCGGCGAGGATCAGGAGGATCGAGACCCCGTCGAGGACCTCCAGCCCCTCGGCCAGGCTCTCGGAGAGGCCGCTGGCGCCGAAGCCCGCGGCCAGGGCGAAGCCGCCGCCGAAGAGCAGGACGATGTCCCAGGGGATCTGCACCGCGGTCTCCCAGTCGAGGAGCCGCTCCCCCCGGCGCCGGCCCGAGGGCAGGAGGAAGAGCGCCAGGGCGCCAGCGATGGCGATGCTGGCGTCGCCGAGCGCCTCGAGCGCCCCCGCCGGCAGGAAGCCGCGGCCGACCCAGGCGGCGGCGACGAGGGCGAAGACGGCGAGCACCCGGCGCTCGGCGCGGTCCATCCGGCCGAGGGCGGCGAGCTCCTGGCGGATGGGCTCGCGGCCGCTGGCGAGCTGCCCGAGGTGCCGGCAGTGGCGGCCGAAGGCGAGGTAGAGCCAGGCGATCCCGAGGAAGAGCAGCGACAGCGGCAGGCCGAAGGCCATCCACCCGGCGAAGGTGATCTCGACGCCGTAGAGCTCCTGCACCTGGCCGGCGAGCACGGCGTTGGGCGGGGTGCCGATGAGCGTGGCGATGCCGCCGATGGAGGCGGCGTAGGCGACGCCGAGCATGAGCGCGACGCCGAAGCCGCGGGGCAGCGCCTCGCCGCGCTGCCCGGCTTCGTCCTCGCTCTGCCGGAGCACCGCCAGGGCGATGGGCAGCATCATCATGGCCGTGGCGGTGTTGCTGATCCACATGGACAGCCCGGCCGTGGCGAGCATGAAGCCGAGGATGACGCGCCGCGGCGAGGGGCCGACCAGGTTGATGGTGTGCAGCGCGATGCGCCGGTGCAGCCCCCAGCGCTGCATGGTCACGGCGATGAAGAAGCCGCCGAGGAAGAGGTAGATCAGGTCGTTCCCGTAGGCCTCGGTGACCTCCCCGACCGGCAGGACGCCGAGCAGCGGGAAGGCCACGATGGGCACCAGCGCCGTCGCGGCCAGCGGCAGCGCCTCGCTGATCCACCAGATCGCCATGAGGATCGCCACCAGGGCGACCGACCACTCCGCCGGTGTCAGCCCCTCGGGCGCGCCCGCCAGGTAGCCGCCGAGCGCGGCGAGTGGCCCGAGGAGCAGCCCGATGCGCTGCCTGTAGCCATCCATCGCAATACCCTTTCAAGTCAGTGTCTTACCCCGTTCCGGCGCCGCCTCCCGGCGCGCCGCGCCGGCTCAGGCGAGCCCGGCGGTATCCAGCAGCCCGACCACGGCCCCGGTCATCAGGGTCGCCAGCGTCCCGGCGGCCACGGCGCGGGGGCCGAGCTCGACGACCTCGCGGCGGCGCTCGGGGACCAGCCCGCCGAGACCGCCGATGAGGATGCCGAGGCTGCCGAGGTTGGCGAAGCCGGCCAGGGCGTAGACCAGGATCCGCTCGCTGTGGGGGGAGAGGGCCTGCTCCGGCAGCTCGGCGAGGCGGAGGAAGGCGAGCATCTCGTTGAGCACGGTCTTGGTGCCGAGCAGCGAGCCGGCCCTGGCGGCCTCCTCCCAGGGGATGCCGGCGAGCCAGGCCAGCGGCGCGAAGAGCCAGCCGAGGATCCGCTCCAGGGTCAGCGCCTCGCCGCCGACCGCCGGCAGCAGGCCCAGGGCGCTGTTGACCAGCGCCACCAGGGCGACGACGACCACCAGCAAGGCGACGATCTGCAGCAGCAGGTCGAGGCCGCGGAGCGTGCCCTGGACGAGGGCGTCCATCGCCCCGCTCGCCGGCTCCGCCTCCGCCTCGAGGCCGCCCTCGGTGGGCGGACCCGTGGGCGGGACCATGACCGCGGCGAGCAGCAGCGCCGCCGGCAGGCTCAACAGCGAGGCGACGAGCAGGTGGCCGAGGGCGTCGTCGAGCACGGCGCCGATGATCGAGGCGTAGAGGACCAGCATGGTCCCGGCCAGCGTCGCCATGCCCGTGGCCATCAGGGCGAAGAGCTCGCTGCGCTGCATCCGCTGCAGGTACGGGCGGATGAGCAGCGGCGACTCGACCATGCCCAGGAAGAGGTTGCCGGCGCTCCCCAGGCCCAGGGCGCCGCCGATGCCCAGGCCCCGGCGCAGCGCGGCGGCGAGCCCGCGGATGAGCAGCGGCAGCACCCGCCAGTAGAAGAGCACCGCCGACAGGGCGCTGACCACGAGCAGCAGCGGCAGCGCCTGGAAGGCGAGGATGAAGGTATCCCCCGCGCCCTCGGGCTTGAAGGGCGGCTCGGCGCCGCCGAGGTAGCCGAAGACGAAGCCCGTGCCCGCCTGCGTGGCCTCGTCGAGGGCGAGGACCAGCTCGTTGGCCACCAGGAAGGCCTGCTGCGCCGCCGGCACGCCGAGCATCACCCCGGCGAGGAGGAACTGCAGCGCCAGGCCCGCCGCCACCGCCCGCCACGGGAAGGCGCGGCGGCGCTCGCTGAGCAGCCAGGCGAGGCCGATGAAGACAAGGAGGCCGAGGAGGGCTTGCATGGCGGTCAGTCGCGGGGGGTGATCAGGCCCCCCCGGCCCAGGGCGGCCGCCGGCACGTCGCGGATGGTCTGCATCGAGCTTCCGCTCTCCCTCAACGCCCGGTGAGGAAGGACGGCGGGCTCGCCAGGGCCCGCCGGTTGTTCAGCTCCGCCAGGCCGACGGTGGCGCGCACGAGGAGCCAGACCAGCCAGAGGAGGTAGAGGAGCACCCCGATGCCGATGAAGGCCAGGACGAAGGAGACGGCCACGGCGCCGAGGGACCACCAGAAGAGGCTGATCTGGTTGTCGTAGTGGGTGCGCAGCCAGGGCTCGGCGCCCTCGCGCTGGACGTAGGCGAGGATCACGCCGACCAGCGCCGTGAAGCCCCCGACGAAGGGGGCGACGAGGTAGAGGACGTAGACGGCCATGGCCAGGGTGCCGGCGCTGACGGCCGGCGCCTCGCCGCCGCTGCTGGCCTGCTGGGCGCCCGGCTCCGGCCGGGCGCTGGGCTCGCGCTCCGGGTCCTCCTCCGGCATACGTGGTGCTCCCCCCTGGTGCGACACGCCTGGAACGGCGCAGTGTAAAGGTCCGGCCCCGGGGACCGGAAGCCGGCCCGCTCAGGCCCGCCACAGGTCCATGAACTCGTGGACCGGCATCTGCTCGAGCCCCCGCTGGTCGGCCACGGCGGCGGCGATGGCGTCGGCCTGGCGCGGGGCGAAGCGCTCGGCGAGGGCGGCGTGGAACTTCTCCTGGAGCACGGGGATGCCCTCCTCGCGCCGGCGGCGGTGGCCGATGGGGTACTCGACGGCGACGCGCTCGGTCTTGGAGCCGTCCTGGAAGAAGACCTGCACGGCGTTGCCGATGGAGCGCTTCTCGGGGTCGAGGTAGTCCCGGGAGAACGGCTCGTGCTCGGTGACCGCCATGCGCTCGCGCAGGGCGTCGATGCGCGGGTCGGCGGCGACGTCGTCCTCGTAGTCGGCGGCGGTCAGGCGGCCGTGGATCAGCGGCACGGCGACCATGTACTGGATGCAGTGGTCGCGGTCGGCCGGGTTGGCCAGCGGGCCGGTCTTGTCGATGATCCGCACGCCCGCCTCCTGGGTCTCGATGACCACGCGGTCGACCTCGTCGAGCCGCGGCGCCACCTCCGCATGGAGCTGCATGGCCGCCTCGACGGCCGTCTGGGCGTGGAACTCCGCCGGGTAGGCGATCTTGAAGAGCACGTGCTCCATGACGTAGCTGGCGTAGGCCTGGGAGCGGCGGATGGGCTCGCCGCCGAAGAGCACGTCCTGGAAGCCCCAGCCCTTGGCGGTCAGCGCCGAGGGGTAGCCCATCTCGCCGGTGAGGCTCATCAGCGCCAGGCGCACGCCGCGGGCCGAGGCGTCGCCGGCCGCCCAGCTCTTGCGCGAGCCGGTGTTCGGCGCGTGGCGGTAGGTGCGCAGCGCCCCGCCGTCGATCCAGGCGTTGGAGACGGCGTTGACGACGTCCTCGTGGCTGCCGCCGAGCAGGTGGGTGGTCACCGCCGCCGTGGCCAGGCGCACCAGCAGGACGTGGTCGAGGCCGACGCGGTTGAAGCTGTTCTCCAGCGCCAGCACGCCCTGGATCTCGTGGGCCTTGATAGCGGCGGTGAGGACATCGCGCACGGTCAGCGCCGGCCTGCCGAGCGCCAGGCGGCGGCGGCTCTCGTAGTCGGCGGCGGCGAGGATGCCGCCGAGGTTGTCCGAGGGGTGGCCCCACTCGGCCGCCAGCCAGGTGTCGTTGAAGTCGAGCCAGCGGATGGCGGCGCCGATGTTGAAGGCCCCCTGGACCGGGTCGAGCCGGTAGGGCGTGCCCGGGACCACCACCCCGTCGCGCATCTCGGCGCCGGGGACCACCGGGCCGAGGAGCTTGGTGCAGGCCGGGTAGCCGAGGGCCATCATGGCGCAGGCGAGGCTGTCCATGAGGCAGTAGCGGGCGGTCTCGTAGGCCTCCCCGGAGTCGATGGCCTGGCCGGCGACGTAGTCGGCGATGGCCACCAGCTCGGCGTCCGGGTCGGGGCGCTGGGCGTTGCGGATCTCTGCACTCATGCCGTGGGGCTCCTCTGCAATCTCGGCGCGGGGCCGCTGCCGGGGCGGGCCGCCCGCTCCTGTCGTTCAGCGCTCGTCGATCGGCGGCACCGGCCGCAGCTCGTGGCCGACGTAGTCGGCGCTCGGGCGGATGATGCGGTTCTTCGCCCGCTGCTCCATGACGTGGGCGGCCCAGCCGCTGTGCCGCGACATGACGAAGATCGGGGTGAAGAGCTTCGTCGGGATGCCCATGAAGCGGTAGGCGGAGGCGTGGTAGAAGTCGGCGTTGGCGAACAGCCCCTTCTCGTCCCACATCACCTGCTCCACCGCCTCGGAGACGGGGAAGAGCGCCGTATCGCCCACCTCCTCGGCGAGCTTGCGCGACCACTCCTTGATGACGGCGTTGCGCGGGTCGACCTCCTTGTAGATGGCGTGGCCGAAGCCCATGACCTTCTCCTTGCGCTCGAACATCCCCTGCAGGCCGGCGCGGGCCTCCTCGGGGGACGACCAGCGCTCGAGCATCGCCATGGCCGCCTCGTTGGCGCCGCCGTGGAGCGGGCCGCGCAGGGTGCCGATGGCGCCGGTGATCGCCGAGTGCATATCGGAGAGCGTCGAGGCGCAGACGCGGGCGGTGAAGGTCGAGGCGTTGAACTCGTGCTCGGCGTAGAGGATGAGCGAGACGTTCATCACCGCCTCGTGGAGGGCGTTCGGGGGCGCGCCGTGGAGGAGGTGGAGGAAGTGGCCGCCGATGGAGTCGTCGTCGGTGGCGGTGTCGATGCGCACGCCGTCGTGGCTGTAGCGGTACCAGTAGGTGATGATCGACGGCAGGACCGCCAGCAGCCGGTCGGCCACCTCGCTCTGCTCGGCGAAGGACTCCTCGGTCTCGAGGGTGCCGAGCATGGAGCAGCCGGTGCGCATGACGTCCATGGGGTGGGCGTCGGCGGGGATCTGCTCGAGCACCGCCTTGGCCGCCGGGGGCAGCTCGCGGCGCTCGCGCAGCCGGCGCTTGTAGGCGTCGAGCGCGGCGCGGCCGGGCAGCTCGCCGTAGAGCAGCAGGTAGGCGACCTCCTCGAACTGGCAGCTCGCCGCCAGGTCGCGCACGTCGTAGCCGCGGTAGGTCAGCCCCGTGCCCTCCTTGCCGACGGTGCACAGCGCCGTCTCGCCGGCGGATTGGCCGCGCAGGCCCGCGCCCGCCTTCTTCTCCTCGCTCATGGCAGTGCCTCCTCGTCTAGGTTCAGGTATCGCGGCCGAAGAGCTCGTCGAGCTTGCGCTCGTAGGCGTGGTAGCCGAGCACCTCGTAGAGCTCCTCGCGGGTCTGCATGCGATCGAGCACGCCCTCCTGCGTCCCCTCGCTGCGGATGGCGGCGTAGACCTGCTCGGCGGCGCGGCTCATGGCCCGGAACGCCGAGAGCGGGTAGAGGACCAGCCCCGCCCCCGCATCGCGCAGCTGCTCCCAGGTGAAGTACGGCGTCTTGCCGAACTCGGTGATGTTCGCCAGCACCGGCACCGGGAGCCGGCCGGTGAAGGCCTCCAGGTCGGCGAGGCTCGGCACGGCCTCGGCGAAGACCATGTCGGCCCCCGCCTCGACGTACGCCTCGGCCCGCGCCAGGGCCGGCTCCAGCCCCTCGGAGGCGCGGGCGTCGGTGCGCGCCATGATCACCAGCTCCGGATCGGGCCGGGCGTCCACCGCCGCCTTGACCCGGTCGGCCATCTCGGCGGTGGAGACCAGCTCCTTGCCCGGGCGGTGGCCGCAGCGCTTGGCCTGGACCTGGTCCTCGATGTGCAGGGCGCCGGCCCCGGCGCGGGTGAGCTCGCGCACGGTGCGGGCGACGCTGAAGGCGCCGCCGAAGCCGGTGTCGACGTCCACGAGCACCGGCGCCGCGGTGACGTCGGTGATCCGGCGCACGTCCTCGGCCACGTCGGCGAGCTGCGTGATGCCGAGATCCGGCAGGCCGTAGGAGGCGTTGGCGACGCCGGCGCCGGAGACGTAGAGCGCCCGGAAGCCGGCGCGCTCGGCGAGCAGCGCCGCGTAGGCGTTGACGGCGCCGGCGACCTGCAGGGGCCGCTCGGCGCGGACCGCCTCGCGGAAGCGGCGGCCGGCGGAGGCTTGGGGGTCGGTCATGGCGGGCTCCTCCCGGACGGGTCAGTCGCCGAGGCGCACGAGGGTGCGGCCCGTGGTGCGGCGCTCGAGCATCGCCTCGGCGGCCTCGCGCAGCCCCTCGAGGCCGACCTCGCCGGCGACGATGTCGTCGCGGTGGGTGGGCTGCAGGTCCGCCCCGAGGCGGCGCCACGCCTCCAGGCGCAGCGAGCGCGGGCAGTTGGCCGCGCTGATGCCGATCAGGCTCACCCCGCGCAGGATGAAGGGCATCACCGTGGCGTCGAGCTTGGTGCCCCCCGCCAGCCCGATGGCGGCGACGTTGCCGTAGAGGCCGACGCAGGGCAGCAGCTCGGAGAGCAGCTCGCCGCCGACGTTGTCGACGACGCCGGCGTAGCGCTCCTTGTCCAGGGGGCGCTGGCTGCGGGCCAGCGCCTCGGGCTTGACCACCTCGCTGGCGCCGAGCTCGCGCAGGTGCGCCGCCGCCGACTCCTTGCCCGAGGCGGCCACCACCCGGTAGCCGGCGTTGCTCAGGATATCCACCGCCAGGCTGCCGACGCCGCCGCTCGCCCCGGTGACGAGGATATCGCCGTCCTCGGGGCGCTGCCCGGCGGCCTCCATGCGGATCAGCGCCAGCGCCGCCGTCATGCCGGCGGTGCCCACCGCCATGGCCTGGCGCGGCGTGTAGCCCGCCGGCAGGGGCACGACCCAGTCGGCGGGGACGCGGACGTACTCGGCGAAGCCGCCGTCGTGGACCTCGCCGAGCCCGCAGCCGGTCACCAGGACCTCGTCGCCCGGCTCGATGCCCGCCGCCGAGGACTCCGCCACCGTGCCGGCGACGTCGATCCCCGGCGTGATGGGGAAGCTGCGCACGATCTTGCCCTTGCCGGTGACCGCCAGGGCGTCCTTGTAGTTGAGCGACGAGTAGGCGCCGCGGATGAGCACCTCGCCCTCCGGCAGATCGCCGCGGGCGAGGGCCTGCACGCCGCCCTCGGCCTCACCGCCCTGGTAGGGGATGCGCCACGCCTTGAACGAATCCATAAAGGCCTCCTTGATCGGGGTGGAGTCTACTATGCCCGATAAAAGCTTCCCAAATACATCGCATAATGGGGCCTTACTGCCCCCGCTGCTCGCTGCACTGCAGCAAACAGCTTGGCGCCTACGCCGGCGCCCGCGCAATGGACGGCGGCCAGCCTCCTGGGGCAACATGCCGGCCATTGGCTCGACGGCGACGGCCCCATGCACCAGAGTACCCGTTGATGGCCCCGCGCACCCTCCTCCCCCTCGCCGCCCTGGCGCCGGCGAGCAGCGCCAGGGCGGCGAGGGGGAGGAGGGTGCGCG
>NZ_NRSH01000009.1 GCF_016584055.1 Halorhodospira neutriphila
GCGCACCTCGGGGGCGCGGCCCTGCTGGGCGATATGGGCGAGGAGGGTGGGGTCGCGGGCGCGCTCGAGCTCGCGGCGGACGGTCTCGGTGTCCGTGTCGCCGATGAGGAGCTGGCGGTAGCGCACGGCCGCGGCCGTGCGGACCCGCTGATCGGGGTCCTTGCCGAGGTAGCCCCGCAGGGTGGGGAGGTCGGTCAGCCGCTTGACGGCGGCCTCGCGGACCTGGGGGGCGCGGTCCTGGGCGAGGGACTGGAGGGTGGCGGCGTCCGCGGGATCGGTGGGCCTGAGGCCCATCGCGGCGCGGCGCCGTACGGCCGGATCGGGGTGGCGCCACCGGGCTGTGAAGAGACCGGCAAGACGCTTCCAATCGGCCATAGGCGCCGCGCCGCCGGGCTCCTAGAGCTGCTCGGTGAGCCGCAGCAGCCGCCGCTCGTGGCGCAGGCCCAGCAGCAGGCTGATGCAGATCAGCAGCAGGATCACCGTGAACGGCAGCCCCGTGCTGATGGCGCCGGCCTGCAGGGCGTTCAGGGCGGCGTCGCCGCCGACGAAGAGCAGCGTCCCGGCGATCAGCCCCTCCATGGCCACCCAGTAGACGCGCTGCGCCTCAGGGGCGTCGAGCTTGCCGCCGGCGGTGATGCTGTCGATGACCAGCGAGCCCGAGTCCGAGGAGGTCACGAAGAAGACCAGCACCAGGACGATGGCCACGCTCGCGGTGATCAGCGGCAGCGGCAGGTTCTCGAGCATGTGGAACAGCGCCAGCGACTCGTCGGAGCCGAGCCCGTTGGCCAGCTGGCCGATGCCGTTCTTGACCTGCTCCAGGCCGAGCCCGCCGAAGGCCGCCATCCAGGCGACGGTCACCAGCGTCGGCACGATCAGCACCGCCGTCATGAACTCACGCACCGTCCGGCCCCGGGAGACGCGGGCGATGAACATCCCCACGAAGGGCGACCAGGAGATCCACCAGGCCCAATAGAAGGAGGTCCACCCCTCGAGGAAGGTGTTGTCCTCGCGGCCGACGGGGTTGCTCAGGGGCAGGAAGTCGGTGACGTAGGTCGAGGCCGTGGTGTAGAGGGAGTTGGCGAAGGTGATGGCGCCGCCGGCGATGATGACGAAGAGCATCAGCAGCCCGGCGATGCTGATGTTGACGTTGCTGAGCAGCTTGACGCCGCCGTCGATGCCGCGCAGCACCGAGACCAGGGCGGCGATGGTCACGCCGAGGATGATGGCCACCTGGGTGCCCAGGGTGTCCGGGACGGCGGGGAAGACGTAGCTCAGCCCGCTCGCGGCCTGCTGCGCCCCCAGCCCCAGCGAGGTGGCCAGGCCGAAGATGGTCGCCAGCACGGCCACGGTGTCGATGACGTGGCCGGTCACCCCCCAGACCCGCTCGCCGAGCAGCGGGTAGAAGACCGAGCGCACCGTCAGCGGCAGGCCCTTGTTGAAGCTGAAGAAGGCCAGGGCGAGCGCCATGACGCCGTAGATGGCCCACGGGTGCAGGCCCCAGTGGTACATCGTGGCGCCCACGGCCGCCTTCGCCGCCTCCGGCGTGCCGGGCTCGACGTTGAAGGGGGTGCCGTACCAGTCCGTGAAGTAGGCCACCGGCTCGGCCACCGCCCAGAACATCAGCCCGATGCCCATGCCGGCGGCGAAGAGCATGGCGAACCACGACATCCGCGAGAAGTCGGGCACGGCGTCCTGGCCGCCGATGCGGATCCGGCCCAGCGGCAGGAAGATCAGCGCCAGGCAGAAGAGGACGAAGACGTTCCCGGCGGTGAGGAAGAACCAGTCGAAGTTGCTGGTGGCCCAGGTACGGGCGCCGTCGAGGGCGGTCTGGGCGACGTCCGTGAAGACCAGCGTGCCGATGAGGAAGGCGAGGATGAGGATGGAGCTGGTGATAAAGACCGGGTTGTGGAGGTCCAGCCCCATGGCGGTGATATTCTGCTCACCGATCTCGTGCTCAGTCTCGTAGTCGCGCTGGAGCTTCTCGAGCTCTTTCTGGATCTCTTTCTGCGATTGGCTCACTACTAGGCTCCTTAGTGGCTAAGCAGAGTACGCCCTGGGAATCGGGATGCGGCAGTGCGTCACGCCAGGGATGCCAAGAGCATCCCAGAGGCCGGGAGTGGCGTCAAATCCCCGGGGAGCGGAGCCGATTTCCGGCGGGAGGGCAGGCCCTCACCGCCGAGCCGGCGGTGAGGTGCAGAGGGAGGATCGAGGGCGTGCCGGGCGGTGGGGCGCGGAGTCAGTCCAGCGTGGTGATCATCCCGCTCGGCGAGCTCTTCTTCAGCTGCTCGCGGGCGTGGCGCTGCATCTCGCCGCTGCTCGGGCACCACTCGCCGGCGGCCTTGTCCCACTCCCGGGCCTTGGCGGCGTCCCGCGGCACGCCCCAGCCGTGCTGGCACATGGCCGCCAGGTTGGTCATGGCCTCCTTGTGGCCCTGCTCAGCGGCCGCCTGGAACCACTTGGCCGCCTTGGCGTAGTCCCGCGCCACGCCCTTGCCCTGCTGGTACATCAGGCCCAGGTTGTACTGCGCCTCCGGCAGCTGCTGCTCGGCGGCGGCGCGGTAGTGCGCCATCGCCTGGCCGTAGTCCCGGGTGACGCCGTAGCCGAGGTCGTACATCACCCCGAGGTTGTACTGCGCCTCCCGGTGCCCCTCGTCGGCGAGGGCGCCGAAGCCCTCTTGCGCCTGCTCGTAGCGCTCCGCCTCGAGGGCCTGGATGGCCTCCTCGAAGGCCGCGCTCGCCTCCGGATCCTGCTGTGCGTACGCCGTGCCGCCGGCTACCGCCAGGCAGAGCGCGATGAGCCACACCCCGCGCCGGGCGGGGCTGGCAAGCCGTGCTGGACTCATGGGATCTCTCCTCCTCAAGAAGCGGCATCCTCGCCCTGGAGTGTAGCGGAGGAGAAGCCCCCAAGGCGGTCGGCGAGGGGCGCGAAGGCCCCTCGCCGGGGCTGGCGGAGCGGGCTACTCCAGCGAGGTGATGACTGCGCTGGGGCTGCTGACCTGGAGCTCCTCGAGGGCGTGGCGCCGGGTGGCCTCGCTGGGGTCCCAGGCGCCGGCGCGGCGGTACCAGTCCCGCGCCCGGGCCGCATCCCGCGGGACACCGAGGCCGCGCTCGTAGAGGGCGGCGAGGTTGGTCATCGCCGGCTCGTGCCCCTGCTCGGCCGCCGCCCGGAACCACTCCGCGGCCGCCGAGCGGTCCTGGGGCACGCCCTGGCCCTCCTGGTACATCAGCCCGAGGTTGTACTGCGCCTCGGGGACCTGCCGCTCGGCGGCCGCCCGGTAGTGCTCGAGCGCCCGGGCGTAGTCCTCGGTCACGCCGTGGCCCTGCTCGTAGAGGACACCGAGGTTGTAGTGCGACTCGGGGTGCGCCTCCTCCGCCAGGGCGGAGAAGCGCTCGCGGGCCTCGCCGTAGCGCCCGGCCTCGAAGGCCCCCACCGCCTGCTGGAAGAGGGGGGCGGGGCTCTCGCTGCCGTGGGCTGTCCCGAGGGGAGCCGCGAGGCACAGGGCCAGACCGACGGCCCGCAGTACTGCGGCGTCGCGCCGTGCTCTCATGCTCACCTCCTCCTTCAGTGGGTGAAGGCGACGGGAGAGTGATAGGGCAGGGCGCCGATCCGGGACCGGGCGGGGCGTGGTCGCTCCGTGACGACCCCGCCCGCCCGGAGCGGCGCGGTCAGGGCCGTGCGCAAGCTCCCTTTGCAAAGCCCTTACTACAAAACCTAGTAGAGGAGCGCCGCTGATCAAGGCAGCGTTTGTTGATGGCCGGATAGCCGCTGTTGATGTGAGGCGCTGGGACGGCCTTATGGCGGGGTGGGGAAAGGTGGGGGGCACAAAAAGGGCGCGGCCAAAGACCGCGCCCTGGAGGTGGCTACTCCTGCCTCGCGGGGGTGCGGGCTAGAAGTAGTAGTCCACGGTGAGGTTGACGACCTCCCTCGTCTCGTCTTCCAGCCCCATGACCGGATCCTTCTCCTCGGTCAGGTTGGAGACGAGGACCTCGGTGTAGATCCAGCCCGGGCCGTAGTTGTACCGGGTACCCACGACGGCGTCCATGGTGTCGTCGGTGCCGAGGTCTTCATCGGGCATGCGCATGTTCCAGTCGACGTAGTTATACCAGTTGCCGGCCTGGTAGCCGCCGCTGATCGCGACAATCTGGCCTTGCCCTCGTGTGCTGTAAGCCGCCTCATCAGTTATGGGGCGCTCACCGGGATCGGAAACATCCCTCTCGGCGTCGTCAGCCAGGTCGCTGGGGTCGCCCTGGTCGTAGTGGACGACCTTGGTGTTCAGGTCGAAGGCCCCGTAGCTCCCCTCGGTGTAGAGGGCGGCGGCGTAGTGGGTCTCCGTCGCGTCGGTGTCGTCCTGATCGACGAGCTGGCCGACCTGGGCCGAGAGGGCGTAGCGGGTGTTGCCCGCGGTGTAGCCCCAGTCACCCACCAGGGTGTTGATCTTGCGGTAGGTGTTGTTCCGCTGGCTGCCAGCAAGGGTGTTGTCACTGTCCTGATTGTCGTCGTCGTAGGCAAAGTTAGTGCCCCAGTGGCCGAGGGTGCCGTCGTCCTGGGAGGTGGTGTCGTCGCCCCAGTTCTGGCTCTTGACGAGCATGTAGCTGGCGTCCATCGGCCCGGAGGAGTCGCTGTCGAGGCGCAGGCCGACGTTCATCTGATCCTCGAGCCCGGAGAGCATGCGCGCGCCGGGCCAGAAGTTGAAGGTCTTCCAGCCGAAGGGCACCGCCGTCTTGCCGAGGGTCATGGTCCACTGCTCGTTGAGCTCGCGGCCGACGGCCAGCTCCTTGAAGCCCCACTCGCGGTCGTCGCCGCTGAAGCTCTGGAAGCTGCCGGAGCCGATGCGCAGCTCGGCGTCGAAGAACCAGACGCTGTCCTCGGGGTGGTGGTTGACGTAGATGTTGAAGGAGGGGTAGTCCACCTCGCCGAGGGTGTCCTGGTCGGCCTCGCTGTCGTTGTCGTAGGTGTAGTTGAACCACGTCCCGAAGCTGACCGAGTCCTCCAGCGCCGCCATCACCGAGGACATCGGTGCCGCCAGGGCGAGCGCTGCGCCTGTCGTGACAATCCGCTTGGTGTGCTTTTGCATTCTCGCTAGGCCCTCTCTCTATCGTTATCGTCTCTTACGTGGCATGGAGGCTATCTCAAGGCCCCAAGCTTAAGGGTCCAGCCCTGCGAGGGCTGGACCCCTTCCCGGAACGAGGCCGGTGGCCTTAGTTACGGGCGCACTGCACCCACTCGTCGACCAGGTCGGACTCGTCCTCAAGGAACTGCTGGATCGCGTCCTCGGTGGACTCCTCGCGGCCGAGGTACATGTACTTGTTCAACGTCTCGATGTCGACGTTGATGCAGCCGGCCAGCTTGGCGATCTGCGGGAAGTCCTCCTTGAAGCCCTGCCGCGCCATGGCGTGGATGGACTCGGCGCCGCCGAGGGTGCCCTTGGGGTCCTCGAGGTACTTGAGGTCGTAGGCGCCGAACTTCCAGTGCGGGCTCCAGCCGGTGACGACGATGGGGTTGCCGCGGCTCACCGCGCGGTCGAGCGCGGCGGTCATGGCCGCACCGCTGGCCTCGATGAGGTTGTAGTCGAGCTCGTAGTCCTCGATGGCCTGGTGCGAGAGGCGGGTGATGCCGGCGCCCGGATCGATGCCCTGGATCTGGCCGCGGAGCTCGTCCTGCCACTTCTCCTTCTTGAGGTCCTCGATGGACTGCAGGCCGTTGTTGTAGGTCTGCTCGGGGACGATCCAGCCGAGCTTGGCACCGCCGTAGAGGACGCCGAGGTCGACGATCTCGTCGCCGTACTCGTCGATGTAGTCCTCGTGGGTGACCGGCTGCCAGGAGTCGAGGATCAGGTCGATGTCGCCGTTGGCGAGGCCGGTGTACTGCGGGGCCGCGCCGGTCTGGATGAGCTCGACCTCGGTGTCGAAGTTCTCGGTGATGACGTCCTCGGCGAGCTTGGTCATAAACTCGGCGTCGGCCCAGGCGACCCAGCCGACACGGAGCTCGTCGGCGGCCTGGGCGGAGCTCACCGCGCCGACGGTCAGCGTCGCGACGGCGCTCGCGGTAATGAGCTTGCGGTTCATGGTCACACTCCTCTTTTGCTTCGTTTTAGGCCCCGCGCTCGAAGGGGCGCGGGGCCGTGGCAAAGGCGGTTAGGCGGCGCTCTTGTCGCCGGCCTGGCGGCCCCGGAAGAACCACTGCAGCAGGCCCCAGCCGCTGCCCTGGCCGCGGCGGCGCTGCCCGAAGCTCTGGCTGATGCGGTCGAGCAGGATGGCGAGGAAGACCACGGCGAGGCCGCCCTCGAAGCCGAGGCCCACCTGCAGCCGCTGGATGCCGGTGAGCACCGTGGCGCCGAGGCCGCCGGCGCCGATCATCGAGGCGATGACCACCATGGACAGGGCGAGCATGATGGTCTGGTTGATCCCCTGCATGATCGACGGGGCGGCGAGGGGCAGCTGGATCTTGAACAGCAGCTGCCGCGGCGTGCAGCCGAAGGCCTGCCCGGCCTCGACGTGCTCCTGGCTGACCTGGCGGATGCCGAGGTTGGTCAGGCGCACCGCCGGCGGCATGGCGAAGATCAGGGTGGCGATGGCGCCGGGGACGGTGCCGAGGCCGAAGAAGATCGCCGCCGGGATGAGGTAGACAAACGGCGGCATGGTCTGCATCAGGTCGAGGATGGGGCGGACCACCATCTCGACCCGGTTGCTGCGCGACATGGCCACGCCGATGGGCAGGCCGATGATCAGCGCGGCGATGCTCGAGGCCACCACCAGCGACAGGGTGCGGATGGTCTCCGGCCAGAGCTCCATGCTGAAGATCAGGCCCACGGCGACGGCGGCGAAGAGCGCGAAGCGCCAGCCGACGCGCCAGAGGCCGGCCACGACCACCAGCAGGGCGAGCATCCACGGCGGGGAGAACCACAGCAGCGCCTTGGCCGCCTCCGAGAAGAAGCCCAGGCTGAACACCGCCGCGGCGGCCACCAGGGCGATGCCGCCGGCCTTGCGCCCGAGCTTGAGCCACGCGCCCAGGATCACGAACACCGCCGTGATCCACAGGGGGTACAGGAGGGCGGCCTCGGTGACGTCGACCAGCGCCCGGATGGTCGCCTCGATGCCGACGAGCAGCGGCTCGAGGTTGGCGCTGATCCAGTCGACCAGCGACTCGATCCAGTCGCCGATGGTGATGCGCTCGAGGACCTGCTCGTTGACCCAGCTGCGCAGCTGGTCGAGCGGCCCGAGCGCCTGTTGCTCCGATCCTTCTTCTTGCATGTCGGTGCCTTACGCCTGTTGGGTGCGGTCCAGGGTGAGAAGCAGGGTGCTCTGCGAGATGGTGCCGCTGTAGCGGCCCTCCTCGTCGACGACCACCAGCGGATACTCGCTCTCGGCGGCCATGCCGAGCACGTCCGAGATGGAGGTATCCGCCGCGACGGTCCGCACGCCCTCGAGGAAGGCGTCGGGGTAGTCGCCGCCCGGCGACTGGCGGATGGCCCGGGTGAGGCTCTCCGCCGAGACGAGCCCCTGGAAGCGGCGATTGCGGTCGATGATGACGCCGATATCGCCGGCGTAGTTCTGGATGCGGCCGAGCGCCGAGCGCAGGTCCATGCCGGGGCGCTGGATGACGGTGACCCGGCGGCGGTCGGCGATGTCGCCGGCGGAGTAGACCTGGCTGACGTCGACGCCGTAGAAGAAGGAGCGCACGTACTCGTTGGCCGGGTTGGAGACGATCTCCTCGGGCGTGCCGATCTGCACCACGGAGCCGCCCTCCATGATGGCGATGCGGTCGCCGATGCGCATGGCCTCGTCGAGGTCGTGGGAGATGAAGACGACGGTGCGGCTGTGCTCCTGCTGCAGGCGCAGCAGCTCGTCCTGCATCTCGGTGCGGATGAGCGGGTCGAGCGCCGAGAAGGCCTCGTCCATGAGCAGGATGGTCGGGTCGGTGGCCAGCGCGCGGGCGAGGCCGACGCGCTGCTTCATGCCGCCGGAGAGCTCATCCGGGTAGCTGTCGGCGTTGGGCGCCAGGCCCACGGCCTCGAGGGCCCGCAAGGCCTTCTCGCGCTGCTCGGCGGCGCTGTGGCCGGAGACGTCCAGCCCGAAGGCGGCGTTCTCGGCGACGGTCTTGTGCGGCAGCAGGGCGAAGGACTGGAAGACCATGGACATGTCCTGGCGCCGCATGGCGATGAGCTCGGACTGGCTCATCTGCGTGATGTCCTGGCCGTCGAGGTAGACGTGCCCGTAGCTCGGCTCGATGAGGCGGTTGAGCATCCGCACCATGGTCGACTTGCCCGAGCCGGACAGCCCCATGATGACGAAGACCTCGCCCTCCTGGACGCTGAAGCTCGCCTCGCGGACGCCGACGGTGTTGCCGGTGCGGGCAAAGATCTCGTTCTTGTCGTAGCCTTGCCGGAGCAGCTCCATGGCCCGCTCCGGCTTGGGGCCGAATATCTTATAGAGATCCTCTACGACGAGTTTTTCGGTCATGCTGATCCGTTGGTTTGAATGGAGGCGTGGCGCTGTCTCGCCAAGGGAGCGGGCTCCCTGGGAGCGATCGTGAGAGCGCGCCGCGCGGCGCCCTCTACGGACGGCGGCCGCACATGCGCGGGGAGCCCATCAAGCATTTCAAGACTGCCATAAAAGCTAAATTGAACATGAACAGGCACGGCAGCGCAAGCTAGGCGGGGGTAGCCGTGCCGATTCTGTGACGGCTATCATAGTTTGCTTAAGGCTCGTTGGCGGCAGCGGTCGTTGCGTCCGCTGGGCGAGTCATTTAGCCTACTGTTTCTGAAGGCGCACTGAGTGCGCCCTGATCAGGAGAGGTGGCCGAGCGGTCGAAGGCGCACGCCTGGAAAGCGTGTGTACCGAAAGGTACCGAGGGTTCGAATCCCTCCCTCTCCGCCAGGCGATGGTGGCCGCGCCGGCCCCCCCGCGACGATACGCTGTGAACCCCGTCAGGCCCGGAAGGGAGCAGCGGCAGCAGCGCGCATCGGGCGCCGGGGTGTGGCTGGTGCCGGCCGCCTCCATCCATCCGGAGCCGCCGTCGGCATGACCTACCAAGCCCTCGCGCGAAAGTGGCGGCCCCGCCGCTTCGATGAGGTAGCGGGCCAGGAGCACGTCCTGCGCGCGCTGGCCAACGCCCTCGCCGACGGCCGCCTCCACCACGCCTACCTGTTCAGCGGCACCCGCGGCGTCGGCAAGACCACCGTGGCGCGCATCCTCGCCAAGTGCCTCAACTGCGAGCAGGGTGTCGGCGCCGAGCCGTGCGGCGCCTGCAGCAGCTGCCGCGAGCTCGACGAGGGGCGCTTCGTCGACCTCATCGAGGTCGACGCCGCCTCGCGGACCAAGGTCGAGGATACCCGCGAGCTCCTCGACAACGTCCAGTACGCCCCGACCCGCGGGCGCTACAAGATCTACCTCGTCGACGAGGTCCACATGCTCTCCAGCCACAGCTTCAACGCCCTGTTGAAGACGCTGGAGGAGCCGCCGGAGCACGTGAAGTTCCTGCTCGCCACCACGGACCCGCAGCGCCTGCCGGCGACGGTCCTCTCGCGCTGCCTGCAGTTCCACCTGCGGCGGCTGCCGAGCCCGCTGATCCGCGACCGGCTGCTGGCCCTCGCCGCCGAGGAGGGCGTGGCGGTGGAGGAGGGCGCCGCCGCCCGGCTCGCCCGCGCCGCCGAGGGGAGCCTGCGCGACGCCCTGAGCCTGCTCGACCAGGCGCTGGCCTTCGGCGGCGGGGCCGCCCGGGACGGCGAGGTGGCGGCGATGCTCGGCGCCGTCGAGCGCCGCCACACCCTGGAGCTCCTCGCGGCGCTGGGCGAGGGCGACGGCGAGGCCCTCGTGGCCACCGCCCGACACATGGCGGAGGGCGCCGTGGACTTCGACGAGGCCCTCGCCGAGCTGGTGGCCACCATCCACACCCTGGCCCTGGCGCAGCGGGTGCCGGGGGCGATCGGCGACGACGAGCCGGAGCGCGAGCGGCTCCTGGCGCTCGCCGAGGCCATCGGCGCCGAGGACCTGCAGCTCTACTACCAGATCGGTCTCAACGCGCGGCGGGACCTCCCCTACGCCCCGGATCCGGCCACCGGCTTCGAGATGGCGCTGCTGCGCATGCTCGCCTTCCGGCCCGCGGAGGCGCCGCCGCGCCCTGCCGAGCCCGCCCCGGCCGAGGTGGCCCCCGCCGGAGCGGCGCCTGGCGGGACCGCCGGCGGCGGTGCGCAGCCCTCGGGTACCCCGGCGCCGGCCGAGGGTGGCGGAGGCCAGGGCGGCGCCGAGGCGGGCGCCGGGGGCGCCGACGAGTGGGGGCGGCTCGTCGCCTCCCTCGACGGGGCCGTCTACGCCCTGGCGAGCCACTGCGAGTGGCTTCGGCGCGAGGGGCAGCGTGTTATCCTGCGACTGGACGAGGGGCACGCCTACCTGCTCAGCGACGAGCGCCGCCAGCGGCTCCAGGCGGCGCTGGCCGAGCGCCTCGGCGAGGCGCTGGAGCTGCGCATCGAGCGCGGGGAGGCGAGCCGCACGCCGGCGGCGCAGGCCCGGGAGCGCCAGCGCCAGGCCCAGGCCCAGGCCGAGCAGGCCCTGGCCGACGACCCGGCGCTGCAGCAGATCTGCGACACCTTCGATGGCCGGCTCCACGGCGTGCGGCCGGCCGACGACGAGACACCGTAGAGCATGAGGTAAGAGGCGATGAAGGGCGGACTCGGCAACATGATGAAGCAGGCGCAGAAGCTGCAGGAAGACATGCAGAAGGCGCAGGAGGAGATCGCCGCCATGGAGGTCACCGGCGAGGCCGGGGCCGGCATGGTCAAGGTGCAGATGAGCGGGCGCAACGAGGTGCGCAAGGTCGACATCGACGCCTCGCTGTTCGAGGACGACCGGGAGATGGTCGAGGACCTGGTCGCCGCCGCGGTCAACGACGCCGTGCAGAAGATCCGCCGCGAGAGCGAGGAGCGCATGTCGAGCATGGCCGAGGGCATGGGGCTGCCGGCGGGGATGAAGCTGCCGTTCTGAGCCCGCCGCCTCGCGAGGCCTAGCGCGTGAGCAGCGCCCTCTCCCCCCAGCTCGATGAGCTCGTCGAGGCCTTGCGCCGGCTCCCCGGCGTCGGCGCCAAGACGGGCCAGCGCATGGCCCTCCACCTCCTGCAGCGCGACCGCGACGGCGCTCGCCGGCTGGCCGCGGCGCTGACCCGCGCCGCGGACACCGTCGGCGAGTGCCCCGAGTGCGGCCTGCTCACCGAGCAGCCGCGGTGCGGCATCTGCGCCAGCGCCGAGCGGGAGCGCTCGCTGCTGTGCCTCGTCGAGAGCACCGCCGACGTCGCCGCCCTGGAGCAGGCCACCGACTACCGGGGGCGCTACTTCGTCCTCGGCGGCCACCTCTCGCCGCTCGACGGCATCGGCCCCGAGGAGCTCGGGCTCGACCGCCTCGAGCGGCGCCTCGACAGCGGCGAGATCAGCGAGATCATCCTGGCCACCAACCCCACCGTCGAGGGCGAGGCCACGGCCCACTACGTCTCCGAGATGGCCGCCGCCCGCGGCGTGCGCACCACCCGGATCGCCCACGGCGTGCCCATGGGCGGGGCCCTGGAGCAGGTCGACCAGGGCACGCTCTCCCACGCCTTCATGGGGCGACGCGACTACGAGGGCTGATCGGCCCTCGCGGAGTTTCACAGGAGGAGGCCCGCCTATGAGCGACAGCGAGTGCATCTTCTGCAAGATCGCCGCCGGCGAGATCGACGCGCAGATCGTCCACAGCGACGAGGACGTGGTCGCCTTCCGCGACCTGCACCCCCAGGCGCCGACCCACATCCTGGTCATCCCGCGCCGGCACATCCCCACCCTGGAGGACCTGACGCTCGGCGACGGCGAGCTGCTCGCCAAGATGTTCACGGTCGCCCGCGAGCAGGCCCAGGCCGAGGGGATCGCCGAGCGGGGGTACCGGACCGTCTTCAACTGCCGCGGCGACGGCGGCCAGGAGATCTACCACCTGCACCTGCACCTGCTCGGCGGCCGGTCGATGCAGTGGCCGCCGGGCTGAGCGCAGGCCCGCTCCCCTGCGGCGCGGGCAGGCCGGGCAGTCCGGGCGGCCCGGCCTGCCGACGCCGCCCCGCCTAGGCCTCGTCGAGGCAGGCGCCGCCGAGGGCGCAGAGGCGCCGGAACTGCCGGAAGGCGGGCTCGTCGAGGGTGTTGTCGAGCCGGTGGCGGTCGGCGTAGATCAGCCCGTGGGGCTGATCGCCGGCGAAGACCGAGGCGAGGAAGAACGAGCGCCCGTGGGCGATGGCGTGGAGGCTGCGCGGGGCGCGGGCCCGGAGGCGCTCGTAGCGCTGCGGCGTCACCCACACCGCCGCCGGCTTGGCCATGAGCTCCTCGAGCAGGGAGGGCCGGGAGAGGTCGACCCGGAAGCGGTGGAAGAGGGGATCGCCGGCGGCGCCGAGGACGAGCCGCGCGGCGAGCGTCTCGCGGTCCGGGCGGATCCGGGCGTAGAGGGCGCGGCTCAGGCCGAGGCCGTCGTAGAGGCCGGTCAGCACGAGGTTCATGGCCAGGTCCGCCGTGCTGGCGCGCTCCTGGCGGAGCTGGACCCGCTCGCGCGAGCGCCGGTAGTCGCGCTGCTCGAGCTCCTGGGTGACGCGGCGCAGGATGGGCGGCCGGGGCGCGAGGCAGACACCGCCCTGCGGGCTCCCGTCGGAGAGGTAGCGGGTGTCCTCGCCCTCCGCCGGCGGCTCCTCCTCGCCGTGGAGCAGCGGGGCGAAGGTGACCGGCCTCCAGGGCAGGAGCCCGGCGGCCTCGCGGGCGCCGGCGGTCACCTCGGCGGCGGTGCCCTCCGCATCGAGCTCGAGCAGCTCGCCGAGATCCTCGAGCAGGGCGCCCATCTCCGGGTGGCGCCACCCCTGGCGGGCGAGGGCCGCCAGGCGCGCCGCCAGGCCCACGGCCCAGCTGCGCGGCGAGCGGCTATCGGCGGCGGCGAGGGTCTCGCTGGACTCGGAGACCAGGCCGGGCAGCGCCCACTGCTGCGCCAGGGCGAGGTTGAGCTCGCCGAGGGAGAAGCCGAGGGTGACGTACTCCGCCTCCGAGGCGTAGGCGGGCTCCGGCGCCATCTCGTGGATGGTGCGCATCACGGCGCCGTGGTCGTGGATCCACATCACCAGCTCGGCGGTGTGGCGCAGCATCGCCGCCGTATAGACCTCGTTGGGGAGCAGGTCGGCGAGCTGCCAGGCCCAGCGCCGCGCCTGGCAGGCGGCGTGGATGGCCCGCTCGCAGGTGAACAGGTACCCGCGGTAGTTGGTCCGGTCGAGGGCCTGGGCCGCCTCCGGCAGCCCCGCGGCGACCTCCGCGACGCCGCGGGTGCCGCTGAGGATGACCGCCTCCTCCATGCTGTGGATGGCGCTGTCGAGGTGGCGCGGCGCGGCGGTGTTGACGTGGTGGATCATGCCGAGCACCAGCGCCGGGTCGGCGTAGATCTGGGCGGCCAGCTCCCGCGGGGCGAGCCCTAGGTCGAGGGTGTGGCGCGGGATCCGCGGCAGCTGGAGCGAGGCGAGGTCCGTCACCCAGTCCGCGAGCCGGCGCTGGTGCTGCTGTATCGTCATGTGGCCATTGTAGGCGTGCGCCCCAGGCGGCGGAAGCGCATAGCCTCCTTACGGATTGTAGCTGATCGGTTAGACTGGAGCCCGCGCTTGCCGAGCGCGCTCCCGTAAGAAGCCCGGATAGGCGGTACGATGCTGTTCCTGATCGGCGTGGCCACTGCGTTCGTCTCCGTGATCCTCGGCTATACGCTGCACGGCGGACACCTGCTCATCCTCTGGCAGCCCACCGAGTACCTGATCATCTTCGGCGCCGCGGCCGGCGCCTTCCTCATCGGTACCCCCTCCAAGGTCGTGCGCCGGGCGATCTCGACGATCCCCAAGGTCCCCGGCGGGGCGCCGTACACCCGCGAGCACTACATGGACCTGCTCGCGCTGCTCTACGAGATCTTCCAGCGCACCCAGCGCGACGGGCTGCTCTCCATCGAGGACGACGTCGACAACCCCCAGGAGAGCGAGCTCTTCAAGGCCTATCCGCGGATCCTCAACGACCACGTCGCCCTCGAGTTCATCTGCGACTACCTGCGGCTGATGGTCGGCGGCAACATGAACCCCTTCGAGGTGGAGAACCTCATGGACGTCGAGATCGAGGCCCACCACAAGGAGGCGGAGATGCCGGCCTCGGCGGTGACCCGGATCGCCGACGCCATGCCCGGCTTCGGCATCATCGCCGCGCTGCTCGGCGTGGTCATCGCCCTCGGCTCCCTGGACAAGGACGTCATGACCATCGGCCACAAGGTCTCCGCGGCGCTGGTCGGCACCTTCACCGGCATCTTCGCCGGCTACGCCTTCGTGGGCCCCCTCGGCCAGGCCATGGAGCACCGGGCGCAGGAGCAGACCAAGTTCCTCGAGACCATCAAGCTGACCCTGCTCGCCGTGCTCAACGGCTACAAGCCGGTGGTTGCCGTGGAGTTCGGCCGCAAGGCGATGTTCGAGGCGGAGCGGCCAAGCTTCTTCGAGCTCGAGGAGCACGTCAAGAACGCCGCGCAGCGGCAGAAGGAATAGGGGCGGCGGGGCGCTTCCGCGATGGTCGACGAGAACAAGACCCGCCCGATTGTCATCAAGCGGGTCAAGAAGGGCGGTGGCGAGCACCACGGCGGCTCCTGGAAGATCGCCTTCGCCGACTTCATGACGGCGATGTTCGCCATCTTCCTCGTCCTCTGGCTGCTGCTCGCCCTCGACGAGCAGCAGCGCGCCGGCATCGGGCAGTACTTCCGCAACCCGGCGGCCTTCGAGGAGAAGATGAACAGCTCCGAGGTCATCGACTTCGAGGGCCAGAAGAGCCAGCCGATCGACTTCGAGGGGCTGCCGGTGGGCCGCGAGGGCTGGGTCAGCAGCGAGGAGATGGAGCAGCTCGCCGCGCAGTTCCGCCGCGCCATCCGGAATACGCCGGGGCTCGACGAGTACCGCGAGCAGATCCGCATGGATATCACCGACGACGGGCTGCGCGTCCAGCTCGTCGACCAGGACGAGCAGCCGCTGTTCGAGCTCGGCAGCGCGGCGCTGCCGGCGCACACCGAGCGGATCCTGCGCGAGCTCGCCGAGGCCCTGCAGGGCGTCCCCAACACGCTCTCCATCGCCGGGCACACCGACGCGCGCTCCTTCGCGGACCAGGACTACGACAACTGGTCCCTGTCCACCGACCGGGCCAACGCCGCGCGGCGGACGCTGCGCGAGGCCGGCATCCCCAGCAAGCGCATCGGCCAGGTCGTCGGCTACGCCGACACGGTGCCCTACAACCCGGACGACCCCCGCGCGGCCGTCAACCGCCGGATCTCCGTCGTGCTGCTGACCCCCGAGGCCGCCCAGGGGATCGCCGAGCGGGAGGTGCAGGGCCCCTCCCAGCAGGGGATCGGCCCAGGCAGCGGGGCGGGCCAGGGCGGCGGGATCCTGCCCGAGGGCGAGGGGCGCCAGCTCCTGACCCCCGAGGAGCGCAACCTCCGCGAGCGCCCACGCCCGGACGAAGGCCCCTCGCAGGGCAGCACGGGAGACGCCTCGGCGGGGCCGTCCCCCGCCGAGCAGCCCGGCCAGGGCGGGGCGGACGGCGAGCCGGCGGACCGGGAGCCGCGGCAGCTGCTCGAGCCCGATGAGCGCCAGCGCCCCGAGCCGCAGACCTGGTAGGGCGCCGAGAGCTGTTAGACTGGGGATTTGTCGAATTCGCTTGCGGAGCCTGTATGGCCTTTTCGGAATGGAATCTTATCTGGATCGATCTCGAGATGACCGGGCTCGATCCCAAGCGCGACCGCATCCTGGAGATGGCGGCGATCGTCACCGACAGCAACCTCGACGTCGTCGCCGAGGGGCCGGTGATCGCCGTCCACCAGGAGCCGGCGGTGCTCGACGGCATGGACGAGTGGAACACCCGCCAGCACGGCGGCTCCGGCCTGCTCGAGCGGGTGCGGGCGAGCCGCGTCGACGAGGCCGAGGCGGAGCGGATGATGCTCGAGTTCCTCGGCCAGCACGTCCCGGAGCGCACCTCCCCGATGTGCGGCAACAGCATCTGCCAGGACCGGCGCTTCCTCGCCGAGTGGATGCCGCGGCTCGAGGCGCACTTCCACTACCGCCACATCGACGTCAGCACCCTCAAGGAGCTGACCCGGCGCTGGGCGCCGGAGGTGGCCGAGGGGGTGCGCAAGTCGGGCCGCCACCTGGCCATGGACGATATCCGCGACTCCATCGCCGAGCTGCGCCACTACCGGCGGGAGTTCCTGCGCCTGCCGATGTAGCGCCCGGCCCCGGAGCGTGAGGAGGTAGGGATGCCTGCGATCATCACCCCCGAGGAGCTCCAGCGCCGCAGCGCGGCGGGAGGCCCGCTGCTCGTGGACCTCGGCGACGAGGCGCGCCACCGCCAGGCGCACCTCCCGGGCGCCGTCCACCTGCCCTTCGCTGCCCTGAACCGCGCCGAGCCGCCGGCCTCGGGGCTCGTCCCGGACGAGGCGGCGCTCGCCGAGGCGCTCGGCGGCGTCGGCATCGACGACGGCGTCGAGGTGGTCGCCTACGACAGCGAGGGCGGGGGGCGGGCCAGCCGGCTGCTGTGGACGCTGGACCTGCTCGGCCACCCCCGCCACGCCCTGCTCAACGGCGGCCTGCACGCCTGGCTCGAGGCCGAGGGGGCCACCGAGTCCGGCGCCGTGGCGCCGCAGCCGCGGGACTACCCGGCCCGGCTGCGCTGCCCGGAGTACCTCGCCGAGCGGCAGTGGCTCCTCGAGCGCCTCGACGACCCCGGCGTGGTCCTGATCGACGCCCGCTCCCAGGCGGAGTACACGGGCGAGGACGTCCGGGCCCAGCGCGGCGGGCACATCCCCGGGGCGGTGCACCTCGACTGGCGTGCGCTCATGGACGCCGACGGGGCGCCGGCGCTGCGCCCGGAGGCGCAGCTGCGCGAGCTGCTCGAGGCGCGCGGCGTCACCCCGGAGCACGAGGTGGTCGTCCACTGCCAGACCCACCACCGCTCGTCGCTGACCTACGTGGTGCTCCGCCACCTCGGCTTCCCCCGGGTGCGCGGCTACGCCGGCTCGTGGTCGGAGTGGGGCAACGACCCGGCGCTGCCCGTCCGCGCGGGGGAGGCGCCCTAGGGGCGGCGCCCCCCGGGAGGGGCCCGCGCGCCGCGGGCGAAAAAAAGGGCGCGCCGCGAAGCGGCGCGCCCTCGGGAGCGGCCCGGCGAGGGGCTCGCCGGCTACTGCTCCTGGCCCGCCAGGTAGAGCCACGTCTCCACGACGGTATCCGGGTTGAGGGAGACGCTCTCGATCCCCTCGTCCATGAGCCAGCGGGCGAGCTCGGGGTAGTCCGAGGGCCCCTGGCCGCAGATCCCGACGTACTTGCCGTGGCGCCGGCAGGCCTGGATGGCCATGGAGAGCAGGCGCTTGACGGCCTCGTTGCGCTCGTCGAAGAGCTCGGCGATGACCCCGGAGTCGCGGTCCAATCCCAGGGTGAGCTGGGTGAGGTCGTTGGAGCCGATGGAGAAGCCGTCGAAGTGCTCCAGGAACTCGTCGGCGAGCACGGCGTTGGACGGCAGCTCGCACATCATCATGACCTTGAGGCCGTTCTTGCCGCGCTCGAGGCCGTTGGCGGCGAGCAGGTCGACGACCTGGCGGCCCTCGTCGACGGTGCGCACGAAGGGCACCATGATCCAGACGTTGTCCAGGCCCATCTCGTCGCGGACCTTGCGCAGGGCCCGGCACTCGAGCTTGAAGCAGTCCTGGAAGTGCGGCGCGATGTAGCGCGAGGCGCCGCGGAAGCCGATCATCGGGTTCTCCTCGCGGGGCTCGTACTTCTCGCCGCCGATGAGGTTGGCGTACTCGTTGGACTTGAAGTCCGACAGGCGCACGATCACCGGCTTGGGGTGGAAGGCGGCGCCGAGCATGGACACGCCCTCGGCGAGCTTGTCCACGTAGAACTCCTCGGGATTGACGTAGCCGGCCGTCTGCGAGCGGATGACGCGCTTGACCGACTCCTCCTGCTGGTCGAACTCGAGCAGCGCCTTGGGGTGGATGCCGATCATGCGGTTGATGATGAACTCCACCCGCGCCAGGCCGACGCCGGCGTTGGGCAGGAACTGGAAGTCGAAGGCCCGGTCCGGGTTGCCGACGTTCATCATGATCTTGAACGGCAGCTCCGGCATGTCGGCCAGGGAGACCTCGCGGACCTCGTACTCCTGCTGGCCCTCGTAGACGTAGCCGGTGTCGCCCTCGGCGCAGGAGACGGTCGCCTCGATGCCGTCGGCGATGGTCTCGGTGGCGTTGCCGCAGCCGACGATGGCCGGGATGCCGAGCTCGCGGGCGATGATCGCCGCGTGGCAGGTCCGGCCGCCGCGGTTGGTGACGATGGCGGCGGCGCGCTTCATGATCGGCTCCCAGTCGGGGTCGGTCATGTCGGTGACGAGCACGTCGCCGTTCTCGACGCGGTTGATCTCGCCGACGTCCTGGACGACCCGGACCTTGCCGGCGCCGATGCGCTGGCCGATGGCCCGGCCCTCGGCCAGGACCTGGCCGCGGTCCTTGAGGTGGTAGCGCTCCAGGGTCTGGCCGCCGTCGCGGCTCTTCACCGTCTCCGGGCGGGCCTGGAGGATGTAGAGCTGGCCGTCCTCGCCGTCCTTGCCCCACTCGATGTCCATGGGGCGGCCGTAGTGCTGCTCGATGGTCACCGCCTGCCGGGCGAGGTCCTCGATGTCGGCGTCGGAGACGCAGAAGCGCATCCGCTCGGCCTCGGGCACGTCGACGGTCTCCACCGTCTTGCCGTGGGCCGTGTCGCCGGAGTAGATCATCTTGATCGCCTTGCCGCCGAGGTTGCGCCGCAGGATCGCCGGGCGCCCGGCCTCGAGGGTCGGCTTGTGGACGTAGAACTCGTCCGGGTTGACCGCGCCCTGGACCACCGTCTCGCCGAGGCCCCAGGAGGCGGTGATGAACACCGCGTCGCGGAAGCCGGACTCGGTGTCCATGGTGAACATCACGCCGGAGGCGCCGACGTCGGAGCGGACCATCCGCTGGATGCCGGCGGAGAGGGCGACCTGCTCGTGGTCGAAGCCGTGGTGGACGCGGTAGGCGATGGCGCGGTCGGTGAACAGCGAGGCGAAGACGTGGTGGACGGCCTCGCGGATGCCCTCGAGCCCGCGGACGTTGAGGAAGGTCTCCTGCTGCCCGGCGAAGGAGGCGTCGGGCAGGTCCTCGGCCGTGGCCGAGGAGCGCACGGCGAAGGACGCCTCGCCGGGGACCTGGGCCTCGAGCTTCTCGTAGCTGGTGCGGATGGCCTCGTCGAGGCGCTCGGGGAAGGGGGCGTCGAGCACCATCTGGCGGACGCGGGCGCCGACCTCGGCGAGCTGCTCGACGTCGTCGACGTCGAGCCCCTCGAGGGCCTCGCGGATCCGGGCGCGCAGCCCGCTCTCGTCGAGGAAGTCCCAGTAGGCCCGGGCCGTCGTGGCGAAGCCGCCCGGCACCCGTACGCCGGCGTTGGCGAGGTTGCTGATCATCTCGCCGAGCGAGGCGTTCTTGCCCCCGACCCGGTCGACGTCGCCCATGCCGAGGGCGTCGAACTCCACTACATACTCTTGCAAGGTCTTGCTCCCCTGAAGCGTCACATGACCGTGTCTCGGGCCCGCCGTGCCGCGGCCGGCGTGTTGGTCTACCATGGCGCCGACCACGGGCTACAATAGGACCGCTTGCCGATGAGCAATGTGCGCAGGGTCTTCTTCGTCTCGGATCGCACCGGGATTACCGCCGAGGCCCTGGGTCACTCACTGCTGACCCAGTTCGCGGTGGCCACCGAGCAGGTGACGATCCCCTTCATCGACTCGGTGGAGCGCGCGCAGGCGGCGCTGCGCCGGATCCACACGGCGGCGGCGGAGGATGACTGCCGTCCTATCGTCTTCTCCACGATTATCGATCCGGAGATCCTCGCCGTCCTGCGCCATAGCGAGGGGCTCGTCCTCTTCGATTTCTTCGACACCTTCATCGGGCCGCTCGAGCGCGAGCTGAAGGTGCCGTCAAGCCATGTCATCGGCCGTTCACACGGAATCGCGGATGATAGCACATACGATGTGCGTATCGATGCGATAAACTTTACCCTCAACCACGACGACGGCGCCACGCTCCGCCACTACAGCCGCGCCGACGTGATCCTCGTCGGGGTCTCGCGCAGCGGCAAGACGCCGTCCTCGCTCTACCTCGCCCTGCAGTTCGGCATCTACGTGGCCAACTACCCGCTGACCGACGAGGACCTCACCGGGCTGCGCCTGCCGCGGGTGCTCGAGCAGCAGCGCGACAAGCTCTTCGGGCTGACCATCGACCCCGACCGGCTCCACTCCATCCGCAGCGAGCGCCGGCCCAACAGCCACTACGCCGAGCTGCGCCAGTGCGAGTACGAGGTCGCCCGCGCCGAGAGCATGTTCCGCCGCGAGGGGATCCCCTACCTGGATATCACGACGATGTCCATCGAGGAGATCGCCTCGACGCTGATCCACCAGCGCGGGCTCGTCCGCCGGGTCTACTAGCGCAAAGCGTGTTATCCTTCCGCGCATGATCGGTGCAGCCCGCCAACGAGTCGCCCTGGACGCGGTGCCGCGCAGCTTCGCGGCGCTCATGGAGCTCTACGAGATCAACTACATCTACATGCGCCGGCTCGCCCCGGAGCTGGCGAGCGCCGCCGCCGACCGGGAAGTCTCGGTCTCCCGCGACGGCGTGGCCCTGCGCCTCGAGGTGCTCGAGCGCAGCCGCTACACCACCACGGTGCTCCTGACCCACCGCTTCGAGGCCGAGCAGGGGGTGGAGTCGGTTCCCGATCTGACCGTGCGCGTCTACCACGACGCCCGCACCGCCGAGGCCCTCTACGCCCAGGACCGCCAGGTGCGCAACAGCGCCGCCGGGCTGGCCGAGCGCTGGGCGGCCAACCGCTTCCTCAACCGCTGGCTGCGCTTCACCCTCGGCGAGGGGCACGTCTTCCCGGCCAATGGCGAGACGCGGCCGGACGCTCCTTGACCGATGGCGGGTGCACCGCTATATATCAGAGGGAAAGCCTCTTCGGTTGTAAGGAATCGGTTATGCGCCTGTCGACGAAAGGCCGCTACGCGGTCACCGCAATGATGGATCTGGCCCTGCAGTCCGACCAAGGGCCGGTCACCCTCGCCGAGATCTCCGGCACGCAAGGGATCTCGCTCTCCTACCTCGAGCAGCTCTTCGCCCGGATGCGCCGCGCGGGACTGGTCGTCGGCGTCCGCGGCCCCGGCGGCGGCTACCGCCTGGCCAAGGCCGCCAACGAGATCAGCATCGCGCAGGTCATCAGCGCCGTGGACGAGAACGTCGATACCACCCGCTGCAAGGGCGACGAGGACTGCGAGGAGGGGGAGCGCTGCCTCACCCACGAGCTGTGGGCCGACCTGAGCTGCCAGATCTACGACTTCCTCGACGGGATCACCCTGGAGCAGCTCGCCGGCGACCCGAGCGTCCGCGCGGCGGCGCAGCAGCAGGTCCAGCCGTCGGCCTCCAGCGGCGACGACCGCTCCTCCTCGGTCGCCTAGGCCTTGGCAGGGCGGCGAGCGGGTCGGGTCCGCGAGGGAAGGACGTAGGCGCGTATGCCCCAGGTCCTGGTGGTCCGCCACGCCATCGCTGAGGAGGCCGCCGACGCCCCGGGCGGGACCGACGCCGCCCGCCGCCTCACCGGGCAGGGGCAGGCGCGCATGCGCGAGGCCGCCCTGGGGCTGCGCCACGTGCTGGCGCGGCTGCCGGTGATCGGCTACAGCCCCCTGGTGCGGGCCGCCGAGACCGCCGCCATCCTCGACGCCGTCTACCCGGAGGCCTCGGCCCGGCGCGAGGTCGCGGCCCTGGCGCCGGGCGGGGACGGCGAGGCGCTCTTCGACTGGGTGCGCAGCGAGGCGGCGGCCGGGGCCGAGGCAGTGGCCCTGGTGGGCCACGAGCCCGACCTGGGGCAGTGGTGCGGGCTGGCGCTGTGCGGCGAGCCGCACCCGGCGGTGCACTTCAAGAAGGCCGGCGCCTGCCTGCTCGAGCTCCCCGAGGCCGTCGCGCCGGGGCGGGCGCGGCTGCTCGGCCACTTCCCCCCGCGCATCCTGCGCGCGCTGGCAACGGTAGCGAAGTAGGCGTATGGCGGATAACGGCCAAGCGGTCTTCGCCGCCGTCGATCTCGGCTCCAACAGCTTCCACATGGTGGTCGCCGCCGCCGATCCCGAGGCGGGGACCTTCCGGATCATCGACCGCCTGCGCGATCCCGTCCGCCTCGGGGCGGGGCTCGATGCCGAGAAGCGGCTCACGGACGCGGCGCGGCAGCGGGCGGTGACCTGCCTCGAGCGCTTCGGCGAGCGCCTGCGCGAGGTCGACGCCAGCAACGTCCGCGCCGTCGGCACCAACACCCTGCGCCGCGCCCGCGACGCCGGCGAGTTCCTCGATACCGCCGAGCAGGCCCTCGGCCACCCCATCGACATCATCTCCGGGTTCGAGGAGGCGCGGCTGATCTACCTCGGCGTCGCCCGCAGCCTCGGCTTCGACCAGCGCCGCCGGCTGGTGGTGGACATCGGCGGCGGCAGCACCGAGCTCATCCTCGGCGTCGGCGAGCAGCCGGAGAGCATCGAGAGCATCCACCTCGGCTGCGTCCAGCTGACCGACGAGTTCTTCGCCGACGGGCGCATCAAGGGGCGGCGGATGAAGGACGCCGTGGTGCGCGGGCGCCTGGAGCTCGAGCCGGTGGAGGCCGGGCTGCGGGCGCTGCCCTGGGCGCAGGTGGTCGGCGCCTCGGGCACGGTGCGCGCCGTGGCCGAGGCGTGCGCCGGCCGCGGCTGGTCGCCGCCCGGGGTCATCACCGCCGAGGCCCTGAAGCGGCTGCGCGAGGCCGTCGTGGACGCCGGCGAGTGCAAGCGCCTCGACGACCTCGGCGTCTCCGACGACCGCCGCCCGATCTTCCCCGCCGGCGTGGCGGTGCTCAGCGCCGTCTTCGAGGCCCTCGGCGTCGAGCGCATGGAGGTGGCCGACGGCGCCCTGCGCGAGGGCGCGCTCTACGACCTCGGCGGCCGGCTCGGCGTGCTGAGCGCCGTCGAGGACGCCCGCCGGGCCACGGTCACCGCGCTGCGCCGGCGCTACTCCGTCGACACCGACCAGGCTGCCCGGGTGGCGGCTACCGCCCGGCGGCTGCTCGAGCAGGCGGCCCCGGCGTGGGGGCTGGCCGAGCCCTTCTACCGCGACGTCCTCGACTGGGCGGCGCAGCTCCACGAGATCGGCCTCGACATCTCCCACTCCCAGTACCACAAGCACGGCGCCTACATCCTGCGCAACGCCGACATGGCCGGCTTCTCGCGCCAGGAGCAGCAGCTGCTGGCGCTGCTGGTGCGCGTCCACCGCCGCAAGATGTCGCGCAGCGAGATCAAGTCCCTGCCCGAGCGCTGGCGCGCCAGCGGCCAGCGCCTGGCCGTGCTCCTGCGCCTGGCGGTGCTCCTGCACCGCAGCCGCAGCGAGGACGCCGTCATCGAGCCGGGGCTCGAGCCCAGCGGCGACCGGCTCCGGCTGCGCTTTCCCGAGGGGTTCCTGGCGGAGAGCCCGCTGCTCGGCGCCGACCTGGCGCAGGAGCAGCGCTACCTGGCCAAGGCCGGCCTGAGCCTCGAGCTCGACGACTAGGCGTCCTGGGCGAGCTCCTCGAGCAGGGCCTGCTGGGCGCTGTAGGGCGGCTCGTCGCCGGGGGGCTCGGCGCGCGTGTACTGGCCGTGGCGGTCGAGCAGCCACGCCTGGCGGTTATCGCGCAGGTACGCCTCCAGGTCGTGGACGATGCGCGCCCGGGCCTCGGGGTCGTCCACCGGGAAGGCCGTCTCCACGCGCCGGAGGAAGTTGCGGTCCATCCAGTCGGCGCTGGCGCAGAAGACCTCCGGGCTGCCGGCGTTGCCGAAGTAGTAGACCCGGGTGTGCTCGAGGAAGCGGCCGATGATCGAGCGCACCCGGATGTTCTCCGAGATCCCGGGGATGCCCGGGCGCAGCACGCACATCCCGCGGACGATGAGGTCGACCTCGGCGCCGGCCATGGAGGCGCGGTAGAGGGCCTGGATGGTGCGCGGCTCGGTCAGGGAGTTGACCTTGGCGATGATCCGCCCGCCGTGGCCGGCGGCGGCGTGCTCGGCCTCGCGCTCGATGCGCGCGATGGTCGACTCGTGGAGCGTGAACGGCGCCTGCAGCAGGCGGTGGAGGTCCTTGAAGCGGCCGAGGCTGGTCAGCTGCAGGAAGATGCGCCGGACGTCCTCGGTGATCTGCCGGTCGGCGGTGAGCAGGCCGTAGTCGGTGTAGAGCCGGGCGGTCCGGGCGTGGTAGTTGCCGGTGCCGAGGTGGACGTAGTTGGACAGGCGGCTGCCCTCGCGCCGGGTGACGAGCACCAGCTTGGCGTGGGTCTTGTAGCCGACGACGCCGTAGACCACGTGGGCGCCGGCCTCCTGGAGGCGGTTGGCGAGGCTGATGTTCTCCTGCTCGTCGAAGCGCGCCCGCAGCTCGACGATGACCGTCACCTCCTTGCCCGCCTGCGCCGCCTGGACGAGGTTGTCGACGATGGCCGAGTCGGGGCCGGTGCGGTAGAGCGTCTGCTTGATGGCGAGCACGTTCGGGTCCTGCGCCGCCTGGCGGACGAAGTCGATCACCGGCAGGAAGGACTGGAAGGGGTGGTGCAGGAGGATGTCGCGCTCGCGCATGACCTTGAACAGGTCCGAGCCGCTGCTCAGCGCCGGCGGCAGCCCCGGGGTGAACGACGGGTACTTGAGGTCGGTGCGGTCGACCATGTCGTAGACCGCCATGAGGCGGTTGAGGTTGACCGGCCCGTCGACCTGGTAGAGGTCCTCGCGGCCGAGCTCGAACTCCGCGAGCAGGAAGTCGGCCATGTCGTCGGGGCAGTTGGCGGCCACCTCGAGCCGCACCGCCTGGCCGTAGCGCCGCTGCGGCAGCTCGCCCTCGAGGGCGCGCATGAGGTCGTCGATCTCCTCCTCGTCGACGAAGAGATCGCCGTTGCGCGTGACCCGGAACTGGTAGCAGCCGCGCACCGTCATCCCCGGGAAGAGGTCCTCGACGAAGGTGTGGATGATCGAGGAGAGGAAGACGAAGTCGTGGGGGCCGCCGCCGGTCTCCTCGGCGGGCAGGCGGATGACCCGGGGCAGGGCGCGCGGCGCCTGGACGATGGCGTAGCCGGAGTTGCGGCCGAAGGCGTCCTTGCCCTCGAGGGAGACGATGAAGTTCAGGCTCTTGTTGAGCACCTTGGGGAAGGGGTGCGCCGGGTCGAGGCCGAGGGGGCTGAGCACCGGCAGCAGCTGGTTCTCGAAGTACTCGCGCAGCCACGCCCGCTGCCGCGCCGTCCACTGCTGGCGCCGGACGAAGCGGATCGACTGCTCGGCGAGCGCGGGAATGAGCTGCTCGTTGAGCACGCGGTACTGCTCGTGGACGATCTCGTGGGCGAGCGAGCCGGTGGCCCGGAGCACCTCCTGGGGGCTGCGCCCGTCGGGCTCGGTCTGCACCGAGCCGAGCTCCGCCTTCTGCTTGATGCCGGCGAGGCGGATCTCGAAGAACTCGTCCATATTCGTGCTGAGGATGCACAGGAACTTGAGCCGCTCGAGCAGCGGCACGCTCGGATCCTTGGCCTGCTCGAGGACCCGGCGGTTGAACTCGAGCAGGCTGACGAGGCGGTTGGAGTAGAGCTCAGGCTGCTTGAGGTCGACCGCTTCATCCATATCCGGCATCAATTCTAGGCTGAGGCTGCGGCGAAATTCCACGATAATAGCAGTCAGGTACCGGAGGGGCTATTTCCCTTCGATGACAGACGATGGCCACGACAGGAGGGGACACGATGAGTGACGAAGAGGGCGAGCAGGCGCCCGGGGCGGCCTCGGACCCGGGCGAGCAGCGGCGCCTGCAGCGCCGCCTGGACCAGGCCCTGGCGGGGATGGTGCTCTACGAGCGGCCGTGGTGCCCCTTCTGCATGCGGGTCAACCTGACCCTGCGCAGCTTGGGCATCGAGATCGAGCGCGTGGACATCGGCGCCGACCCCGAGGCCGCCCGGCGGCTCGAGGCCGAGGGCGGCAAGCGGATGGTCCCGTGCCTGTACATCCCCGACAGCGGCTCGGGGCAGTGGCTCTACGAGTCGGCGGACATCATCGCCTACCTGCGCGCCCTGGTCGAGGAGATGGCCCCGAGCGGCGAGGGCTAGCCTACTCCGCCGCCGCCCTGCTTGCCCCCAGGCGCTCGAGCAGGGCGCGGTCCGGGTAGCCGTCGGGGGGCAGGCCGCGCTCGCGCTGGAAGGCGCGCACCGCGCTGCGGGTGTTGGGGCCGATGAGCCCGTCGACCTTGCCGCTGTCGTAGCCGCGCTCGTTGAGCCGGCGCTGCACCGCCCGGACCTCGTCGCGCTCGAGCAGCGAGGCCTCCGGCGGCGCCGGGGTGCGCAGCGGCGGCTGGCCGTCGATGCGGTCGGCGAGCACGCCGACGGCGACGGCGTAGGAGACCGACGGGTTCCAGCGCAGGATCTTGCGGAAGTTCTCGTAGACGAGGAAGGCCGGGCCCCCGATCCCCATGGGGAGCAGCAGGGCGGCCTCGATCCCGCTGTCCGGCAGCGCCGTGCCGTCGGCGCGGCGCACCCCGGCGCGGGCCCACTCGGCGACGGTGCGCGTCTCGTCGAGGCCGAAGCGGCCGAGCTCGAAGCCCTCAGCCAGGGTCACCTCCCGCCCCCAGCGCTCGCCGCGCTGCCAGCCCATCGCCTCGAGGTAGCTCGCCGCCGAGGCGAGGGCGTCGGGGACGCTGCCGCGCAGGTCGACGCTGCCCGAGCCGTCGTAGTCGACGGCGTGGTCGCGCAGCGTCGTCGGCATGAACTGGGTGTGCCCCATCGCCCCCGCCCACGAGCCGTAGAGCTCGCCGGGCTGCAGCCGCCCCTCGCCGACGAGGGCCACGGTCGCCTCGAGCTGGCGGCGGAAGAAGGCCTCGCGCCGGCCGTCGCAGACCAGCGTCACCACGGCGTCGACCACCGGCATACGGCCGAAGTAGGCGCCGTAGGCCGTCTCCATCCCCCACAGGGCCACGAGGTAGCGGGGGCTGACGCCGTACTCGTCGTGCAGCCGCCAGAGCAGCCCCTCGTGCTTGCGGTACATCCGCCGGCCCTGCTCGATGCGCTCCGGGGTGACCCGCGCCTCGAGGTACTCGGAGAAGTGCTGCAGGCTCTCGGGCTGGGCGCGGTCGAGCTCGACGATGCGCTCGCGGAACTGGACCTCGCCGAGGGTGGCCGCGATGGCCTGCGGCGCGTAGCCCTCGGCGCGCAGGTCGTCGCGCAGCTCGCGCACGCACTGCTGGAAGCCCTCCGGGCCCTCCGCCGCGGCGGTACCGGCCGGCAGGAGGGCGGCGGCGAGGAGCAGGAGGAGAGGAGCGGTGTGCTTGGGCATGGCGTTGAGGGAGCGCTCGGGCGCCAACGCAGCTGGAGTATTGGAGTGTAAGATACGCGCCCGGAGGCGTCGACGCCCGCACTTTTCTGCAACCGAGGGAGGAGGCATGTACCCGCTGCTGCGCCGCCTGCTGTTCCAGCTCGAGCCCGAGCGCGCCCACGAGTGGACCCTGGGAGCGGGGGCGTGGGCCGCGCGCCTGGGGGCGTGGCCCGCCCTGACGCCGATGCCGGCGGCGCCGCGGCGCGTCATGGGCCTCGAGTTCCCCAACCCGGTGGGCGCCGCCGCCGGCTTCGACAAGGACGGCGCCTACCTGCCGGCGCTGCGCCGGCTCGGCTTCGGCTTCGTCGAGCTCGGCACGGTGACCCCCCGGCCGCAGCCGGGCAACCCGCCGCCGCGGCTCTTCCGGCTGCCGGCCCACCAGGCGCTGATCAACCGCATGGGCTTCAACAACGCCGGCGCCGAGGCCCTGGCCGAGCGCGTCGCCGGGACGGCCTACGCGGGGGTCATCGGCGTGAACATCGGCAAGAACCGCGACACCCCCGCCGAGCGGGCCGCCGAGGACTACGCCAGCGCCCTGGCCAGCGTCTACGCCGTGGCCGACTACGTGGCGGTGAACCTCTCCTCGCCGAACACCCCGGGGCTGCGCGACCTCCAGCGCGCCGCGCCGCTCACCCACCTGCTCGGCCGGCTGTACGTCGAGCGCGACCGGCTCACCGAGCTCTACGGCAAGCGCGTGCCCCTGGTGGTCAAGATCGCCCCGGACTGGGAGCCCGGCGAGCTCGACGCCGTCCTCGACACCCTGCTCGAGCAGGGCGTGGACGGCATCGCCGCGACGAACACCACGCTCTCCCGCGAGGGCGTGGCCGGCGCCGCCCACGCCGGCGAGCAGGGCGGGCTCAGCGGCGCCCCCCTGCGCGAGACGGCCGAGCGGGTCCTGGAGACGGTAGTGGGGCGCTGCGCCGGCGAGGCCGCCCTCATCGGCGTCGGCGGCATCCTCTCCGGGGCGGACGCCGAGCGGCGCCTGGCCCTCGGCGCCGACCTCGTGCAGCTCTACACCGGCCTGGTCTACCGGGGGCCGTCCCTGGTCCGCGAGGCGGTCCTCGCGGCGGGGCGCCGTGAGGCCTAGCTGCTTGTCTCGCGGGCGGCTGGCGCCCAGAATAGAGCGCTACACGGAGAGGTGGCTGAGTGGTCGAAAGCACCCGACTTGAAATCGGGTGAGGGCGCAAGCCCTCCGGGGGTTCGAATCCCTCCCTCTCCGCCAGGCTGCCTTCCAGCAGTCTGCCTTCCCAAAGTGTCCAGTTAAGCTGACACTGGACGTGAAGCGACTTCCTTCCTATTGCGGCTTCCGGGTACGAGTCGCTACCGTGAACCCGTCGAAAGCCCATTCTAATGGCGTGGGTGAGGGCCATGGAGGCCCTATGTGATTCGCTTTCACCCCCTTCTAGAATGGACCACAAATTGCTCAATCGGACGCTCGTACCTCGCGCCGGATAGCGCATTGTCGGATAATACCTGCATAGGATTAGAAGATGGAGCTTGAGCGAGATAGCAAGAACCACCTCTATGCGGGGGGGGGGGGGGGG
>NZ_NRSH01000010.1 GCF_016584055.1 Halorhodospira neutriphila
CCCCCAGCGGAAGTCGAGCTCGGTGATCCCGGCCTCCTCGGCGACCTCCCGGCGAGCCGCCTCGAGGGGCGTCTCGCCGGGCTCGACCTTGCCCTTGGGGAAGTCCCAGTACTGGAAGGCGCGGAGCATCAGGTAGAGGCGCTCGCCCTCCTGGAAGCGTACCGGCACGACGCCGGCCGAGAGGATCCGCCGGCGCGGCCGCCTACGGCGCTGTCGGGGCCGGCGCGTCGTCATGGTAGCCGGGGGAGAGCTCGTGCAAGGCGCTGATCATGGCCTCGACGTGCTCCGGGGGCGTCTCCGGCTGGACCCCGTGGCCGAGATTGAAGATGTGCCCCGGGCCGTGGCCGTACTCGTCGAGGCAGCGCGCCACCTCGCGGCGGATCGCCTCGGGGTTGGCGTGGAGGATGGTCGGGTCGAGGTTGCCCTGCAGGGCCACGCGGTGGCCGACCCGCCGCCGCGCCTCGGCCAGGGAGGTGGTCCAGTCGAGGCCCACGGCGTCGCAGCCAGTGTCGGCGATGGCCTCGAGCCACTGCCCGCCGCCCTTGGTGAAGAGGGTGACCGGCACCCGGCGGCCGTCGGCCTCGCGGGGCAGCTGCTCGACGATCCGCGCCATGTAGGCGAGGGAGAAGTCGCGGTAGCGCTGCGGGTCGAGGGCGCCGCCCCAGGTGTCGAAGATCATCAGCCCCTGGGCGCCGGCCTCGACCTGCCCGGCGAGGTACTCGGCGACGGTGTCGGCGAGCATCGACAGCAGCCGGTGGGCGGCCTCGGGCTGGTCGTAGAGCAGGCTCTTGCAGCGGGCGAAGGTCTTGCTCGAGCCGCCCTCGACCATGTAGGTGGCGAGCGTCCACGGGCTGCCGGTGAAGCCGAGCAGCGGCACCCGGCCGGCGAGCTCGCTGCGGCAGGCGCTGACGGCGTCCATGACGTAGCGCAGCTCGTGCTGCGCCCGGGGCCGGGGGAGGCTGTCGATGTCCGCGGCCGTCGCCACGCGGCGCTCGAAGACCGGCCCCTCGCCGGCGACGAAGGACAGGCCCAGGTCCATGGCCTCGGGGATGGTGAGGATGTCCGAGAAGAGGATCGCGGCGTCGAGGTCGTAGCGCTCCACCGGCTGAAGGGTGACCCGGGCGGCGAGCTCGGGGCTGCGGCACAGCCCCATGAAGCTGCCCGCCTGGTTGCGGACCTCCCGGTACTCCGGCAGGTAGCGCCCGGCCTGGCGCATCATCCAGACGGGGGTGCGGTCCACCTCTTGGCGGGCGAAGGCGCGCAGGATGCGGTCGTTGCGAAGCTCAGGGCTGCTCACCGTGCCACTCCTATACTTGCAGGTAGTCGAGGATCCCCTTGGCCGCCTCGCGCCCCTCCCAGACGGCGGTGACCACGAGATCCGAGCCCCGCACCATATCACCCCCGGCGAAGATCTGGGGATGGGTCGTCTGGCCGAAGGGCCCGTCCTCGCCGCCGCCGACGCGGACCCGGTCGCGCTCGTCGAGGGCCACGCCGTGCTGCTGCAGCCACGCCGGCGGGCTCGGCCGGAAGCCGAAGGCGATGATCAGGTGGTCCGCCGGCAGCACCTCCTCGGAGCCGGGCACCGGCTCCGGGCGCCGCCGGCCGTGGGCGTCGGGGGCGCCGAGCTCGGTGCGCACCACCTTGACCCCCTCGACCCGCTCGTCGCCGACGACCTCGACGGGCTGGCGGTTCCAGAGGAACTGCACGCCCTCCTCCTTGGCGTTCTCGAACTCGCGCCGCGAGCCGGGCATGTTGCGCTCGTCGCGGCGGTAGGCGCAGGTCACGCCCTTGGCGCCCTGGCGCAGGGCGGTGCGGTTGCAGTCCATGGCGGTGTCGCCGCCGCCGAGGACGACGACGCGCTTGCCGGTCATGTCCGTCGGCTCGCCGCTGGTGGGGGCGAGGCCGAGGTGGCGGTTGGTGTTGGCGATGAGGTAGGGCAGGGCCTCGTGGACGCCGGGCAGGTCCTCGCCGGGGAAGCCGCCGCTCATGTAGGTGTACGTCCCGGTGCCGAGGAAGACGGCGTCGTACTCGGCGAGGAGCTCGGCGAACTCGACGTCGCGGCCGACCTCGGTGTTGAGCCGGAACTCGACGCCGATGCCCTCGAGGAGCTCGCGCCGGGTGCGGATCACCCCCTTGTCGAGCTTGAACGGCGGGATGCCGAAGGTCAGCAGGCCGCCGATCTCCGGGTAGCGGTCGAAGACCACCGGCCGGACGCCGTTGCGCGCGAGGATGTCGGCGGCGCCGAGGCCCGCCGGCCCGGCGCCGATGACGGCGACGCGCTTGCCGGTGTCGACCACGCCGCTGACGTCAGGGCGCCAGCCGCGGCGGATCGCCTCGTCGCTGATGTACTTCTCCACGGCGCCGATGGTCACCGCGCCGAAGCCGTCGCTGAGGGTGCACGCCCCCTCGCAGAGGCGGTCCTGCGGGCAGACCCGGCCGCAGACCTCGGGGAGGGTGTTGGTCTTGTGGGCGAGCTCGGCGGCGGCGAAGAGGTTGCCCTCGGCCACCAGGCGCAGCCAGTGCGGGATGAAGTTGTGGACCGGGCACTTCCACTCGCAGTAGGGGTTGCCGCAGTCGAGGCAGCGGGCGGCCTGGGCGGCCGCGGTGGCGTCGTCGAACTGCCCGTAGATCTCCGCGAAGCGCCGGATGCGCTCGTCGACGCCGAGCTTGTCGGGGTCGTGCCGCGGGACTTCGAGGAACTGGAAGACGCTGCTGGACATGGCTGTCTCTACCCGTGGGCGCCGCCGGCGGCCGTCAGGCCGCCTGGCGGAGCGTGTCGAGAATGGTGTGCAGGTCGGCGGCCTTCGGCTTGACGAGCCAGAAGCGCCGGAGGTAGCCGCGGAAGTCGTCGAGCACGGCCTGGCCCCAGCTGCTGCCGGTCTCCGCCACGAACTCGCGGATCAGCGCCTGCAGGTAGTTGCGGTGCGCCTCCATGTTCTCCGCCTGCAGGCGGTGGATGTCGATGAGCTCGTGGTTGTAGCGGTCGGCGAAGGTGCCGGCCTCGTCGAGGACGAAGGCGATGCCGCCGGTCATCCCCGCCCCGAAGTTCAGCCCCGTGGGGCCGAGCACGCAGACGACGCCGTCGGTCATGTACTCGCAGCCGTGGTCGCCGACGCCCTCGACCACCGCCGTGGCGCCGGAGTTGCGCACGGCGAAGCGCTCGCCGACGAGCCCGGCGGCGAAGAGCTTGCCGCCCGTGGCGCCGTAGAGGCAGGTGTTGCCCATGATGGCGGTAGCGCGGCTGTCGAAGCGGCTCTCCCGGGGCGGGTAGAGCACGAGCTTGCCGCCGGCCATGCCCTTGCCGACGTAGTCGTTGGCGTCGCCCTCGAGGGCCATGTGCAGGCCGCCGGCGTTCCAGACGCCGAAGCTCTGCCCGGCGGTACCCGTCAGCCGCAGGGTGATCGGCTGTTCGGCCATGCCCTGGTTGCCGTGGCGGGCGGCGATCTCGCCGCTCAGCCGGGCGCCGATGGAGCGGTTGTTGTTGCGCACCGCGTAGTGGAACTCGCCGCCCTGGCGGGCCTCGATGGCCGGCAGGCAGTCGGCGACCATCTGCTCGGCGAGCTCGCCCTTGTCGAAGGGGTCGTTGGACGGCTCCACGCAGTGGCGCGGCTTGTCGGCCGGGACGCCGCCGTCGGAGAGGATCGGCGCCAGGTCGAGGTTGCCCTGGCGGCCGGTCTCGGCGGGCAAGATCTCGAGCAGATCCGTGCGCCCGATCAGGTCCTCGAGCCGGCGCACGCCGAGCCGGGCGAGCCACTCGCGGGTCTCCCGGGCGACGAAGCGGAAGTAGTTGGCCACCTTCTCGGCGTTGCCGATGAAGTGCTTCAGGCGCAGGGTCTCGTTCTGCGTCGCCACCCCCGTGGCGCAGTTGTTGAGGTGGCAGATGCGCAGGTACTTGCAGCCGAGGGCGACCATCGGCGCGGTGCCGAAGCCGAAGCTCTCGGCGCCGAGGATGGCCCCCTTGATGACGTCGAGCCCCGTCTTGAGCCCGCCGTCGGCCTGCAGCCGGATCTTGCCGCGCAGGTCGTTGGCGCGCAGGGTCTGGTGGGTCTCGGTCAGGCCCAGCTCCCACGGGCCGCCGGCGTACTTCACCGAGGTCAGCGGGCTCGCGCCGGTGCCGCCGTCGTGGCCGGCGATGGTGATCAGGTCGGCGTAGGCCTTGGCCACGCCGGCGGCCACCGTGCCCACGCCGGCCTCGGCGACGAGCTTGACCGAGACCAGCGCCTGCGGGTTGACCTGCTTGAGGTCGAAGATCAGCTGCGCGAGGTCCTCGATGGAGTAGATGTCGTGGTGCGGCGGCGGCGAGATGAGCGCCACGCCGGGCTTGGAGAAGCGCAGCCGGGCGATCATCTCGTTGACCTTGTGCCCGGGCAGCTGCCCGCCCTCGCCGGGCTTGGCGCCCTGGGCGACCTTGATCTGCAGGACCTCGGCGTTGACCAGGTAGTGCGGCGTGACGCCGAAGCGCCCCGAGGCGATCTGCTTGATCTTGGAGACGCGCTCGGTGCCGTAGCGCTCCGGGTCCTCGCCGCCCTCGCCGGAGTTCGAGCGCCCGCCGAGGCGGTTCATGGCCATCGCCAGCGACTCGTGGGCCTCCGGCGAGAGGGCGCCGAGGCTCATGCCCGCGGTGTCGAAGCGCGGCAGGATGGCGTCGATGGGCTCGACCTCGTCGATCCCCAGCGCCTGCCCCGGCTCGCGGAGCCCGAGCCGGTCGCGCAGGGCGGTGGCGGGGCGCTCGTTGACGGTGCGCGCGAAGCGCTTGTAGGTCTCGTAGTCGCCGCTCTCCACCGCCTGCTGGAGGTAGGAGACCACGTCGGGGTTGTAGGCGTGGTACTCGCCGCCGTGGACGAACTTGAAGGTCCCGCCCTGGTCGAGGGGCTCGGTGGGGCGGTGGGCCCGGCGCGAGAGCTCCCGGGCGTCGGCCTCGAGGTCGGCGAAGGTGAGCCCCTCGATGCGGTTGGTGGTGCCGGTGAAGCAGCGCTCCACCACATCGCCGGCGAGCCCCACCGACTCGAACAGCTGCGCGCCGCGGTAGCTGGCGATGGTCGAGATCCCCATCTTCGAGAGGATCTTGTAGAGGCCCTTGTTGATGCCCTTGCGGTAGTTGCGGCAGAGCTCGGCGGTGCTCTCGCCGCTGACCCGGCCCTCCTCGGCCATGGCCGCGACCACCTCGTAGGCCAGGTACGGGTAGACGCAGGTGGCGCCGTAGCCGATCAGGCAGGCGAAGTGGTGGGGGTCGCGGGCGGTGCCGGTCTCGACGATGAGGTTGGCGTCGCAGCGCAGCCCGCGCGCCGCCAGGCGGTGGTGGACGGCGCCGGTGGCGAGCAGGGCGTGGATGCCGAGCCGCTCGCGCTCGACGCGCCGGTCGGAGAGGACGACCAGGGTGGTGCCGGCGCGCACCGCCGCCTCGGCGGCGTCGCAGACCGCCTCGATGGCCCCGGGCAGGTCCTGCTCGGCCGGGTCGTAGCTGAGGTCGAGCTCGGTGTGGGCGTAGTCCGGGTCGTCGAGGGCCTTGAGGGCCTCGAACTTCGCCCCGGAGAGCACCGGCGAGTCCACCGTGATCCGCTTGGCGTGGGCCTCGGTCTCCTCGAAGAGGTTCTTCTCGCGGCCGAGGCACGTCTCCAGGGACATGACGATGCGCTCGCGCAGCGGGTCGATGGCCGGGTTGGTGACCTGCGCGAACTGCTGCCGGAAGCTGTCGTAGAGCGAGCGCACCCGCTTGGAGAGCACGGGCAGCGGGGTGTCGTCCCCCATGGAGCCGACGGCCTCCTGGCCGTCCTCGGCGAGGACCTTGAGCACCTGCTCGCGCTCCTCGAAGGAGATCCCGAAGAGCTTCTGGTGCGCGGCCAGGGCGTGGGCGTCGAGCCCGGCGCGGCTGGCGCGCTCGCCGTTGAGCTGCGTCTCGAGCTGGCGCAGGTGGCGGCTGAGCCACGCCTTGTACGGCTGGCGGTGCTTGAGCCGCTCGTCGATCTGCTCGGAGGTGAGCAGCTCGCCGGTGGCGGTGTCGGCGGCGAGCATCTCGCCGGGCTTGAGCCGGCCCTTGGCGACGACGTCCGCCGGGTCGTAGTCGTAGACGCCGACCTCCGAGGCCAGGGTGATGTGGCGGTCGGCGGTCATCACCCAGCGCGCCGGGCGCAGGCCGTTGCGGTCGAGGGTGCAGGCGGCGTGGCGGCCGTCGGTGAGCACGATCCCGGCCGGGCCGTCCCACGGCTCGGAGTGCATCGAGTGGTACTCGTAGAAGGCGCGCAGGTCCGGGTCCATGGAGTCGACGTTCTGCCACGCCGGCGGGATCAGCAGCCGCATGGCGCGGAAGAGGTCCATCCCGCCCTGGAGGAGGACATCGAGCATGTTGTCGAGGCTCGAGGAGTCGGAGCCCTCGCTGTTGACCAGCGGGTGGACCTCCTCCATGTCCGGGATGAGCTCGGTGTTGAAGGTGAACGCCCGGGCGTTGGCCCAGTTGCGGTTGCCCTGGATGGTGTTGATCTCGCCGTTGTGGGCGAGATAGCGGAACGGCTGGGCGAGCCGCCACTGCGGCAGCGTGTTGGTGGAGAAGCGCTGGTGGAAGACGCACAGCGACGAGGCCAGGCGCTCGTCCTGCAGGTCGGGGTAGAAGACCGGCAGGTAGGCGGGCATGACCAGGCCCTTGTAGGAGAGCACCCGCCCGGAGAGGCTGGCGATGTAGAAGACCTCGTCGGCGGCGCCGATCGCCTTCTCGGCCTTGCGCCGGGCGATGAAGAGCCGGCGCTCGAGGTCGAGGGCGCTCATCTCGGCGTCGGCGTTGACGAAGACCTGCTCGATGCGCGGGCAGGTGCGCAGCGCCTGCTCGCCGAGCGCCTCGGTGTCGGTCGGCACCGGCCGGTAGCCGGCCACGGCCAGCCCCTGCTCCGCCAGCGCCGCGCTCAGGTGCGAGCGCGCCGTATCGGCCATCCCCTCGTCGGGGTGGAGGAAGAGGCTGCCGACCGCGTAGTGCTCGGCCAGCGCGATGCCCGCCTCCTCGGCCGCGGCGCGCAGGAAGGCGTCCGGCTTGCCGAGCAGCAGGCCGCAGCCGTCGCCGGTCTTGCCGTCGGCGGCGACGGCGCCGCGGTGGGTGAGCCGGCCGAGGGCGCCTACCGCCGTCTGGACCAGCCAGTGGCTCGGCTCGCCGTCCATGTGCGCGATGAGCCCGAAACCGCAATTGTCTTTCTCGAAACTCGGCCGGTGCAGGCCGCCGGGTACGCTTTGCTGCTTCACGGTCGCCTCTGGATGCTGCGGGGAGTCTCTCTCAGGGGCAGCGTGGCGCCCCCATCGGGGAGGATATCAGGGCCGATTGGCCGATTACCCGCCGATAAGACGGCTAATTAGTATAGACACGGCCAACTCGCCGGCGCAAACGGCCCCCCGCGGCGCCCGCATCGCCAATGCCCGCAAAAGCCTGTAGGCTATTTGTGCGACGCATCACGCACGGCGAGAGGGGTTATCGATGCCGCACGAGCTGCACGGCTACTGCCTGGAGGATCTTGAGCCGGGGATGTCGGACGCCTACGCCCGCACGGTCACCGAGGCGGACCTGGTGCTCTTCGCCGGGCTCTCCGGCGACAACAACCCGTTGCACATCAACGAGGAGTTCGCCTCGACGACCTTCGCCAAGGGGCGCATCGCCCACGGGATCTTCCTCGGCGGGCTGATCTCCTGCGTGCTCGGCACGCGGCTGCCGGGGCCGGGGGCGATCTACCTCGACCAGCAGCTGAGCTTCCGCGCCCCGGTGCGCATCGGCGATACCGTCCGGGCGGTGGCCACCGTCAAGGGGGTCGATCGGGCGAGCAAGCGCGTCACCCTCGATACCACCTGCTACGTCCGCAACCGCGTGGTGGTCACCGGCGAGGCCGAGGTCCTCGTCACCCCCCGGGAGGAGAGCGGCGGCTGAGCCCGCTCAGCCGCCGCGCAGCGCCTCGATCACCGGCGCCGTCCGCGGGTGGACGCCGCGCCAGACGGCGAACGACTCCGCCGCCTGCTCGACGAGCATGCCGAGCCCGTCGGCGACGAGGGCGGCGCCGTGGCGCCGCGCCCAGGCCATGAAGGGGGTGTCGGCGTCGGCGTAGACGAGGTCGTAGGCGGCGGCGCCGCTGGCGAGCAGCTCGCCCGGCAGCGCCGGCATCTGCCCCTGCAGCCCGGCGGCGGTGGTGTTGAGGAGGACGTCGAAGCCGCCCTGCCCGGCGAGGGCCTCGAGCCCGCAGGCGCGGACCCCCGGGCGCTCCGCGGCGAGGCGCTCGGCGCGCTCGGCGGTGCGGTTGGCGATGAGGACCTCGCCGGGGGCCTCGTCGAGCAGGGTGGGCAGGATCCCCCGGGCCGCGCCGCCGGCGCCGATGACCAGCAGGCGCCGGCCGGCCACGGCGACGCCGAGGTTGTCGCGCAGGTCGCGCAGCAGCCCGGCGCCGTCGGTGTTGTCGCCGTGGCGGCGGCCGTCGGCCTCGGCGCGCAGGGTGTTGACCGCCGCGGCGGCCCGGGCCCGCTTGCTGAGCGTGTCGGCCCAGGCGCAGGCGGCCTCCTTGAACGGCACCGTGACGTTCAGCCCGCTGCCGCCGCCGGCGAAGAAGGCCTCGGCGACGGCGGCGAAGCCCGCCTCCGGCGCCTCGAGCCGGGTGTAGGCGATCGGCTCCCCCGTCTGCTCGGCGAACAGGGCGTGGATCCGCGGCGACCTGCTGTGCCCGACGGGGTTGCCGATGACCGCGTAGCGCGCCGGCGCCGCCACCCTAGCCCTCCTCCTGGAGCCACTCGGCGGCGGCCTGGGCGTGGTAGGTGAGGATGGCGTCGGCCCCGGCGCGGCGCAGCGAGGTCAGCGCCTCGAGGACGCACTCGCGCTCGTCGAGCCAGCCGCGCTCGCCGGCGGCCTTGAGCATGGAGTACTCGCCGCTGACCTGGTAGGCGAAGGTCGGGACGCCGAAGTCGGCCTTCACCCGGCGGATGATGTCGAGGTAGGGCAGCCCCGGCTTGACCATGAACATGTCCGCCCCCTCGGCGAGGTCGAGGCCGACCTCGTGGAGGGCCTCGTCGCTGTTGGCCGGGTCCATCTGGTAGCTGTGCTTGCCCGGCCCGCCCGGGCCGCTGTCGAGGTTGTCCGCCGAGCCCACCGCATCGCGGAACGGCCCGTAGTACGACGAGGCGTACTTGGCCGCGTAGGAGAGGATGCGCACGTTGCGGTAGTCGTGGCCCTCGAGGGCGTTGCGGATGGCGCCGATGCGCCCGTCCATCATGTCGGAGGGGGCGACGATGTCGGCGCCGGCCTCGGCGTGGGAGAGGGCCTGGCGGACGAGGACCTCGACGGTCTCGTCGTTGAGCACGTAGCCGGTCTCGTCGAGCAGGCCGTCCTGGCCGTGGCTGGTGAACGGGTCGAGGGCGACGTCGGTGATCACCCCGAGCCCCGGGAGGGCGTCCTTGAGCGCCCGCACGGCGCGCTGGGCGATGCCGGTGGGGTTGTACGCCTCGCGGGCGTCGGGGGTCTTCGCCTCGGTGGGGGTGACCGGGAAGATCGCCACCGCCGGGATGCCGAGGGCCTGGATGTGGCGCGCGTGCTCGATCAGCCGGTCGATGGAGCGGCGCTCGATCCCCGGCATCGAGGGGACGGGCTCGGTGCGGTCCTCGCCGTCGAGGACGAAGACCGGCTCGATCAGGTCGTCCGGGGCGAGCCGCGTCTCGCGCATGAGCCGCCGCGAGAAGGCGTCGCGGCGCATCCGGCGCGGCCGCCGCGCGGGGTAGCCGCCGCTCGAGTGGGAATGGATAGAGCGTGTCACAGCCGCCTCCCTTTGCGCTGGTTGGACTCTCGTGGATTATGCCCCTTCGCCCGTGGCTGCCCAAGGGGCGGATTCCTCGGGCTGCGCGTCTACTACGCTTTAGTGGGGACGGGTACACCAGTCCATGTACCGATAGCAGCAGCGAGAGGAGGGTTGAACGATGCGTAAGCTGGGGATGATCGCGGGGATGCTCGCCCTGACGGGGGCGTTTTGGCTCGCCGGCTGCGGCGGCGGTGACGACACCGGCAACGGGATGGAGCCGGAGGAGAGCGCCGCGGAGCAGTCCGGGTCGATGGACGAGGGCATGGAGAGCGAGCCCATGGAAGGGGAGTCCATGGAGATGGAGGAGGAGTCCATGGAGGGCGAGTCGATGGAGAGCGAGGAGGATACCGGCTCCGGCCAGTAGCCGGTGAGCCCCTCCGCGGCCGCCTGCTCGCCGTGCGGCGAGGGGCGGCACCTGTGCAGGGTGGGGGCGCTGCGCACGGCGTGCGCAGCGCCCCTTTTACTGCGGGGCGCAGTGCCGGGCGGCGCCTAGCCGGCGCCGTTGAGGTGGCGGCTGCGCTCGACGAACTCGTGGATGATCGGCGTGAGGATCAGCTCCATGGCGAAGCTGGTCTTGCCGCCGGGGACGACCATGGTGTTCCGCCGCGACATGAACGAGTGCGGGATCATGTTTAGCAGGTAGGGGAAGTCGATCCCGAAGCGCTCCGGGTCGCGGAAGCGGATGACGGTCATCGACTCGTCGGCGCTGGGGATGTCGCGGGCGATGAACGGGTTCGAGGTGTCCACCGTCGGCACCCGCTGGAAGTTGATGTCGGTGCGCGAGAACTGCGGCGTGATGTAGTTCACGTAGTCCGGCATGCGCCGCAGGATCGTGTCCACGATCTTCTCGGCGGTGTAGCCGCGCTCGGCGGCGTCGCGGTGGATCTTCTGGATCCACTCGAGGTTGACGATGGGGGCGACGCCGACGAGCAGGTCGACGTGCTGCGCGACGTTGTGCTCCTCGGTCACCACGCCGCCGTGCAGCCCCTCGTAGAAGAGCAGGTCGCTGCCGCTGCCGGCCTCCTCCCACGCGGTGAACTCGCCGGGGTTGAGCCCGTAGGGGGCGGCCTCCTCCTCGTTGTGGAGGTAGCGCCGGCGCCTGCAGATCCCCTCCTCGCCGTAGCGCCGGAAGGAGGCCTCGAGCTCGTCGAAGACGTTCGCCTCGGGGCCGAAGTGGCTGAAGTTGCGCCCCTCGCGGGCGGCCCGGGCGAGCTCGTCGCGCATCTGCTGGCGGTTGTAGCGGTGGAAGGCGTCGCCCTCGATGACCGCCGGGTCGATGTGCTCGCGGCGGAAGATGTGCTCGAAGGCGACCTTGACCGTGCTGGTACCGGCGCCGGAGGAGCCGGTGACGGCGATGATCGGATGCTTCTCGGACATGGCTTCAACCTCTTGTCGATGTGGGCAGCGGGTTGTTCGTCGCGGCTCAGCCGGTCCCGTGGGCGGCCCGGATCTCGCCGCGCATGGTGGCCACGGCCTGGCTGTAGTCGTCGGCGCCGAAGATCGCCGAGCCGGCGACGAAGGTGTCCGCGCCCGCCTCGGCGACCTCGCGGATGTTGTTGGCCTTGATGCCGCCGTCGACCTCGAGGCGGATGCCGCCGCCGAGCTCGTCGATCAGCCGCCGGGCCTCGCGCAGCTTGCCGAGGGTGCCGGGGATGAACTTCTGCGCCGGGAAGCCGGGGTTGACCGACATCAGCAGCACCATGTCGACCTTGTCGGCGACGTAGCGCAGGCAGTCGAGGGGCGTCGCCGGGTTGAAGACCAGCCCGGCCTTGCAGCCGTGCTCGCGGATCAGCGCCAGGGAGCGGTCGATGTGCTCGCTCGCCTCCGGGTGGAAGGTGATCCAGCTCGCCCCGGCGGCGGCGAAATCGGGGATGATGCGGTCCACCGGCTTGATCATCAGGTGGACGTCGATGGGCGCGCGCACCCCGTGGTCGCGCAGCGCCTGGCAGACCAGCGGCCCCACGGTGAGGTTGGGGACGTAGTGGTTGTCCATGACGTCGAAGTGGATCATGTCCGCGCCCGCCTCGAGGACGGCGTCGACCTCGGCGCCGAGCCGGGCGAAGTCAGCGGACAGGATGGACGGTGCGATCAGCGGCTCGTTCATGGCGGCTCCTCTCGGGGTCGGCGCGGCCTGCCTGCGGCAATCCTGCAACGTACGGCGCCGGGCAGGCCGCGGGGAACTAAAGATTGGTGATCTGCAGGATAAGGCGGCGCTTAGCCCTCGGCGCCGGCGGGCACCTGCAGCGGCGCCGTGGCGGCGGCGCTCGCCGGCGTCTGCCAGTGGGCGTCGGCCTCGTCGAGGATGAAGCGCCGGAAGGCCTGGGCGGCCGGCGACAGGCGCTTGCCGGAGCGGTGGACGAGGTACCAGTGGCGCTCCAGCGGGAAGCCCTCGACGTTGAGCACCCGCAGCCGGCCGAGCTCCAGCTCGAGGGCCACGGTGTGGATGGAGACCACGCCGAGGCCGAGCCCGGCCTGCACCGACTGCTTGATCGCCTCGTTGGAGCTCATCTCCAGGCCCCCGTGCAGGCGCAGGCCGCGCTGCTCGAGGAAGCGCTCGACGGCGTTGCGCGTCCCTGAGCCCTTCTCGCGGAGGACGAAGAGCTCGTCCTGGAGGCGCTCGAGCGGGATGGGGGCGCCGTCGGCCAGCGGGTGCTCCGGCGAGGCGATGACCACCAGGGGGTTCGGCATGAACGCCTCGGCGGCGACGTCGAGCGCCTCCGGCGGCTTGCCCATGATCGCCAGGTCCATCTCGTTGTCCTGGATGCGCCGGATGACCCCCTCGCGGTTGGTGACCTCGAGCTGGAAGGTGATCCCCGGCTGGCGGCGCGAGAAGTTGGCGAGCAGGTCGGTGGCGAAGTAGTTCGCCGTGGAGGCGACCGTCAGGCGCAGGCGGCCGCTGTTGAGCCCGCGCAGCGCCTCGAGGCCGTCGCCGAGCTCGCGCAGCTCGGCGGAGATGCGCTGGGCGTAGCGGCGCACCTCCTCGCCGGCCTCGGTGAGGTAGATGCGCTTGCCGATCTGCTCGAACAGCGGCAGGCCGATCTGCTGCTCGAGCTGCTTGATCTGCATGGAGACGGCCGGCTGGGTGAGGTAGAGCTCCTCCGCGGCGCGGGTGAAGCTCAGGTGCCGGGCGACTGACTCGAAGACCTTCAGCTGGCGTAGCGTGATATTCATTCTCTCTCCTCCTGGGCTTCGATCGCCGTCGTGCCGATAAGTCGAAACTTATCCGACAAGCAGAAACAATTTCTTTTTCTTTTGAGCTAGCAAGGCTAGGCTGTTTCACGAGACGCTGCAAGGGGCGAGCGCCGCACGAGGCCGCGCCTCATCGCGCACAGCGCTGGCAACGAAGCAACAACACCCTGAGGAGACGACGATGGCGAGCAAGAGCTATACCGCGGGCGTCAAAGCCTACCGCGAGACCTACTGGGAGCCGGACTACCCGATCAAGGACAGCGACCTGCTGGCGGTCTTCAAGGTGACGCCGCAGCCGGGCGTCGAGCGGGAGGAGGCCGCGGCGGCGGTGGCCGCCGAGTCGTCCACGGGGACGTGGACCACGGTCTGGACCGACCTGCTCACCGACCTCGACTACTACAAGGGCCGGGCCTACAAGATCGAGGACGTCCCTGGCGACGACGAGGCCTTCTACGCCTTCATCGCCTACCCGATCGACCTCTTCGAGGAGGGGTCCATCGTCAACGTCTTCACGTCGCTCGTCGGCAACGTCTTCGGCTTCAAGGCCGTGCGCGCCCTGCGCCTCGAGGACGTGCGCTTCCCGCTGGCCTTCGTGATGACCACGCCGGGGCCGCCCCACGGCATCCGCTCCGAGCGCGACAAGATGAACAAGTACGGCCGGCCGCTGCTCGGCTGCACCCTCAAGCCCAAGCTCGGCCTGTCGCCGAAGAACTACGGCCGCGCCTGCTACGAGGCCCTGCGCGGCGGCCTCGACTTCACCAAGGACGACGAGAACGTCAACTCGCAGCCGTTCCTGCGCTGGCGCGAGCGCTTCGACTTCGTCATGGAGGCCATCGAGAAGGCCGAGGCGGAGACCGGCGAGCGCAAGGGCCACTACCTCAACGTCACGGCGCCGACGCCCGAGGAGATGTACAAGCGCGCCGAGTACGCCAAGGAGATCGGCGCGCCGGTCATCATGCACGACTACATCACGGGCGGCTTCTGCGCCCACCAGGGCCTGTCGAACTGGTGCCGCGACAACGGGATGCTCCTGCACATCCACCGCGCCATGCACGCGGTGCTCGACCGCAACCCCCGCCACGGCATCCACTTCCGCGTGCTGACCAAGATCCTGCGCATGATGGGTGGCGACCAGCTGCACACCGGCACGGTGGTCGGCAAGCTCGAGGGCGACCGCGCCGCCACCCTCGGCTGGGTGGACCTGCTGCGCGAGCGCTACGTCGAGGAGGACCGCGACCGGGGGCTCTTCTTCGACCAGGACTGGGGCGCCATGCCCGGGGCCTTCGCCGTCGCCTCCGGCGGCATCCACGTCTGGCACGTCCCGGCGCTGCTCTCCATCTTCGGCGACGACGCCGTCTTCCAGTTCGGCGGCGGCACCCTGGGCCACCCCTGGGGCAACGCGCCCGGCGCGGCCGCCAACCGGGTCGCCCTCGAGGCGTGCGTGAAGGCCCGCAACGAGGGGCGCGACCTGGAGAAGGAGGGCCGCGACATCCTCATGGAGGCCGCCAAGCACAGCCCCGAGCTCAAGGCGGCCATGGAGACCTGGAAGGAGATCACCTTCGAGTTCGACACCGTCGATAAGATCGACACCAAGCACCGCTAGAAAAAACCGCTCGCGGGCCGCGGGCGGGGCGCCCGCCCGCGGCCCCGCGGCCTGGAACCGATCGAGGAGACCCGTCATGAGCGAGATCCAGGACTACAAGTCGAAGCTCTCCGACCCCAACAGCCGGCAATTCGAGACCTTCTCCTACCTGCCGCAGATGAGCGACGAGGAGATCCGCCGGCAGGTGGACTACATCGTCGCGCAGGGCTGGCAGCCGGCGATCGAGCACACCGAGCCGGAGAACGCCTTCGACCACTACTGGTACATGTGGAAGCTGCCGATGTTCGGCGAGACCGACGTGGACACCATCCTCGAGGAGGCGCGCAAGTGCCACGAGGAGCACCCCAACCACCACGTCCGCCTGATCGGCTACAACTGGTTCCACCAGACGCAGGGCACGGCGATGGTGGTCTACCGCGGGCCGGTGGAGGCCTAGGCGCCCGCCCCGCCGGCAAGGAGGGCAGGGGCGGGGCCGCCCGGCGCCCGCCCCATCGATCAACGGCTTGGAGGGTCCGATGAGCGAGCACGACGTCGAGCAGTACCGCATCACCGAGGCGCCGTACTACCGCTCGGTAGGCGAGGAGGTGGCGCTCTACGAGGCGGCCTACCAGGCCCGCATGCCGGTCATGCTCAAGGGGCCCACCGGCTGCGGCAAGACGCGCTTCGTCGAGTACATGGCCTGGCGGCTCGAGCGCCCCCTGATCACCGTCGCCTGCAACGAGGACATGACCGCCGCCGACCTGGTCGGCCGCTACCTGCTCGACGCCGACGGCACCCGCTGGCAGGACGGCCCGCTGACGACGGCGGCGCGGATCGGGGCCATCTGCTACCTCGACGAGATCGTCGAGGCCCGCCAGGACACGACGGTGGTGATGCACCCGCTCACCGACCACCGCCGGACCCTCCCCCTGGAGAAGAAGGGTGAGCTGGTCCACGCCCACCCCGACTTCCACCTGGTGATCTCCTATAATCCCGGCTATCAGTCCTTGATGAAGGACCTCAAGCAGTCGACCAAGCAGCGCTTCGGCGCGCTCGACTTCGAGTACCCGGAGGCCGCCGCCGAGGCGGAGATCGTCGCCCACGAGACCGGGGTCGACACCGAGACCGCGGACAAGCTCGTGCAGGTAGCCCACCGCGCCCGCAACCTCAAGGGCCACGGCCTCGACGAGGGGATCTCGACGCGGCTGCTCGTCTACGCCGGCAGCCTCATCGCCAAGGGGATCGCGCCGCGGGCGGCCTGCACCATGACGCTGATCCGGCCGCTGACCGACGACCCGGATATGCGCGAGACCCTGGACCAGGCGGTCGAGACCTACTTCTAGCCGGCCGCCCCCCTGTGGCGGGCGAGGCTCGGCGCGGGCCGATGCAGAGGGAGGCGCGATGACCGTAGCGCTCGACGACTACCGCGAGGCCCTGACGGCGGCGGACCCCCACCTCAGCGATACCCTCGAGGCCTCCTACGCCGAGGCCTCCCGGGTGATGTCGCCGCGGGGGCTGGAGCACTACCTCGAGGGGGCGCGGGCGCTCGCCGAGCTCGGCCGCGGCAGCGACCTGGTCATCTCCTACCTCGAGACCATGCCCATCGTGGCCAAGGAGGCCGGCGAGGACGTCGTCCCCGAGATCGCCTCGGGGGCCATGCGCCTGGCCTCCATGGTCAGCGGCCAGGTCATCGCGCTGCTGCTCGCCGGGATGCCGACGGCGGCCCGCCGGCTCGGCGACCCGGACCTGCTGCGCCAGTACCTGGCGCTGGTGCGCCAGCTCTCGGGCAAGGCCCCCCGCGGGCTGCGGCCGATGCTCGAGCACCTCGACGAGCTGCTCACCAAGCTCACCCTCGGCGGCCTGCGCCGCTGGGCGCTGTGGGGCGCCGAGGCCCACGCCCGCGACTTCGAGCAGCAGCGCGCCTACTTCGCCCTGGAGAGCGCCGACAGCCAGGCGATGCTCCAGCAGGAGCGGCGCGGGACGCTGTTCATCGACAACCAGCGCAAGCTCAACTTCTACCTGCGCGCCCTCTGGGGCCGCGACTTCTTCATGCGCCCGACCTCCGGCGACTTCGAGACCCGGGAGGGCTACAAGCCGTACATCGAGCGGCGGGTCATCCACCTGCCCGACGCCTACGACGACTACCGCGGCCTGCCCGGCAAGGACCTCTACCGCGCGGTGGCGGCCCACGCCGCCGCGCACCTGGTCTATACCGCGGCGCCGCTGGCCGCCGAGGCGCCGGCGCCGACGCAGCAGGCGGTGATCGGGGTGCTCGAGGACGCCCGCGTCGAGCGCCTGGCGGCGCAGCGCTTCCCCGGGCTGCGGCAGCTGTGGCTGGGCTTCCACGAGCACCGCGCCGCGGCGCGCGAGGGCCTCGACCCGGTGGTCGAGCGCCTCGAGCGGGCCGCCCACGCCCTGCTCGACCCCGGCCTCGAGGAGCCCGACCCGTGGGTCGCCGAGGTGCGCGCGCGCTTCGAGGCCGCCTTCGCCGAGCGCCCCGACGACCCGCGGCTCGCCGCCGAGCTCGGCCCGGCGCTGCACGAGCGCCTGGCGGCCGCCCACGAGCTGCCCAGCGCCCGCACCCTGGAGGCCTACCGCGTCCCGTACCACGACGACAACCGCTACCTCTTCGCCGCGGAGGAGGCGGCGCTGGCCGAGGAGTACATCCCGGCGAGCCAGCGCCAGGTGCGCCGCCAGGTCAACGTCATGGAGATGGTCAACGAGGTCGACTCGGAGCTCGCCGGCGATACGGCCGACGAGGTGTGGGTGCTGGGCACCGAGCTCTTCCCCTACGAGGACCACGGCGTCAGCTACAACGAGATGGAGGGCGTCGAGCAGGTCAGCCCGCCCTTCCACTACCCGGAGTGGGACTACCAGGTCCAGCTCCACCGCCCCGACTGGGTGACCGTCGTCGAGCGCCGCCCCTGGCGCGGCGACCCGGAGGCCGTCGACGCGGTGCTCGCCGAGCATCGGCCCATCGCCAGCCGGCTGCGCTACCTCATCGACGCCCTCCAGCCCCAGGGGCGGGTGCGCCTGCGCCGCCAGGAGGAGGGCGACGAGCTGGATATCGACGCCGCCGTGCGCTCCATGGTCGACCTGCGCCTGGGCCTGAGCCCGGACCCGCGGGTCAACACCCGCTACCTGCGCAAGACGCGGGACCTGGCGGTGCTGGTGCTCCTCGACCTCTCGGCCTCCACCAACGACCCGGCCGGCGCCGGCGACAAGACGGTCCTTGACCTGACCCGCGAGGCGACGGCGCTGCTCGGCTGGGCCATCGACGGCATCGGCGACCCCTTCGCCGTCCACGGCTTCTCCTCCGACGGCCGGCACGACGTCCAGTACTTCCGCTTCAAGGACTTCGAGCAGCCGTGGGGGGCCGAGGCGAAGGGGCGGCTCGCCGGCATGCGCGGGCAGCTGTCGACGCGCATGGGCGCGGCGATGCGCCACGGCGGCAGCTACTTGGCGCGCCGGCCGCAGCGGCACAAGCTGCTGCTGATCGTCACCGACGGCGAGCCCCACGACGTGGATGTCCGCGACCCCCAGTACCTGCGCCAGGACACCAAGAGCGCGGCGGAGGAGCTGAGCGCCCGCGGGGTGATGAGCTACTGCCTGACCCTCGACCGCGAGGCCGACGCCTACGTCTCGCGGATCTTCGGCGCCAACGGCTACTGCGTGGTCGACCACGTCGAGCGGCTGCCGGAGCGCCTGCCGGGGGTCTTCGCGCAGCTCACCCGTTGAGCCGGGATGCTTATCTTCACCATCAAGACGATTTGCTTTTGCTTATCGTTCGTGGTCCGTAGAGTCTTGAGGCAAGATGGCGGCTTGCTGACCCAGCAGCCGAGCCCGAACACTTTTGAGGGAGGTAGAACATGGCGTCGACTGACTTGAGCCGGCGGGAGCTGGCCAACGGCATCCGGGCGCTGGCCATGGACGCGGTCCAGAAGGCCCAGTCCGGGCACCCCGGCGCGCCCATGGGGATGGCCGACATCGCCGAGGTCCTCTGGCGCGACTACCTGCAGCACGCCCCGCAGCAGCCGGGCTGGTTCGATCGCGACCGGTTCGTCCTCTCCAACGGCCACGGCTCGATGCTGCAGTACGCGCTGCTGCACCTGACCGGCTACGACCTCTCCATGGAGGACCTCAAGTCCTTCCGCCAGCTCCACTCCAAGACGCCGGGCCACCCCGAGTACGGCTACACGCCGGGCGTCGAGACCACCACCGGCCCGCTCGGCCAGGGGCTGGCCAACGCCGTGGGCATGGCGCTCGCCGAGAAGGGCCTCGCGGCGCAGTTCAACCGCCCCGGCCACCAGCTCGTCGACCACTGGACCTACGTCTTCGTCGGCGACGGCTGCCTGATGGAGGGGGTCTCCCACGAGGCCTGCTCCCTGGCCGGCACCCTCGGGCTGGGCAAGCTCGTCGCCTTCTACGACAACAACGGCATCTCCATCGACGGCAAGGTCGAGGGCTGGTACACCGAGGACGTGACCAAGCGCTTCGAGGCCTACGGCTGGCAGGTCATCGGGCCCATCGACGGCCACGACGCCGACGCCGTGCGCGCCGCCATCGAGCAGGCCCGCGCCGACACCAGCCGGCCGACGCTCATCGACTGCCAGACGGTCATCGGCTTCGGCGCCCCCAACGTCTGCGGCACCCACGGCGTCCACGGGGCGCCGCTCGGCGACGACGAGATCCAGGCCACCCGCGACTTCCTCGGCTGGGAGCACGGCCCCTTCGAGATCCCCGAGGCGCACTACCGCGCCTGGGACGCCCGCGAGTCCGGGCAGCAGCGCGTCCAGGAGTGGGAGGAGCGCCTGGCGGCCTACCGCAAGGCGCACCCCGAGCTCGCCCGGGACTTCGAGCGGCGCATGCGCGGCGAGCTGCCGGCGTCGTGGGACCGGCTCGTCGCCGAGGCCCTGGAGAAGTTCGCCGGCGGCAAGAAGGACGCCACCCGCAAGAGCTCCCAGGCCGTGCTCAACCACCTCGGCCCCAACCTGCCCGAGCTGCTCGGCGGCTCCGCCGACCTGACCGGCTCGAACAACACCTGGTGGGGCGACTGCACCGAGATCAGCGCCGAGGACGCCGACGGCAACTACGTCTTCTACGGCGTCCGCGAGTTCGCCATGACGGCGATCATGAACGGGGTCAGCCTCCACGGCGGCTGGATCCCCTACGGCGGCACCTTCCTGATCTTCTCCGACTACGCGCGCAACGCCGTGCGCATGGCGGCGCTCATGGGGGTGCGCTCGGTCCTCGTCTACACCCACGACTCCATCGGCCTCGGCGAGGACGGCCCGACCCACCAGCCCATCGAGCAGGTCAGCAGCCTGCGGCTGATCCCCAACCTCGAGGTCTGGCGCCCCTGCGACGCCCAGGAGACGGCGGCGGCCTGGGCCCAGGCGCTCGCCCGGCGCCAGGGGCCGGCGGCGCTGTGCCTGTCGCGCCAGGGCCTCGAGCCCCAGGAGCGCTCGGCGGAGCAGGCCGAGGCCATCAGCCGCGGCGGCTACACCCTCACCGACACCGACGGCGCCCCCGAGGTGGTGCTCCTGGCCACGGGCTCCGAGGTGGAGATCGCCCAGGGCGCCTGCCAGCGGCTGCAGGCCAGCGGCCGCCGGGCCCGCGTGGTCTCCATGCCCTGCCTCGAGCGCTTCCAGGCCCAGGACGCCGCCTACCGCGAGCAGGTCCTGCCGAGCGGGGTGCCGCGGGTGGTCGTCGAGGCCGGCGCCACCGCCCTGTGGCGCGGCTGGGTCGGTGAGCGCGGCGACGTCGTGGGCATCGACACCTTCGGCGAGTCGGCCCCCGGGCCGGCGCTCTACGAGCACTTCGAGATGACCGCGGATCGGGTCGTGATGACGGCCGAGCGGGTGCTCGGCTAAGCGGCCGTACGGCGCACAGAACAACGAAGAGGAGCAGTGCCGTGAAAGCGAAGCGCATGAGTGAGCTCGACCTGTCCGGCAAGCGGGTGCTCATCCGCGAGGACCTCAACGTGCCCATCAAGGACGGCCAGGTCACCGACGACACCCGCGTCCGGGCGGCGGCCGAGAGCATCCGCCAGGCGCTGGACGCCGGCGCGCGGGTCATGGTGATCTCCCACCTCGGCCGGCCCGCCGAGGGCGAGTACGACCCCGAGGCCTCCATGGCCCCGGTGGCGGCGCGCCTCGGCGAGCTGCTCGGCCGCGAGGTGCCGGTGGTCCGGGAGTGGCTCGACGGCGTCGACATCGAGCCGGGCGCGGCCGCCGTCTGCGAGAACGTGCGCTTCAACGCCGGCGAGACCAAGGACGACGAGGCGCTGGCCAAGCGCATGGCGGCGACCTGCGACGTCTACGTCATGGACGCCTTCGGCACGGCCCACCGCGCCCAGGCCTCCACCCACGGCGTGGCGCGCTTCGCCCCCGAGGCGTGCGCCGGGCCGCTGCTCGCCTCCGAGCTCGACGCGCTGAGCAAGGCCCTCGACAACCCGCGCCGGCCGATGATCGCCATCGTCGGCGGCTCCAAGGTCTCCGGCAAGGTCCAGGTCCTCGAGGCGCTGACCCAGAAGGTCGACCAGCTGATCGTCGGCGGCGGGATCGCCAACACCTTCATCGCCGCGGCCGGCTACCCGGTCGGCAAGTCCCTCTACGAGAAGGACTTCGTCGATACCGCCCGGCGGCTCATGGAGGAGGCCCGGGCCAAGGGCGGCGAGATCCCCATCCCCGAGGACGTGGTGACCGCCAAGGAGTTCTCCGCCGAGGCCGAGGCCCACGTCCGCCCGGTGGACGCCATCCCCGACGACGAGATGATCCTCGACGTCGGCCCCGCGACGCGGGCCCGCTACGACGGGCTGCTGCGCAACGCCGGGACGGTGATCTGGAACGGCCCCGTCGGGGTCTTCGAGATGGCGCCGTTCGCCGCCGGCACCCAGGCGCTCGCCGAGGCCATCGCGGCGAGCGAGGGCTTCTCCATCGCCGGCGGCGGCGACACCCTGGCCGCCGTCGAGCAGTTCGGCGTCGGCGATCGGATCTCCTACATCTCCACCGGCGGCGGCGCCTTCCTCGAGTTCGTCGAGGGGCGCGAGCTGCCCGGGGTCGCAGCGCTCGAGCAGCGCGCTGGCGAAGCGCAGCAGTGAGCGGCGGGGCCGCCGAGGGAGCTGAAGGGATGGTGATGCCGCGGCGCACCAAGATCCTCGCCACGCTGGGCCCGGCCACGGACCGGCCGGAGGCCCTCGATGCGCTGCTGAGCGCCGGCGTGGACCTGGTGCGCATCAACTTCTCCCACGGCGAGGTGGCGGAGCACCGCCGCCGCGTCGAGGCCGTGCGGGCCTGGGCGCAGGCCCACAACCGCCGGGTCGGCGTGCTCGTCGACCTGCAGGGGCCGAAGATCCGCATCGAGCAGTTCCGCAGCTCGCCGGTTTGGCTCGAGGAGGGGGCGCGCTTTACCCTCGACCCCGCCCTCGGGTCCGACGCGGGGACCGAGGAGGCGGTGGGCGTGGCCTACGAGGGGCTGCCCGGCGACCTCGCCCCCGGCGACGAGCTGCTGCTCGACGACGGCCGCCTGGTCCTGCGGGTGGAGGCCATCGAGGGCACGGCGGTGCGCACGACGGTGGTCACCGGCGGCGAGCTCAGCGACCGCAAGGGGATCAACCGCCGCGGCGGGGGGCTCTCGGCGCCGGCGCTCACCGACAAGGACCGCGCCGATGTCGTCACGGCCGCCGAGCTCGAGGCCGACTACATGGCCGTCTCGTTCCCCCGCTGCGCCGGGGACATCCACGAGGCCCGCGACCTGCTGCGCGACGCCGGCGGCCACGCCGGGCTGATCGCCAAGATCGAGCGCGCCGAGGCCCGCGAGGCCGCCGAGGAGATCATCGACGCCGCCGACGGGATCATGGTCGCCCGCGGCGATCTCGGCGTGGAGATCGGCGACGCGGCCCTGCCCGAGGCGCAGAAGCAGCTCATCCAGAAGGCGCGGTGGCGCAACCGGGCGGTGATCACGGCGACGCAGATGATGGAGTCGATGATCGACAGCCCCATCCCGACCCGGGCCGAGGTCTTCGACGTCGCCAACGCCGTGCTCGACGGGACCGACGCCGTCATGCTCTCGGCGGAGACGGCGACGGGCCACTACCCGGACAAGGCCGTCGGCGCCATGGACCGGGTCTGCCGCGAGGCGGAGAAGAACCGCACGGTGACCGTCTCCTACCACCGCCTCGACGAGCAGTTCGACCGGGTCGACGAGACCGTGGCCATGGCCGCCATGTACGCGGCGAACCACTTCTCGGTCAAGGCGCTGATCGCGATCACCGAGTCCGGGTCGACGGCGGCGTGGATGTCGCGGATCAGCTCGGGGCTGCCGATCTACGTGCTCACCCGGCACCCGGCGACGCGGGGGCGGGTGACCCTCTACCGCGGCGTCTACCCCCTGGAGTTCGACACCGAGCAGGAGGATCTCACCTCCCTCAAGGGGCGGCTCCTGGGGCGGCTGACGCGCCAGGGGCTGGTGACGGCCCACGACTACGTCCTGGTCACCCACGGCGAGGCGCTCGGCGACCCCGGCGGGACCAACACGCTGCGCATCGTGTGCGTGGACGACTACTTACCATCCAGCGAATCGAAATAGCGGAGGAGTCGAGACTATGGCGATGATCACCCTACGGCAGCTGCTCGACCACGCCGCCGAGCACGGCTACGGCATGCCGGCGTTCAACGCCAACAACATGGAGCAGGTGCACGCCATCATGGAGGCCGCCCGGGAGGTCGACAGCCCGGTCATCATGCAGGCCTCCGCCGGGGCGCGGAAGTACGCCGGCGTGCCCTTCTACCGCCACCTCGTCGAGGCGGCGCTGGAGACCTACCCGGACATCCCGCTGTGCGTCCACCTCGACCACGGCGCCAACCCGGCGGCCTGCCTGCGCGCCCTGCAGTCCGGCTTCTCGTCGGTGATGATGGACGGCTCGCTGCGCGAGGACGGCAAGACGCCCGCCGAGTACGAGTACAACGTCGGGGTCACCGGCAAGGTCGCCGAGATGGCCCACGCCGGCGGCGTCTCCGTCGAGGGCGAGATCGGCGTGCTCGGCTCCCTCGAGACCGGCGAGGCCGGCAAGGAGGACGGCGTCGGCGCCGAGGGCAAGATGGACAAGGACAAGCTGCTCACCGACCCCGAGGAGGCGGCGCGCTTCGTCCGCGACACCCACGTCGACGCCCTGGCCATCGCCTGCGGCACCAGCCACGGCGCCTACAAGTTCACCCGCCCGCCGACGGGCGACATCCTGGCCATCAGCCGGATCAAGGAGATCCACCAGCGCCTGCCGGACACCCACCTGGTCATGCACGGCTCCTCGCAGGTGCCCCAGGAGTGGCTGGAGATCATCAACGAGCACGGCGGCCAGATCCCCGAGACCTACGGCGTGCCGGTCGAGGAGGTCCAGGAGGGCATCCGCAACGGCGTGCGCAAGGTCAACATCGACACTGACCTGCGCCTGGCCTCCACCGGCGCGGTGCGCAAGCACCTGGCCGAGAACCCGTCGAACTTCGACCCGCGCAAGTTCCTCAAGGCCTCCACCGAGGCCATGAAGGAGATCTGCAAGGCCCGCTACGAGGCCTTCGGCTCCGCGGGCATGGCCTCCAGGATCAAGCCGATCCCGCTGGAGGACATGGTCGCCCGCTACGAGTCCGGGGAGCTGGCGCCGAAGGTCAGCTAGCGCACGGCTGAGGGAGTCCCCCGTGCCGCTGTCTTGTCGCATCCGGTGCACACCGACACGGTACGGGGGATAACCTATGCGTAGACTCGGCACCCTCTTCCTCAAAGGCCTGCTGGCGGTCCTGCCGGCAGCCGTGACGCTCTACCTCCTCTACTGGCTCCTCACCACCGCCGAGCGGCTGCTCGGCAGCCTCGTCCGCGTCGTCCTCCCCGACGCCTGGTACCTCCCCGGCATGGGGGTCGCCCTGGCCGTCTCCGGCATCCTGGCCGTCGGCACGCTGCTCAACTTCTACGTCCTGCGCCGGGTGTGGGAGTGGGGCGAGCGGCTGATGCTGCGCCTGCCCGTGGCGCGGACGGTCTACGGCGCCGTCCAGGACCTGACCGAGTTCGTCTCCCGGGCCGAGGAGCTCGGCGACCAGGTGGTCACGGTGCCGCTGCCCGGCAGCGACTACCGGCTCCTCGGGGTGGTGACCCGGCGGGAGTGGCAGGGTGTGGCCAAGGGGCTCGGCGGGGAGGAGACCATCGCCGTCTACACGCCGATGAGCTACCAGGTCGGCGGCTACACCCTGCTCGTGCCCGCCTCGGCGGTGGAGCCGGTGGAGATGAGCGTCGAGGACGCCATGCGCTTTGCGGTCACCGCGGGGATGTCGACCTACAAGCGGTCGTCGCCCCTCGAGGACTCACGATCCGATAGCGATGCAGCGGAGGGATGAGCGGGGCCGCGGCCGGCCGCGGCCCGCAACGGCTGAAGAATAACAACCGTTCGCCGCCGGCGGCGGGGCCGGGGACGCCCAGAAGGCGCCGCCGGGCGCAGCGGCCACCCCCGCGCTGCGCGCCCCCGCCGGCACGGCGACTCTTAACCAAGAGGTGAGCCATGCCATCGGTAGCACAGTTGCGCGACGATCCCGATCCGGAGGAGATCCAGGAGTGGCTCGAGGCCCTCGACGGCGTCATCGAGCACGAGGGGCCCGAGCGGGCGCAGTTCCTCCTGGAGCAGCTGGTGGCCAAGGGCCGCCGGCGCTGCGGCCACTTGCCGTTCAAGGCGACCACCGGCTACATCAACACGATCCCCCGCCACCTCGAGGTGCGGCCGCCGGAGTACGTCGACCACCACCTGGAGTGGCGGATCCGCTCGCTGGTGCGCTGGAACGCCATCGCCATGGTGGTCAACGCCAACCGCCAGCACGACGGCATCGGCGGCCACATCGCCAGCTACGCCTCGGCGTGCACCCTCTACGAGATCGGCTTCAACCACTTCTGGCGGGCGCCGAGCGAGGAGCAGGACGGCGACCTGGTCTTCTTCCAGGGCCACTCCGCCCCGGGGATCTACGCCCGCGCCTACCTCGAGGGGCGGCTGAGCGAGGAGCAGCTGGGCAACTTCCGCCGCGACGTCGACGGCCAGGGCGTCAGCTCCTACCCCCACCCCTGGCTGATGCCCGGGTTCTGGCAGTTCCCGACCGTCTCCATGGGCCTCGGCCCGGTCCAGGCCGTGCAGCAGGCGCGCTTCATGAAGTACCTCCACCACCGCGGGATCCGCGATACCTCGGGGCGCAAGGTGTGGGTCTTCATGGGCGACGGCGAGATGGACGAGCCGGAGTCGATGGCCGCCATCGGCACCGCCGCCCGCGAGGGGCTCGACAACCTCATCTTCGTCATCAACTGCAACCTCCAGCGCCTCGACGGGCCCGTGCGCGGCAACGGCAAGATCATCCAGGAGCTCGAGGGCGAGTTCCGGGGCGCCGGCTGGAACGTGCTCAAGGTCATCTGGGGCTCGCGCTGGGACCCGCTGCTCGAGATGGACAAGACCGGGCTGCTCCAGCAGCGCATGGAGGAGTGCGTCGACGGCGAGTACCAGGCCTTCAAGGCCAAGGGCGGCGAGTACACCCGCAAGCACTTCTTCGGCAAGTACCCCGAGCTCGAGCGGATGGTCGCCGGCATGTCCGACTACGACATCTACCGGCTCAACCGCGGCGGCCACGACCCGCACAAGGTCTACGCCGCCTACCACACCGCCGTGCACCACACCGGCGAGCCGACGGTCATCCTCGCCAAGACGGTCAAGGGCTACGGCATGGGCGAGGCCGGCGAGGGGCAGAACATCACCCACCAGCAGAAGAAGATGGGTGAGAGCGCCCTGCGCCGCTTCCGGGACCACTACGAGATCCCGGTCGCCGACGACAAGCTCAAGGAGACGCCCTTCTACAAGCCCGACGACGACAGCCCGGAGATGCGCTACCTCCACGAGCGCCGCCGGGCCCTCGGCGGCTACTTGCCGGTGCGCTGGGAGCGCGCCCCGGCGCTGGAGACCCCGGAGCTCTCCGCCTTCCAGCCGCTGCTCGAGGACAGCGGCGAGCGCGAGCTGTCGACGACCATGGCCTTCGTCCGCGCCCTGACCATCCTCACCCGGGATAAGGCCATCGGCGCCCACGTCGTGCCCATCGTCCCGGACGAGGCGCGGACCTTCGGCATGGAGGGGCTGTTCCGCCAGCTCGGCATCTACTCCTCGGTGGGCCAGCTCTACGAGCCCGAGGACGCCGACCAGCTGATGTTCTACAAGGAGTCGAAGACGGGGCAGATCCTCGAGGAGGGGCTCAACGAGGCGGGCGCCATCTCCTCGTGGATGGCCGCGGCGAGCGCCTACGCCAACCACGGCGTGAACATGATCCCCTTCTACGTCTTCTACTCCATGTTCGGCTTCCAGCGGGTGGGGGACCTGGCCTGGGCCTCCGGCGACATCCAGGCCCGGGGCTTCCTCATCGGCGGCACGGCCGGGCGGACGACGCTCAACGGCGAGGGGCTGCAGCACCAGGACGGCCACAGCCACCTGCTCGCCTCGGCCATCCCCAACTGCATCGCCTACGACCCGGCCTTCGCCTACGAGCTGGCGGTGATCCTCCAGGGTGGCCTGCGGCGGATGTTCGTCGACCAGGAGAACGTCTTCTACTACATCACCGTCTACAACGAGAACTACGCCCACCCGGCGATGCCCGAGGGCGTCGAGACCGGCATCCTGCGCGGGATGTACGCCTACCGCCGGGGGCCGGAGGGCGAGGCCCCGCGGGTCCAGCTCCTCGGCTCGGGGAGCATCTTCCGCGAGGTGATCGCCGCCGCGGACCTGCTCGCCGAGGACTTCGGCGTCCACGCCGACCTGTGGAGCTGCCCGTCGTTCACCGAGCTCGCCCGCGACGGCCGCGCCTGCGAGCGCCACGACCGGCTCCACCCGGGCGGCGAGCCGCGCCGGCCGTACGTGGCGCAGTGCCTCGAGGGGGCCGCGGGCCCGGCGGTGGCGGCCACCGACTACGTCCGCGCCTACGCCGAGCAGATCCGCCCCTACCTCGACGGCCGGCCCTACTGGGTCCTCGGCACCGACGGCTTCGGCCGCTCCGATACGCGCGAGCGGCTGCGCAGCTTCTTCGAGATCGACCGCTACCACGTCGTCTGCGCGGCGCTGAAGGCGCTGGCCGACGACGGCCAGGTGGCGGCCGAGCGCGTCGACGAGGCGATCCAGCGCTACGCGCTGGCGGCGGATGCCCCGAACCCGTGGGAGGTGTGACCGTGGCGGAACAGGAAGTCAAGGTCCCGGATATCGGCGGCTTCGAGGACGTGGAGGTCATCGAGGTGCTGGTCTCGCCGGGCGAGCGGATTGAGCCGGAGCAGTCGCTGATCACGCTGGAGTCGGACAAGGCGAGCATGGAGGTGCCGTCGAGCGTGGCCGGCACGGTGCGCGAGCTGCGGGTGGGGGTCGGGGACACGGTCTCCGAGGGCAGCGTCATCCTCACCGCCGAGGCGGAGGCGGGCGGTGCCGAGGGCGCCGGGACGGAGCCCGGCGGCGCGGCGCCCGCCGAGGAGGGCCCCGCCCCCGCA
>NZ_NRSH01000011.1 GCF_016584055.1 Halorhodospira neutriphila
CACCAGCCAGCGCCGCGGCGCGCGCGCCCGGCCGGGCGCCGCGGCGTAGAGCGGCGGCGGCGCGGGGCGCTCGCCGCCATCGCGCTCGAGGCGGTGGAGGGCCTCCTCGATGATGCTCACAGCGCGCCGCCCCCGCGGCGGACCTCGCGGGCCGCCCGCTTGGCGTGGCGCCGGGTCACCGCCGCCACCCGCTGCGCGTACGCCGCGAGCACCGCGCGATCGGCGATCTGGTTGATCCGCCGCGGCACCCCCTGGCTCTCCCGGTGGATCACCGCCGCCGCCGGCGCCGAGACCTCGAAGTCGAAGTCGCGCTCGCGCGCCGTCAGGATGCGGTGGCGGAGGTAGCGGGCGGTCTCCGGCCGGGAGAAGGGGGCCAGGTGGTAGCGCACCCCGATGCGCTGCGCCAGCGGCCGCATGGCGCGCAGCGCCAGCGTGCGGTCGAGCTCCGGCTGGCCGACGAGCAGCAGCGACAGCAGCTTCTGCTTCTCGGTATCCAGGTTGGAGAGCAGGCGCAGGGACTCCAGCAGCTCCGGCGCCAGCCGGTGCGCCTCATCGATGACCACCGCCGCGCGCTCGCCGCCCTCGGCCATGGCGATGAGCCCGTCGTAGATGGCGCGCTGCATCTGCCCCGGGGTCATGCCGGCCAGCCACTCGCCCTGGAGATCGTGGTGGATGCTCGAGAGCAGGTCCTCGTAGCTCTGCGCGGGATTGAAGACGTAGGCCGTGCGCACCCGCGCCGGCGGGCTGCGCAGCAGGTAGCGGCACAGCAGCGTCTTGCCCAGCCCCACCTCGCCGGTGAGCAGGGCGAAGCCGCCCGCCGTCATGCCGTAGCGCATGTGGGCGAGCGCCGCCTTGTGCTGGCCGCCCGGGTAGAAGAAGTCGGTATCCGGGGTGATGCTGAACGGCGAGCCGGTGAACCCCAGCTCCCGGTAGCAGGCCTCCACATCCGCTACGTCCAAGGCAGATCCTCGCTCACAGGCGCCGCCCGATCACCGTCGGCTCGATGAAGATCACCAGCTCCGTGCGGCTCTTGGCCTCGTAGTCGCTGCTGAAGAGGCGCCCGAGCAGCGGCAGGGAGCCGAGCACCGGGATCCCGCGCCGGCTCTTCGAGGTGCCGTCCTGGATCAGCCCGCCGATGAGCACCGTCTCGCCGTCGCTGACCTGCACCAGGGTGCTGGTCTGCTTGACGTCGAAGATCGGCGCGTTGCTGTCGCCGCTCGGCGACTGGGAGACGTCGACCAGGTCGGTGATCATCGGCGAGACGTCGAGCATCACCCGCCCGTCGTCGGAGATCTGCGGGGTCACCGAGAGCATCAGCCCCTCGCTGAAGTTGTTGGCCGACTCGTCGACCTCGACGATATCCTCGCCGTCCTCGACGAAGCGGGTGGTATTGCGCTCCCAGAAGGTCTGCTGCGTGGCGACCTTGATCACCGCCGGCTGGTTGTTGAGGGTGCGCACCCGCGGCTGCGACATCACGCGCACGTCTCCCTGCTCCTTGAGGGCGCTGACCAGGGAGCTGAAGCTGCCGTCGTTGAAGTCGATGGTCAGCGTGCTGGCGGCGGCGCCGTCGACCCCGGCCGGGCTGGCGCTCCCGCCCCCGCCGGTGAACGAGGTCTGGCTGGTGATCTGGCCGAAGTTGTCCAGGTTGATCCGGGACCAGTCGATGCCCATGGCCTGGTCGTCGCGGAGCTTGACCTCCAGGATGCGCGCCTCGATGGCCACCTGGCGGCCCATGGCGTCCTGCAGGCTGGCGACGAACTGCTCGACGTCCTGGACCCGCGGGTAGACGTCGGAGACCTGCACGGTCCCGGTCATGCGGTTGACCACCAGCCGCCCCTCCCCCGAGAGCAGGCTCCCGAGCTGCTCCTCGATCTCGTCCCAGAACTCGTTGGTCACGCTCTGGCTGATCTCGGCGTCGCCGCTGGAATCGCCACCCCCGCTGCCGCCGCTGCCCTCCACCGAGGCGCTCGAGCTGAAGCTCCCCTCGCGGGACATGCGCACGTAGTCGAGCTCGAAGGTCCGGGTAACCGTGCGCTGGACGTGGATCACGCCGTCGTCCCACGCCCAGTAGAGGCCGTTGCCGCTGAGCAGCAGCCGCATGGCCTGCTCCAGGGGCACGTCCGCGAAGTCCACGTCGACGGTGCCGGTGACGTCGGGGTCGGTGTAGACGTTCAGATCGTACATGCGCCCGAACATCCGCAGCGCCTCGCCCACCGGCAGGGCGTCCGCCCGGAAGCTGTACCGCTGCCCGGAGACCTCCTCGGGCGCTCCGCCCTCCGCGGCCTGGCTGATCATGGGCAGCCGCTGCTCGGCGCCGAGGCGCAGCGGGCCCGCGGCCCCCGACGCCCCGCCCTCGGCGCCGGCCGGCGCCTCCGCCTCGGGCCGCTCCGGCGCCAGGTCCGGATCCTCCAGGAGGCGCTCGTAGGCACTGCCCGGCACCGAGTTGATCTCCGCCTCCGCGCTCGGCTCGGGCTTCTCCTGCATGGTGCCGCAGGCGCTCAGCAGCGGCAGCAACGCAACGGGGGACAGGAAGGCAGCACGTCTCATAATCTTGGGATCCCCTCTTCTCCGGTTCATGGTCCCGCCCGAGGCCGGCGGGCCGGACCCACCCAGGGCCCGTCGACTACAGATCCGCCGCAAAGCGGACCTCCTCCCAGCCCCGCGGCCCGCTCACCACCACGCGATCCATCTCGATGCGCTGGACGCGGTAGCCGAGCACCGCGTCGCCGATCTGGACGACCTCGCCGCCGATGTGGGCGACGCGGCGGTCGTCGTGGATCATCACGCCCACGAGGTCGAGCTGCTCCTGCGCCCGGGGCGGCTCCGGCGCCGCCTCGGCGGCTTTCGCCTGCGGATCGCCGCCCCCGTCGCCGCTGCCGCCGCCGCTCGCCGCGGCGAGCGCCGCCTCGGAGACGGCCGGCTGGAAGGCGGTCATGTCGATGGGCGGCGACTCGCGCCGGCGCCGCTCCCGGATCTGCTCCAGGCCCTCGGGCATCTCCAGGGCCTCCACCGCCGCCACGGAGGCCGAGCCGCCGGGCTCGCCGCCGAGGGCGTTGCCGCCCCACCAGCCCGCCAGCGCCAGCACGGGCAGGATCAGGAAGATGAAGTAGCTGTTCATTGCGCGCCTCCCTCGAAGAGCAGCAGGTTCTCGCCCTGGAGATCGACCTGGTAGGTGAGCGCGCCCCCCTCGCCCCGCGACGAGGCCAGCTGGAAGCGGCGCACCGAGAAGATGCCGTCGCCGCCGTAGTTGGAGCGGAGCATCTCCTCGAGGAGCCCGAGCTGGCCCTGGGAGAACTCGGCGGCGAGGGCGACGTCCTCGCGCCGGCGCTCGCGGCCCGGATCCCAGCCGAGGCGCCCCACGGCCTCGCGGTAGGCCTCCACCTGGCGCTGGAGCTGGCGGAGGTCGGTCTGCGCCCGCTCCACGGCCTGGAGCGCCTGCCGGGCGGCCGCGTGGCGGTCCTGAGCGTAGGCGCTCAGGAACAGCCCCCCGCCGAGGAGCAGGGAGGCGAGCAGGAGCCAGGCCAGGGATCGCTTGATGAATGCATTCATGGGTCGGCTCTCCTGTTCAGCGTCGTCCGCGGGGCGCCCGCCGGGCGCCTACCGTTGCCGGGCCGCGGCGGCGAGGGGGCTGGAGGCGCCTCGAGCAGGGCCGCGGGCGTCATGACTCATTGCTTCCGGTCCAGTCCAATTCGTTACCCTCCGAGTCTTTCCATGAAGCACCCTTTCCGTGTTCCTTTTCACAATTGCCCTCGTCCAGATAATCGCCACACTCCTCTTTGCCACCAACTGGCTCAGCTCGCGATTGGAGATATTTGTCAGGTTTATTCGCCTGGAAAAAGATCTCGGCCTCCGCCGACCCGCTGCTGCCGAGGATGGATGGAGCGAGCCAAGCTTCTGGGCTATCGCCGTCGATCTCGGCCAGGGGTGCTTTGGCGACCAGGAAGTCATCAGCAGCGCCAGTGTTATCCTCAAGGGTGATCACGAGGTGATAAGGTCCTTCATCAGAATCTGAAGGGCCCGCCTCGCCGTAAGCGGGCAGGCAGGCGGACCGGCTGCGCTCCGAGGGCGGGATCGTCAGACGGGTGTGGTAATCACAATCGTCGAGGTTATTGAGCTCATCGCCCTCGTCGGTACCCTCTATATCACATGAGCCATCATCATCCATTTTCCCCTCACTGATCAGGTACCCCGTCATCTTCCACCCGGGCGTCACTCCCATATGGGTGTCGTTGATGAGCGTGACGAGGACCTCGTTATTCCGGCACCGCGCCGGGCCGCTACTGCAGAGCCCGGCCCGGCGCAGCTCGCCGGCGAGGCGCGAGAGGGGGTAGCCCGCCACGTGGCCGTCGTAGCGCAGCGCCGCATCGCTGCGGCCGGGCTCCGCGGGGGTGTTGGGGTTCTCCCAGACCCGGTACACCTTCTCGTCCAGATCAAAGCTGTTCTCCCGGTCCAGGCGCTCCCCCTGGGCCTCCTCGGGGCGGCGGAGCACGACAAAGGCGTAGGGGGAGGCGTTCTCGAGCGCAGCTTCTTTATTGTCTGGATCTCCGCCTTCATCCTCGACGTACCCGCGCGACCAGACCCGCGGCAGGGTGGCCTCCACCTCCTCCTCGTCGTTTTCCAGGCTATCGCCCTCCTGCTCCGCCAGGGCGAGGAGGGTATTGAGGTTCCGGCAGAGCTGGGCCTCACTGCCGCCGGTGCCGATCCCGGTATCTGCGCCATCCAGTTCGCCCTGATCGCCACCATCAACCTCGATCCACTCCACCCAATCCGCGATGGAGAACGCCTCTTCCGCCCGCAGGGCCGGATGCACGTCGTAGCCGAGCAGGGCGCTGCCGCTGCCGGTGGCGGAGACGCCCAGGGTGTCGGCGGGCAGGGCGCCGGGAACGCCGGGATCGGTCTCGCCGCCGTCCTCATGCAAGAGGGCGCGGTTATCGCCGTCGATCGCCCGCGGCGCCGGCAGGCCGCCGCCGGCGAGGAGCTCGCCGAAGAGGGCCTCCTTGCCCTCCTCGATCACTTGCCGGTCGCTGCTGCGCCGGGTCTGCTCCAGGAGGATGCCGACCGTCGAGAAGCCGATGGTGACGAGCATCCCGGCGATGACGAGCACCACGGCCATCTCGACCAGGGTGAATCCGCTGCTGCTGTGCCGCTGCATGGCTCTCTCCTCCTGCGCCCGCTAGAGGCCGGCGCCCACATCGCGGACCATCTGGTAGATCGGGCCGACGACGGCGACGACGAAGATGACGAAGAACAGCCCGACGACGAGGACGATGATCGGCTCGAAGAGCTTGCTGACCACCTCCACGAGGTTCTGCACCCGGCGGTAGTAGATCTCGGCGAGCTTGCGGAGCTGGCCGTCGAGGCTGCCGGTCTGCTCGCCGAGGCCGATCATCCGCACCCCCAGGGGCTCGAAGGCCCGGGTCCGGGCGAAGGCGGTCTCCAGGGGCTCGCCGGTGCGCAGCTGCTCCTCGATGGGGGCGAGCCGGCGCCGGAAGTCCTTGTTGGTGGTGGACTCGCGGACGGCCTCCAGGGCGCGGGTGATGACCACCCCGGAGGCGTACATCACCCCCAGGTACTGGAAGTAGAAAGCCCACTGCGAGCCGCGCACCAGCCGGCCGACGATGGGCATCCGCCACAGGCCCGCGTCGATGAGCCGCCCCGGCCCCTTGAGCCAGCGCAGCCCCTTGAGCGCCACCGGGATCAGCAGCACGCCGACGAGCACCCCGAGCCAGTGCTCCTGGAACCAGCCGCTGATGGCGAGGACGTTGCGCGTGATCGGCGGCAGCGCCACGTTCATCTGCCGGAAGACCTGCTCGAGCTGCGGGATGACGAAGGCCAGCCAGAAGAGCAGCGCCGCGAAGAAGACGAAGAGCGCGAACATCGGGTAGAGCAGCGCCCGGAAGACGGCGTTGCGGATGGCGAGCATGCGGTCGAGGTGGGCGCCGGCGTCGGCCAGGGTGCGGTCGATGGTCCCCGACTCCTCGCCGATGGCCGCCATGTTGACCACGATCTCGGGGAAGGCGCCGGTCTGGCGCAGCGCCTCGGAGAAGGGGTAGCCGGCGTAGAGCAGCCGCTTGACCTCGCGCAGCTGGCGGCGCATCGGCCCCGAGCGGGTGGCGTCGGCCATGTCGTTGAGGGCCGACTGGAAGTCCACGCCGCCGCCGATGTAGATGGCGAGGTTGTTGCAGAACTCCGCCACATCCGCCGTCCGGGGCTTGCGCCGCAGGGCCTCGCCGAGCCGGGCGAAGCCGTCCGGCAGCGCCGTGAAGCGGTAGAGGGTCTCGCCCCGCAGGCCGAGCTCGCGGGCCAGCTCGTCGAGGCTGGCGTGGCGGGCCCGGCCGCGCACGGGGGCGCCGGCGCGGTCGATGGCCGTGTAGAGGTAGAATGGCATGGCCTAGCGGATCACTCGCTCGACTTCGGTCAGGTCCGTCACCCCCTGCTCCACCAGCCCCAGGGCCGACTGCCAGAGGGTGTGCATCCCCTTCTCCTCGGCCAGGCGCCGCAGCTGCAGGGCGTTGCCGCCCTCGTCGATGAGCGCGCGGATCTCGTCGTCGACGCGGAGCACCTCGCCCACCGCGACCCGGCCGAGGTAGCCGGTCCGCAGGCAGCGCTCGCAGCCGCGGGCGCGGTAGAGGGTCGCCGCCGCCAGGCCGTAGGCCTCCCGCTCGGCCTCGTCCGGGGTGTAGGGCGCCCGGCAGTGCTCGCAGAGCTTGCGCACCAGGCGCTGCGAGACGACGCCCACCAGCGACGAGGAGAGGAGGTAGCTCTCGATGCCCAGGTCGCGCATGCGCACCACGGCGCCGGCGGCGTCGTTGGTGTGCAGCGTGGAGAGGACGAGGTGGCCGGTCTGCGCCGAGCGGATGGTCAGCTGCGCGGTCTCCTGGTCGCGGACCTCGCCGACGAGCATCACGTCGGGGTCGTGGCGCAGGAAGGAGCGGATGGCGGAGGCGAAGGTCAGCCCGGCGCGCTCGTTGACCGAGACCTGGCGGATCAGCGGCATGGCGTACTCCACCGGATCCTCGATGGTGAGCACGTTCTTCTCCATGGTGTTGATCTTGCGCAGCGCCGCGTAGAGGGTGGTGCTCTTGCCGGAGCCGGTGGGGCCGGTGACCAGGAGCAGCCCGTAGGGGACGTCGGCCATGCGCACGACGTCGGCGACCTGCTGGGGCTGGAAGCCGACGCTCTCGAGGCTGATGAGCTCGCCGCCGCCGGAGAGCAGGCGCAGGACCATGGACTCGCCGCTGCTCGCCGGCGCCGTGGACAGGCGCAGGTCGAAGCTCTCGCCGAGGAAGCTGAAGCTCATGCGCCCGTCGAGGGGGCGGTTCTGCTCGGCGATGTCCATGTTGGCGGCGACCTTGATCGCCGAGATCAGCCGCACGTGGGCCTCCGGCGGCAGCGTGTAGCGCAGCTGCAGGACGCCGTCGATGCGGTAGGAGATCAGCGAGGCCACCGGCGTCGGCTGGATGTGCACGTCCGAGGCGCCGAGCTCCACCGCCCCGGTGATGAGCAGCTCCATGAGCCGCTCCGGGGCGTAGTTGCGCCCGGCCTGGGCGTCGCGGGCGATACGCTCGACGTCGTCGTCGATGGGGTGCTCGGCGAAGTAGTAGAGGCGCTGGATCTGCTCGCGCAGCCGCCCCCGCGGCGCCACCCGCAGGCGCAGCGGGTAGCGGGTGAAGCGGGCGGCGCGGCTGACACCGTCGCTGTCGAAGGGGTCGGAGACGGCGACCTCGAGCCGCCCGCCGGCGTCGACGCGCAGCGGCAGGAGCTCGTAGCGCTGGGCGAAGTTGTAGGGCAGCTCGCGGAGCACCTCCCCGCCGGGCGCCGCCCCCGCGAGCGGCTCGAAGGGGTAGCCGGACTGCTGGGCGAGGACCTCGGCCACCTCCCGGTCGGTGACGAAGCGCAGCCGCTGGAGCACGTCGCCGAGGCGCTCGCGGCTCATGCGCTGGACCTGGAGGGCGTAGGCCACCTGCTCGGGGGTGATGGCCCCGCTCTGCTCGAGGAGCTGGCCGATGGGCCGCCCCGCTCCCGCCTCGCTCCCCGCCGCCTGCACTTCCTCAGCCATGGCCCTGCCTCCTTCTGTCGCTGCGCCTAGAACGCCTCGGCCTGGACGCTCAGCCGCGAGCTGAGCACCCCCCGGCCCTGCCGCTCGGGGGCGGGCTCGTAGCGGAACTCGCTGCCCGAGAGCTCGACGCGCTCGCCGAGCCGGCTCACCGTCGCCTCGGCGAGCCCCCGGGCGCGGTCGTAGCCGCCGGCGAGCTCCACCTCCAGGTCGGCGGCGAAGGCCTCGGCGGGCTGCTCCTCGTCGTCGCCGTCGCGGGCCTCCAGCGAGAGGCTGCGCACGTGGCCCTCGGCGGGGATCTGCTCGGCGAGCCAGGCGAGGAAGCGGTCGAGGCGCAGCGCCCGGCGCTCGCGCTCGTGGAGGCTCAGCGCCGCATCGAGCTCCTCGAGGGCGCCCGCGGGCGGGCGCTGCTCCTGGAGCTCGGCGCGGCGCGCCTGGTAGCGCTCCTGGGCTACCTTCAAGTCGCCCTCCGCCGCGACGGCCTGGCTGAGCTGGTAGGCGCCGGCGCCGGCGAGGGCCACGCCCACCGCGGCGGCGATCCCTGCCGCCGGGGTGGCAATGCGGTGGGCGAGGACCTGGTGCTGATAGTCGGCCTCCTGCATGTCCGCCCACGACGGGACGAAGGCGAGGCCGTAGAGCTCGGGCTCGTGGAGGATGGCGTTCTCGGCGGCGCCGGCGAGCAGCCCGGCCATGCGCGCCTCGAGCTGGCTGCGCTCCTGGGCGGCCTCGTCACGGCGCATGGGCGTGCCCACCAGGTCGCCGAGGGCGAAGCGGTAGCGCAGGGCGCGCTCGTGCTCGGCGGTGAGCCCGCTCTCGGCGGCGTCGATCAGCCGCTCGTAGCGGCCCGCCTCGCCGCCGACCTCCTCCTCGGCGCCCGGGCCGCGGTCGAAGACCCGCTCGGTGCGCCGCCAGCGCACCCGGCCGTTCTCGATGAACAGGGCGAGGAAGAAGGTGCCGCGGGCCCAGTAGGCCATCGACGGCTCCCGCGTGACCCGCCCGACCAGGGCGGCGATGGCCGCCTCGCCGGCGGTGAGCAGCTCCGCCGGGCGGGCCGAGCGCGGCAGCGCCTCGGCGGCGAGGGCCACGTCGTCCTCGGCCATGGCCATCATGTAGGTGTCGGCGCGGCCCTCGGCGAGGCGCGCCACCCGGGTGCGCAGCCGGTACGGCTCGGTGAAGATCGACTCGCCGTCGAGGTAGCGCCGGGCCACGAAGGGCACCAGGCGGCGCCTGAAGGCCTCCAGCTCGACGCGCTCGAGGTGGGTCAGCGGCGAGAGGAGGCTCGCCCGCAGCCGCCCCGCCCGCAACCCGCCGAGCTCGTCGAGGGTGCAGCTCCCCCGCCGGTCGATGCGCCGCCCGCGCAGCAGCGCGTAGCGCGCCCGCTGCGTGCCGTCCTCCGCCCGGAGGCGGTCCATGGTGACCAGGAGGGTGCTCACGAATGCCATATCAGGCCCTCTGCTCGGCAGCTCAAGACGCCCGTCCGCCGTCTCCGCCGGACCGGGCCGGGGCGGCACGCCCCGGCCCCATCGCGGGATAAGCGGGGCGTAACGCCCCGCTGCGCTTCATTGACTTATCCACCGTCGAGATTTGATTCCGGCGGGACGTCCTCGAAGAAGTAGGCCACGTGGACTTTGTCATCCGGGGACTTGGCATCTTGTGCCCACCCATCTGCTGCCTCCGAAGCGACAACACCTCCTTCGCTCATCCACCGAACCCGCCCCCCCAACGGGTCGTCGGCGTTGCCGTCGATGGACTCGTCCATGGCGCGGGCCAGGAAGCGGCTGACCCCGGCGACGACAATCGCGTTGTAGGAGGTAAGATTTCCACCTACAACGACTCGCCCCGCGAAGATGTAGTCGTCGTCCGTGTGCTCGGCGACGTCCCGGTTCACCGAGGTCTCGTTGATAAAACCGGCCTCCTTGAGGTCGTTGTAGAAGAGATTGGCGCCGGGGTCGCCATCAAGAGCCGTATCACCTTCCACACCCTCATCCCCGGGGTTATCCGGGCAGAAATCGCCGGAATCCAAGTCGGAGTCGCTATCCACGGCCAGGTAGTTTGCCCGCTTGGCACGGGTATTGGGATTACCTAGATCGAGAATTTGAGTATCAAAAAACCCGTTATTATCGCAGTCCCCCGGGTAGCGCTCGCGCTGGTCGCGGAAGTTCTGGGCCATCGACTCGATGTTCTTGACCTGGTTCTTCAGCCGCGTGGCCTGGGCGTTCTTGATCAGCTCCTGCCCGGCGAAGACCGCCCCGAGCAGGAGGCCGACAATCACCAGCACCACCGAGAGCTCCACCAGGGTAAAACCGCCCTGCCGGTGTCGATTCGCATGCCGCATCGCTGTCCTCTCCCTAGAAGGGCCCCTCGATCCACCGAGGGGGAATCAAGGCTGCCTGTCCACCTGCCGATCAGTCCGTCGGCACGTCCTCGAAGAAGTAGGCCACGTGGACCTTGCTGTCCGGGCTGCCAGCACCACCACTACTCCAATCGGACCAGGAGCTGTCATCCTCAATGGTTCCATCTGTCTGGATACCCCGGATACGCCCCCCATCCATATCGTCGGCGTTGCCGTCGATGGACTCGTCCATGGCGCGGGCCAGGAAGCGGCTGACCCCGGCGATGACCATCACGTTATAGGGGTAACCACCTTCATCAATCTGCATGGCGAAGATGTAGTCGTCGTCCGTGTGCTCGGCGACGTCCCGGTTCACCGAGGTCTCGTTGATAAAACCGGCCTCCTTGAGGTCGTTGTAGAAAAGGTTGGCGCCGGGATTTCCACCGTGAAGTTGGGCGTCACCCTCGTAAGTTTCGGCATCCCGAGGGCAAAAACTTCCTTCTTCCCAACTTCCATCACCACCCTCTGCTAAAGAAATAGCAGTATCCGTGCTCAGATAGCCTGCACGAGCAGCGCGATCATCGGGACTTGACAAGCCATCCCCTATTGCAATTCCAATGATTCCATCGTTATTGCAATCCCCGGGATACCGCCCGCGCTGATCCCGGAAGTTCTGGGCCATGGTCTCGATGTTCTTGACCTGGTTCTTCAGCCGCGTGGCCTGGGCGTTCTTGATCAGCTCCTGCCCGGCGAAGACCGCCCCGAGCAGGAGGCCGACAATCACCAGGACCACCGAGAGCTCCACCAGGGTGAAGCCGCCCTGCCGGTGCCGTACTCCGTTGCCTTGCTGCTGCTTCATGGCTCCTTCCTCTCGTTAGCGTTGCGCGGCCCGCTGCCCCGGCCCCCGTGGCGGGGCGGGCGGCCGCCTTCAGTGGAACAGCCGCCGGAAGCCCAGGCGCACGGCCTCCTCGTCGCTCAGCCACTCCACCTCGGCGTAGCCGGCGTAGCGGCGGTTGGCGGAGAAGCCCGTGACCTGCGCCCGGCCTCCGACCTGGCTGCGGACATCGGCGTCGTCGGCCAGCCGCAGCACGGCCCGCAGGTCCGTGCGCCAGTGCTCGGCGTGGCCGGTGACCCCGATCTGGACCCCGCCCTCGGTGTAGGCCGAGGAGACCCGCTCCTCATCGATCCCCAGGGCAGCGGGGAGCGTGCGGGGGAACTTGATGTCGTAGTCGAAGTAGCCGAGCTCCAGCTCGTAGACGGCGTCGAGACGGGGGGCCAGGGGCTCGCGCACCCCCAGGGCGACGCGCAGGCGCTCGATGACGCCCTTCTTGATGTGCTCGGCGTCGTACTCCTCGAGGCGCTCGAGGCGGGCCCGGTAGTGGAAGCGCCCGCCCCAGTACCCCCGGACGCCGAGGCCGGCGCCGAGGAACTGGTCCCCCGCCGCCTCGAGCTGCGCCTCGGAGAGCTCGTCCAGGCCCTCGCGCTCGTAGCCCGTCCCCGAGAGGTCGAGGATGAAGGGCGCCCGCTTGGGCTCCGCCCCGGCGGCCGGCGCCGCGAGCAGGAGCGCGGCCCCGAGGAGCAGCAGGAGGTGGCGAGCCCGCGGCCGGTATGCTTGGCTCATGGAAAACGTCCTTTCTCGCCGGCTGGCTTCCTTGACGTTTTCCCACGCTAGGTAAAGGGGTACAACGCCCGCGGCGTGAAACCCGTGTGAAACCGCGGGCCTGGCGCAAAACGCCGCACCCGGCCCTAGGAGGCCGCGCCCTCGTCGGCCGGCGTCCCGGCGGCCTGCGGCCCGGCACTGCCCTGGACGAGGAAGGCACGGATGCGCCGGCGCTCCGAGGCCGGCAGGCCGTCGCGGGCGAACTCGCGCAGGAGCGGCTCGCGGAAGGCGTAGCCCGGCTCCCCGCGCGCCGGCCGCGCCGCCAGCACGCCGGTCTCGACGAGGGCCGCCAGGTCGGCGGTCAGGCCCTCGGGGGACCAGAGCTCCGGGTCCGCGGCGGCGGCGCGCTCGAGCCCGCGCCGGGTGAAGTGCTCGCCGAGCTGCGCGGCGAGCAGCACCGTATAGCGCAGCCGCCCGAGCCGGTCCAGGCGCTCGGCGAGGATGTCGCGCAGCCCGGCGGGGACCGCCTCGCCGGGCCCCTCCGCGGGGCGCCAGCCGGCCTTGACCCACTGCTCGATGAACAGCGGATTCCCGCCGCAGACGGTGATGGAGAGCGGCCGCAGTGGCTCCGGTATGCCGTCGCGCTGCGCCACGATCTGGGCCAGGCTGCGGGCGGAGTCGGGGTGGAGCGCGCCGAGGCGGAGGGTGGGCAGGCGCTGCGCCAGGGCCGTATCGAGGCCCTCCGGCCGGCCAGTGAGCACCAGGAGCAGGCCCGGGACGCCGGGCGGCGCCAGGAGCTCCTCGAGCAGCTCCCGGGTGGCGCCGTCCAGCCACTGGAGGTCCTCGAGGATCAGGGCCAGGGGGCGGCGGCTCGCCAGGGCCTGGATGGCCTCGCCGATGACCTGCTGCATGCGCGCCTGCCGCTGCCCCGCGCCGAGCTGCCGGATCGCCGCTTGCGGCGGGGGCGTGGTGTCGAGGAGCTCGGCGAGCAGCTCGACGGCCAGCGGATCGCTGACCCCGAGCGGCCGGAGCCACCGGCGCAGCCGGCGGCAGACCCCCGTCCACGGCGCCTCGGCGCTCAGCCCCGTCAGCCGCGCCACCGCCTCGCGCACCGGCTGGAAGGGGGTACCCTGCAGCCGGGCGCAGCCGTAGGCCCACAGGCAGCCCCCGCCGTCGCCGGTCACGTGCTCCTCGAGCCACGCCATCAGGCGCGACTTGCCCATGCCCAGCTCGCCGGCGACCAGCACGGCCTCGGCGCCCTCGCCGCGGCGCACCGCCTGCCAGAGGTGGCCGAGCGTCTCCCGCTCCCCTACCCGCCCCTGGAGCGGGTAGCGCTGGACGGCGCGCCGCTCGGGCAGCCGGACCGCCCCCGCCGCGATGCGGTAGCAGTGCGCCACCCGGCCGGCGACGGCGGGGCGGACCCCCTCCGCCTCGAGCCCGAGCAGCCCGGCGGCCAGCTGCCCGGCCTCCGGTCCCAGGTAGACCGACCCGGCCAGGGCCAGGGCCGCGAGAGTCCGGGCGGTCAGCGCCGCCCCGCCGCAGACCGGCTGGACGCTGTCCCCGGAGACGAGCGTCACCCCCGACTCGACGCCCGCGGAGCCGCCGACGGCGGCCACCAGCTCCCGGGCGGCCCACAGCGCCTGGACCAGGAGCAGCTCATCGCCGCGCGGGTAGCCGAACCACAGGGTGACCCCGTAGGGATCGGTGCCGGGCGCGATGAAGCCGCCGTAGCGGGCGGCGACCACCTCCGCCTCCTCCCGGAGCCGGTGCAGCTGCGCCTGCAGGGCCTCGGGATCGAAGGCCGGCTCGAGCTGGATGTAGACGGCCGTGGCGGGGCGCTGCTCCTGCCACGGCGCGTGCGCCAGCAGGCTGCGCGCCTGGAGCAGGTCCCGCACGAGGCCGGTGACGGCCTCGGGGACCTCCATCCCCTCATGGGAGCGCAGCCACGCCGCGTAGCGCTGGTAGGCGCTCACCGCGCCCTCGTAGTCGCCGAGGGCGAGCAGGCAGCGCAGCAGCGCCTGCTGCGCCTGCTCGCTGCGGAAGCTGATCTCCACCGCCTGGCGGGCGGCCGCCAGGGCTTCCCGCAGATCGCCGGCGAGGCGCGTGCCGTTGGCCACGCCGGCGGCCAGGGCCGTGGCGCGCTCCCGGTAGTAGGCGCGGCGCTCCGCGAGCCAGCGGCCAGCGCCGTCCCGCTCGTCGAGCTCGACGTCGGCGAGGAAGGGGCCGCGGTAGGCCGCCAGGGCCTGGCGCATCCGCTCGAGCGCCGGGGCGCCCCTCTCTTCCCGCGGCGCGACCTCCCCCTCCAGCCGGCTCGTATCCAGCCGCAGCTCGGTGCCGGCCGCCAGGCCGACGCGGCCCGGCTCGATGAGCCAGGGCGTTCCGGCACAGCCGCACTCCCGGCGCAGCCGGGCCAGGAGCTGGCGAAGGGAGACGCGGGCGTTGGGCATGGGGGTGCGCGGCCAGAGGAAGGCGGCGAGCTCGGAGCGCTCGTGCCAGCTCTCGCTGTAGAGGGCGAGGTAGGCGAGCAGGACGCGCAAGCGGGCCGAGCCCTGCCCCACGTGGAGCGCCGCCCCGTCGAGCCGTATCTCGAGCCCCCCGAGGAGGCGCATCTCGAGCTCTGGCATCCTCAATACCCCATCAGCACGAGTGGCTCTTGAAGTTATACAATTTATACGGTCAATGCGTGATTCCGGCGTGAATCGGTCACTAGCACGGCGGGGAGCGGCAGCAGGGAGGCGAGGGGCGCCGCGGGAGAGGGGACTCGCGCCCGCCCCCTTGCACCAGGCCACAAAGGGGACTCACGATAGCCGGATCGCCTCTCAACCACCGGACGGGCCGCCCATGGGCACAGAGCACCCCGAATTCTCCTGGTCCGAGGTGGAGTCGAGCTGGCTCGCCCCGCAACCGGACGGCGGCCTGAACCTCGCCTACCAGTGCCTCGACCGCCACGTCACCGCCGGCTGCGGCGACCGCGAGGCCCTGATCTGGCGCGGCGCCGCGGGCGAGCGGCGGGCCTACACCTACGCCGGGCTGCTCCACGAGGCCGAGCGCTTCGCCGCGGCGCTGGCCCGCCACGGGGTGCACCTGGCCGAGCGCGTCTGCACCCTCGGGCCGCGCCGCCCGGAGCTCTACATCGCCGCCCTCGGCACCCTGCGCCACGGGGCGGTCTTCGCGCCGCTGTTCTCCGTCTACGGCCCGGACCCGATCCGCCGCCGCCTGGAGCTCGGCGAGGCCCGCGTCGTCGTCACCACCGAGCGGCTCTACCAGGAGCGCATCGCGCCGGTGCGCGGCGCCCTGCCGGCGCTCGAGCACGTCGTGCTCATCGACGGCGAGGCCCCCGGCGCCGAGTCCTGGGAGGCGTTCTGCGCCGGCGAGGAGGGGCCGGCGCCGCCGGCCACCGGCCCGGAGTACCCGGCGCTGCTCCACTTCACCAGCGGCACCACGGGGCCGCCCAAGGGCGTGCTCCACGTCCACCGCGCCGGCGCCGCCCACCTGGCCACCGGCCGGCTCGTCCTCGGCCTGGAGGCGGGCACGCGCTACTGGTGCACCGCCGACCCCGGCTGGGTGACCGGCGTCTCCTACGGCATCCTCGCCCCGCTGATGTGCGGCAGTACGGTGATCGTCGACGAGGGGGACTTCGACGCCGTGCGCTGGTACGAGATCCTCGAGGCGGAGGGGGTGCAGTGCTGGTTCACGGCGCCGACGGCCCTGCGCATGCTCCGGCGGGCCGGGCGCGAGGCCCTCGGCGGGCGGGACCTGGGGGCGCTGGAGCGCGTCTTCAGCACCGGCGAGCCCCTCGACCCGGCGATCGCGGAGTGGAGCGAGGCGTACCTCGGCTGCCCCGCCCGGGACGCCTGGTGGCAGTCGGAGACCGGGGCGATCATGACCGCGCAGTACGGCGAGGAGCCGCCGCGCCCCGGCGCCATGGGGCGGCCGGTGCCCGGCATCGAGCTGATGCTCGGCCGCGTCGAGGGGGAGCGCGTCGAGCCGGTCACCGCCGCCGGCGAGACGGCCGAGATCCTCATCCGCCGCGGCTGGCCGTCGATGTTCCGCGCCTACCTCGGGGCGCCGGAGCGCTACCGCGAGGCCTTCGTCGACAACTGGTACCGCTCGGGGGACCTGGCGCAGTACGACGCCGACGGCGGCCTGCGCTTTATCGGCCGGATCGACGACGTCATCAAGACCGCCGGGCACATGGTGGGGCCCGCCGAGGTCGAGGCCGTGCTCAACCACCACCCCGATGTCGGCGAGTGCGGGGTCAGCGGCATCCCCGACCCGGTCGCCGGGCAGCTCGTCGCCGCCTGGGTCGTGCCGCGGCGGCGCTTCGCGCAGACCGCGGCGCTGCGCAGCGCCCTGCTCGCCTACGCCCGCAAGCGCCTCGGCGCCATCGTGGCGCCGCGGGAGATCTACTTCGTCGACGAGCTGCCCAAGACCCCCAGCGGCAAGATCCTGCGCCGCGAGCTCACGGCTTGAGCCGCCGGCGCAGGGCCCGCCCGACGGCCTTGCCGGTGTCGTAGCCGCTCAGCCGCTGCCCGCGGCGCTCGCGGCGCACCTCCTCGGCCCCGCGCGCCAGGCGCGCGAGGCGTACTGCCCAGGGTACCGCTCGCCACCAGCTCACGCTCCGTCCCTCCTGAACTGCCTGCCGGGAGCCGTAGTGTAGTCCAGGAGCCGCCGGCAAGGCACGACCGCCGCCCCCGGCGACGCGCCGGCGCCAGGGTTGCTAGACTCGCGCCAGTTTCCCCGGCCGGAAAGGAGGCTGCCTGTGGCCGAGCTCTCCCCCCTCATCAAGCCCCTCGCCCGCCTCGGCGGCGGCCTGCTCGCCCTGCTCCTGCCCGCCCTCGCGGCGGGCGCCGAGGGCGGCGAGGAGGCGGTCACCCCGGCCCGGCGCGTCGCCGAGGCCACCCAGGGGCTTGCCCAGTCCCTCGGCGGGCAGATCGGCGAGATCGGCGAGGCCTTCAGCGCCCTGGAGGCCGAGGCCCTCGGGCCGCAGCTGCTCGAGCTGGCGCTGCAGCTCACCGACCTGGCGCTGGTCATCCTCACCGCCGTGGGCCTGCTCCTGCTCCTGCGCCCGGCGGTGCGCCCCCTGTTCGGCCGCATCGAGCGCTGGGCGCGCGGCGGCGACGAGCGCCTGCGCGCCGTGCGCCGGACGGCGGGCGTGCTCGGCGCCGCGCTCGCCGACGCCGCGGTGGTCCTCGTCGCCTGGGTCGGCGGCTACGCCGTGGCGCTCTTCGCCCTCGGCGACTTCGGCGCCATCGAGCTGCGCCAGTCGATGTTCCTCAACGCCTTCCTGCTCATCGAGGCGCTCAAGGCGCTGCTGCGCGTCTTCTTCGCCGCCAAGCACGAGCACCTGCGCCTGATCCCCCTCGGCGACGCCCTCGCCGCCTACTGGAACACCCGGCTGGCGCGCATGGCCGGGCTCATCGGCTACGGCCTGCTCTTCCTCGTGCCCCTGGCGAGGCGCACCGTCTCCACCGGCCTCGGCGAGCTGGCCACCCTCCTGGTCATGGCGCTGGCCTTCCTCTACGCCCTCTACCTGGCCCTGCGCAACCGCCGCGACGTCCGCGAGCGCCTCCACGCGCAGGCGGCCGCCTCGGAGCTGCTGTTCACGCGCACGGTGCTCGCCCTGCTCGCCCACCTCTGGCACTGGGCGGTCATCGCCTACTTCGGCGCCCTGGCCGTGGTCACCGTGACCCGCCCCGAGAGCGCCCTGCCCTTCATGGCCCAGGGGACGATCCAGTCGGTGGGCGCCATCGCCGTCGGCGCCCTCCTGCTGCTGACGCTGGAGCAGGCCACGGCGCGGCGGATCCGGCTCAGCGAGGCCAAGCGCCGCCGCTTCCCGATGCTCGAGCAGCGGCTCAACGGCTACGTGCCCATCGTCCTCAAGGGCGTGCGCGCGGTGATCCTCGTCAGCGCCGTCGCCCTCGTCCTCGACGCCTGGGGGCTGCTCGACTTCACCGGCTGGCTGGGCTCCCCGGCGGGCCTGGGGCTGATCAGCACCGCGCTGTCGGTGGCGCTGATCCTCGCCGCGGCCACCGCGGCGTGGCTGATCGCCGCGACCTGGATCGAGTACCGCCTCAACCCCGACGGCGGCCGCCGGAGCCGGCCGACGGCCCGCGAGCAGACGCTGCTCACCCTCTTCCGCAACGCCCTCGCCGTGACCCTGGTCACGGTGACGGTGATGATCGTGCTCGCCGAGATCGGCATCAACATCGGCCCGCTGATCGCCGGTGCCGGTGTCCTCGGCCTGGCCATCGGCTTCGGCGCGCAGAAGCTCGTCCAGGACATCATCACCGGCGTGTTCATCCAGCTCGAGAACGCCATCGACGTCGGCGACGTCATCACCGCCGCCGGGATCACCGGCACCGTGGAGAAGCTGACCATCCGCTCGGTGAACATCCGCGACCTCGCGGGCACCTACCACTTCGTGCCCTTCTCCTCGGTGGACAGCGTCTCCAACTTCACGCGCCACTTCGCCTACCACGTCGGGCAGTACGGCGTCGCCTACCACGAGGACATCGACCGGGTCATCCCCGAGCTGCAGGCCGCCTACGAGGACCTTAAGCAGGACCCGGAGGTCGCCCCCGCGCTGCGCGACGACTTCGCCATCGACGGCGTCACCACCCTCGGCGAGAGCTCCGTGGACTTCCGCGTGCGCATCAAGACCGAGGCGGGCATGCAGTGGGCCGTGGGGCGGGCCTATAATAGGTTGGTCAAGAAGCGCTTGGACGCCGCCGGCATCGAGATCCCCTACCCCCACCGGACGATCTACTTCGGCCACGAGGGGCAGGAGGCGCAGCAGGCCCTCGAGCAGCGCTTCGGCGGCGCCCCCGGCGTGCGGGCCACCCCCGATACGCCGGGGCCCGACAGCCAGCAAGGGGAGGAGGACGCCTAATGCGGGTACTCGTCACCGGAGGCACCGGCTTCGTCGGCCGGCGCCTGTGCGCCGATCTCCACGAGGCGGGCCACGAGGTCCTCGTCGCCTCCCGCAGCCCGGAGCGGGCCCGGGGGGTGCTGCCGGCGGGCACCGACGTCCGCCCGCAGGTGCTCGACTTCCTCGACCGCCCGCCGGAGGGCGTCGTCAACCTCGCCGGCGAGCCCATCGCCGGCAAGCGCTGGAGCGAGGCGCAGAAGCAGCGGCTCGTCGAGTCGCGGCTCGAGACGACGCAGGCGGTGGTCGAGCTCTGCAGCCGGCTCGAGCAGCCGCCGCAGGTGCTCGTCTCCGCCTCGGCGATGGGCTACTACGGCGACCAGGGCGAGCGCGTGGTCACCGAGCAGACCCCGCCCCACGACGAGTTCGTCCACCGCCTCTGCGAGCGCTGGGAGCGCACGGCCCGCGAGGCCGAGCCGTACGGGGTGCGCGTCGCCCTGGTGCGCATCGGCATCGTCCTCGGCCACGACGGCGGGACCCTCGAGCGGCTGCTGCCGCCGTTCCGGCTCGGCCTCGGCGGCCCGCTCGGCAGCGGGCGGCAGTACATGCCGTGGATCCACCGCCAGGACCTGGTGCGCATGATCCGCTTCCTGCTCGAGCACGACGAGCTCTCCGGGCCGTTCAACGCCTCGGCGCCGGCGCCGGTGACCAACGCCGAGTTCACCCGCACCCTCGCCCGGCACCTGCGCCGGCCGGCGCTGCTCCCCGCCCCGGCCTTCGCCCTGCGCCTCGCCTTCGGGGAGATGGCGCGGGTGCTGCTCACCGGCGCCCGGATGCAGCCGGAGCGGATCCAGCAGGCCGGCTTCGAGTTCGAGTACCCGGGCCTCGACCAGGCCCTCGGCGAGATCCTCGGCCGCTGAGCCGCGGCCGCCGCCCTACCCCGGCCCCGGCGGCCCGAGGCGGGCGAGCAGGTCCTCGACGGCCGCGCGCAGCTGCGGATCGCGCCCGGCCGCCTCGTCCGCCGGCCTCTGCCGCACGCGCAGGTCGGGGACCGCGCCGTGCTGCTCCATGTCCGTGCCGTCGGGCAGGTACCAGCCGCGGAAGGGCAGGCGCACCGTGGCGCCGTCGATGAGGGTGTGGCGGGCGGCGGAGATGACGCCGCCGTAGGTCTGCTCGCCGACGAGCCGGCCCCGCTCGAGGGTCTTGAAGGCGTGGGCGAGGATCTCGGCGTTGGAGTAGCTCTCGGCGTTGGCCACCATGTTGATCGGCTGGGTGTAGCGTGGGGCGTGGAGCCGCCCCTGCGGGTAGTGGCCCACGGCCTCGGGGTCGGCGCCGGCCGGGAGGGTGTAGGCGTGCTCGGCGGCGAGGATCGAGGTCAGGACGCGGTCCGTGGTGTGGCCGCCGCCGTTGTTGCGCACGTCGATGATCAGCCCCTCCTTGCCCTCGGCGGCGGCGTAGAGGTGGCCCTGGAAGGCCTCGAGGGAGGCCTCGTTCATGGCCTTGATGTGGATGTAGCCGAGCCGGCCGTCGGAGAGCGCCTCGACCTTTTGGCGGCGCTCCCGGCGGAAGGCGTCGTAGCGCAGCTGCGCCAGCTCACTGAAGCCCACCGGCGTGATCAGGGTGTGGTAGGCGTCGCCGCCGTGCGCCCCCGGCCGCCGGAAGGTGATCAGCAGCTCCTCGCCCACCCGGCCGCGCAGCCGGCGCATGAGCGTCTCCCGGGGGGCGAGGCCGCGCCCCTCGACGGCGGTGATGACATCGCCGACGCGCAGCGGCGCCGGGCCGCGCTCGGCCGGGCCGCGGGGGACGAGCTCGGTGACCCGGTAGCCGGGCCGCCCGTCGTCGAGGCGCACCCGCTCGTGGCGGATGCCGAGCCGGCCCGAGGGCTCGCGCAGCCCCGAGGCGGGGCCGCGGTCGGAGACGCCGGTGTGGGAGGCGGCGAGCTCGCCCATGAGCCGATTGGTGACGTGGGTGAACTCGCTGGTGGTCCGCACCCGGCGGATCAGCCCCTCGTAGCGCTCGACCAGGGCGTCCCAGTCGAGCCCCTTGAGGTCGGGCCGGTAGAAGCCCTCCTCGATGGCCCGGGCCGCCTCGCGGAACTTCTGCAGGAACTCCGCGCGCCGGTCGATGCGGATGCGGTCGTTGATCGCCGGGCGCCGGTGGTCGCCGTCGGCGAGGTCGACGACGCCGGGGCGCCCATCGGCGACGTAGACCACCCGCTCGCCGGTGAGGCTCAGGTGCTGGACCTCGGCCTCGGGGCCGAGGCGCTCGCGCTCGGCGCCGTCCCAGCGCATCGCCATGAGCCCCTCGCCGCTGACGTTGAAGATGTAGCGATCGCCGGCGGGGGTCATGGCGTTGGCGTACTCGTCGACGGGCGAGCGCGTCACCCGCTCCACCCGGCGCCAGGCGCTGTCCAGCTCGAGGGTGGGCGCCTCGGCGCCGTCCCCCCGCTCTGCCGGGCCCTCGGGGCCATCGCGCCCCGGCAGGGTGACGGGCAGCGGCTCGCGCTCGGCGGCGGCCTCCTTGGCGCGGCGGTAGTAGCGGTCCAGGTCGCGGCGGGTGTAGCGCTCCAGCGCCGCGTCGAGGTGGACACGGTAGAGGTCGTAGCTCTCGCCGCCGCGGTTGGAGCGGAAGGTGAGGATGCGCCCGTCCGCCGACCAGCGCGGATTGCGGTCGTTGCGCGGGTGGCGGGTGATGTTCACCGGCTCCCGGGAGCCGTCGGCGGGGACGACGAAGATGTTCGTGCTGAAGTCGAGGTCCTTCTGGGCGTAGGCGATGTAGCGCCCGTCCGGCGACCAGCGCCACTCGATGGTGCGATCCCACCCCTCCACCAGGGTGCGCTCGCGCCCGTCGCCGAGGCGGCGCACGACCAGGTCGCCGCGCCCGCGGCGGAAGGCGATCCGCCGGCCGTCCGGCGAGGGCCGCGCCTGGCGGTCGTTGTGCGGCGTCTGCACCAGCGGCTCCACGGTAAAGCGCACGGCGCTGCGCCAGCGCTTCGGGTCGGCCCACGCCGGCGAGCCCTCCGCCGAGCCGGCGGTATCGGCGGTCGCGGCGTCCGGTGAGGCGCCTCCCTCGCCCGAGGCGTCCCCGCCCGGTGACGCCCCTTGGGCCACCGCCGGGACGACCCGTTGCCAGGGCGAGGCGGAGGCCGCGGCGGCGACCGGCTGGGCGGCCGCCCCGCTGCCCGGCTCCGTGCCCTGCGCCCAGGCGGCCTGCCCGCCGGGCGGCGCCAGGGCCCGGGCGCGCTCCACGCTCAGCCGCCCACCCCGGCCGTTGATCTCCCGGCGCGTCAGCGCCACCCGCGCCTGGTAGATCGAGGCCGTGCCGTCCACGTCGCTGGTGAAGTAGAGCCGCAGCCCGTCCGGCGACCAGCTCAGGTCCCGGTGCCGCACCGTGGCGCTCGGCGGCGTGACCGCGCGGGTGGGGCTGTGCTCGGCCATGTGGCGGACGTAGACCCGCCCGTAGGCGATCGTCGCCATGACCTCGCCGCCGGGGCTCAGGGCCGCCTCGGTGACCTCGCGATCGACCCGCTGCAGGCGGTAGCGGTTCCGCCCGCCGCCCCCGGCGCGCAGGGGCACGCGCTGCGCCTCGGCGCCCGGCTCGTCGAGCTCGAGGGTATAGAGGCTGCCCCAGGCCTGGAGCACCGCCCGGCTGCCGTCCCGGGCGACGTCGAAGTGGAGCACGTCGCGCCCCTCGAAGGCGGTCAGCCGCTGCGGGCGGGGGTTATCGGCCGCCAGGTCGAGGTGGTAGAGATTGACGGTGTCCAGCTCCCGGTCGGAGAGGAAGAGCAGGGTCCGCTCACCGGCCCACTCGGCGCGCCCGTCGTCGCCTTCCCAGCGGGTGAGCCGCTCGAAGTCCTCGCGATCCCGGTCGTAGAGCCAGACGTCCATGGCGCCGGGGCCGCGGTAGTGGCGGCGGTTCCAGCCGTGGTAGGCCCCGCCGCGGGTGAAGGCGACGTAGCGCCCGTCCGGCGAGAGCCGCGGCTCGGCGCCGAAGGCGTCGTGCAGGCGCCGCGTCTCGCCGCCCCGCGGCGAGACGCGGTAGGGGCGCTGGGCGCGCGCGACATCGCCCTCCCGGTAGCTCGAGAAGGTGACCACCGGCTCGCCGTCGGCGTCCTCGGTGTAGTCCGGGTGGCGGACGTAGCGGTCGCTGTAGGTGACCTGGCGCAGCTGCGTGCCGTCGCGGCGCATGCGCCAGAGGTTCAGGTAGCCGTCGCGCAGCGAGGAGAAGAGGATCCAGCGCCCGTCCGGCGACCAGCTCGAGTAGAGGTCGTCGAGCCGGTGGCCGGTCAGCCGCGTGGCGTTGCCGCCCTCGGCGCTGACCCGCCAGAGGTCGCCGCCGCCGGAGAAGACCAGCTGCGAGCCGTCGGGGCTGATGGAGGGGTAGCGCGGCAGGAGGGGATCGCGCGCCTCGGCGCCGAGCTCCCCGCCGCCGAGGAGCCCGCCGATCACAACGATCCATAGCAGAGTATAGCGCATCAGCGGAACTTATCACCCCCGCCGGGGGGCGTCTATCGACGCTGGACGGGGGCCGCTGCGGGCCCTACTCTGCCGGGCTGTCGCCTCCGCCGATGGACGCAATCGCGCGCTGTGCTGCCCATCACCGCCGACAGCTGGAGCCTCCTGCAGGCGAGCGCCGTCTTCGCCCTCTGCGCCCTCGCCATCGCCCTCGGCGGGACGCGGATCACCGCGGCGGTGGACCAGCTCGCCGACCGGACGGGGATCGGCGAGGCCACGGCGGGGGCGGTGCTGCTGGGGGCCGCCACCTCGCTGGGCGGCTCGGTGCTCTCCGTCACGGCGGCCTGGCGCGGCCACCCGGAGCTGGCCTTCAGCAACGCCCTGGGCGGCATCGCGGTGCAGACGTTCTTCCTGGCGGTGGCGGACATGCTCTACCGGCGCGCCAACCTGGAGCACGCCGCCGCCTCGGCGCCGAACATGATGCAGAACGCGCTGCTGATCTCCCTGCTGGCGCTGATCCTCATCGCCCCGAGCCTGCCGGCGATCACCCTCGGCGGGGTCCACCCGGTCACCCCGCTGCTCCTCGGGCTCTACCTCTACGGCCTGCGCCTGGTCCGCGGCGCCACCAAGGCGCCCATGTGGCGGCCGCGGATCACCCGCGAGACCCGGGAGGACCGGCCCGACGGGGCGAGCTTCCGCGCCTCCCTGTCCCGCCTGTGGGGCGAGTTCGCGCTGCTGATGGTGGTGCTCGGCCTCGCCGGCTGGCTGCTGGAGCCGGCGGCGACCGTCATCGCCGCCGAGACCGGGCTGGGGCAGACGGTGGTCGGCGTGATGCTGACCGCCGTGAGCACCTCGATCCCGGAGCTGGTCACCGCCGTCGCCGCGGTCCGGCGCGGGGCGCTGACCCTCGCCGTCGGCGGGATCATCGGCGGCAACGCCTTCGATACCCTCTTCACCGCCGCCTCGGACGTCGCCTTCCGGGACGGCTCGCTCTACCACGCCGTCCCCGCAGGCCCGCAGTTCTGGGTCGCCCTGACGCTGCTGATGTCCGGGATCCTGATGATGGGGCTGATCCGGCGCGAGCGCCACGGCTTCGCGCAGATCGGCGCCGAGAGCCTGGCCATCGCGCTCCTCTACCCCCTGGGGGTGGCGCTGATGCTCAGCCGCTAGCCGCCGGGCGGCGATTGGACGCGGCGCCCGCCCCGGCGTAGGCTTCTCGGCCAGGGCCTCGGCCACCGCGGCAGGAGGCCGCAGCACCGGGCGATGGACCCCCTCCCGCTCCCCTCACTGGCAACCGATGGTGGGTACCGACATGCGCTCGCTAACCCTGTGCCTCGCCGTGCTCCTCCTCCCCCTGCTCGCCGCCGGCTGCGCGAGCCCGGGGGTGAGCGTCTCCGGGCTCAAGGACGAGCGGGAGCGGCAGGTCCGCGTCGACACCGCGGCGTACCAGGACCACTCCGAGCTCGGGCTGGGCATCCACGGCCCGGAGTGGCACCTGCGCGGCACCGTGGGCAAGGACACCCGCGTCGCCTTCCACCAGATCTACCTCCGCACCGGCGCGCCGCAGCGGCGGCGCTGGGACGAGGCGACCGCCGTCGTCGACGGCGCGCTCGTCCACCTCGACGTCGAGACCGTCGACTCCAGCCCGCGCTGCAGCGAGTTCGGCTGCATCTACCTGGAGGACACGGTGATCCGCGTGGAGGAGGCGCACCTGCGCCACTGGGCCGAGGCCGGCGGCACCATCCAGCTGGTCTCCTCGCTGGCCGAGAAGGCGCACCTCGACCTGTCGCTCGACGGCGCCGAGGCCCGGCAGGAGATCGACAAGTACCTGGAGAGCTTCCAGGATGCCCGGTCCGCCATCTGAACGGCGGCTAGCGGCAAAGGAGCAAGCGGAGCACCCGATGTACCAGTACCTCTTCGGCCCGGTCCCCTCCCGGCGGCTCGGCATGTCGCTGGGGGTCGACCTCGTCCCCCACAAGGTCTGCACCTTCAACTGCGTCTACTGCGAGTGCGGGCGCACGACGCGGCTGACCACCGAGCGCGCCGAGTACGTCCCCGTCGACGCGGTCCTGGCGGAGCTGCGCGGCTACCTCGCCGAGGGGCCGCGGCCGGACTTCGTCACCTTCTCGGGCGCCGGCGAGCCCACCCTCAACGCGCGCCTCGGCGAGGTGCTCGAGTGGCTCCAGGCGCACTACCCCGACCTCGCCACGGCCGTGCTGACCAACGCCAGCCTGCTCAGCGACCCCCAGGTGCGCCGGGAGCTGCGCACGGCCGACCTGGTCATCCCCTCCCTCGACGCCGCCTCCGAGCGCACCTTCCGCCGGCTCGACCGCCCGCAGCGGCGCATCGACCTCGACGCCTACCTCCAGGGGCTGGAGGCGTTCCGCGCCGAGTACCCGGGCACGGTCTGGCTCGAGGTCATGATCCTGCCCGGCTACAACGACAACCCCGAGGACCTTCGCCTGCTCCGCGAGGCGCTCGCCCGGATCGGCCCCGACCGCATCCAGCTCAACACCCTCGACCGGCCGGGGACGGACACCGGCCTGCAGCCGGCGAGCCGGGAGCGCCTCGAGGCCATCGCCGACGAGTGGGGGCTGGCGGGCGTCGAGCCCATCGGCGCTGCCCCGGCGGCCGAGCCGGCCCCGGGGCACCGGCGCGACACGGCGGAGGCCATCGTCAAGACCCTCGCCCGGCGCCCGTGCACCGCCGAGGACCTCAGCCAGAGCCTCGGCGAGCCGCCGGAGCGCATCCGCGAGCGCCTCGCGGCCCTCGAGGCCGAGGGGCGGGTCACCCGCGCCGAACAGGAGCGCGGCACCTTCTACCGGCTGGCGGCGTCGTGAGCGGGCTCAAGGAGACCCCGCCGCTGTTCTCCTACCGGCCCTACTGGGCCGCCTGCTTCGGCGTCGCCCCCTTCCTGCCCATGTCGCCGCGGGAGATGGGCGAGCTCGGCTGGGACAGCTGCGACGTCATCCTGGTCACCGGCGACGCCTACGTGGATCACCCGAGCTTCGGGGCGGCGATCATCGGCCGGCTGCTGGAGGCCCAGGGCTTCCGGGTGGGGATCATCGCCCAGCCCGACTGGCGCTCGGCGGCGGACTTCCAGGCACTGGGCCGGCCGAACCTCTTCTTCGGCGTCACCGCCGGCAACATGGACTCCATGGTCAACCGCTACACCGCCGACGGGCGCCGGCGCAGCAACGACGCCTACAGCCCCGACGACGAGGGCGGCCGGCGCCCCGACCGGGCGGCGATCGTCTACAGCCAGCGGGCGCGCGAGGCGTACCGCGACGTCCCCATCCTCCTCGGCGGCATCGAGGCGAGCCTGCGCCGGCTGGCCCACTACGACTACTGGTCCGACAAGGTGCGCCGCTCGATCCTGCTCGACGCCAAGGCGGACCTGCTGCTCTACGGCAACGCCGAGCGCGCCCTGGTGGACGCCGCCCACCGGATCGCCGCCGGCGAGCCCGTCGAGCGGATCCGCGACCTGCGCGGCACGGCCTTCGTCCGCCCGCGCCCGGCGGCGGAGGCGCCGGAGGCCGAGGCCGTGCGCCTGCCCGCCTGGGAGCAGGTGCGCAGCGACGCCACCGAGCACGCCCACGCGGCCCGGCAGATCCGCCTGGAGACCAACCCGGGCAACGCCCGCGCCCTGGTCCAGGCCCACGGCGACCAGGACGTCTGGGTCAACCCGCCGCCCACCCCGCTGAGCACCGAGGAGCTCGACGCCGTCTACGAGCTGCCCTACGCCCGCTCGCCCCACCCGGCCTACGAGGGCCGGCGCATCCCGGCCTGGGAGATGATCCGCTTCTCGGTGAACATCGTCCGCGGCTGCTTCGGCGGCTGCACCTTCTGCTCCATCACCGAGCACGAGGGGCGGGTGATCCAGTCCCGCTCCGAGGCCTCCATCCAGCGGGAGATCGAGCAGATCCAGGAGCGCACGGCGGGGTTCACGGGGATCATCTCGGATCTCGGCGGCCCGAGCGCCAACATGTACCGCATGGGCTGCCGCGACAAGGCCACGGAGGCCCGCTGCCGGCGCATGTCCTGCGTCTACCCGCGCATCTGCCGCAACCTCGTCACCGACCACGGCCCCCTGATCCGGCTCTACCGCCAGGTCCGCCAGCAGCCCGGCGTCAAGAAGGCCCTCGTGGCCTCGGGCGTGCGCTACGACCTGGCGATCCGCTCCAAGGCCTACATCCGCGAGCTGGTCAGCCACCACGTCGGCGGCTACCTCAAGATCGCCCCGGAGCACACCGAGCCCGGCCCCCTGGCGAAGATGCTGAAGCCGGGCATCGAGACCTACGACCGCTTCCAGGAGCTCTTCGAGACCTACACGCGCCAGGCGGGCAAGGAGCAGTACCTGATCCCCTACTTCATCGCCGCCCACCCCGGCACCACCGACGAGGACATGGTGGCCCTGGCGCAGTGGCTCAAGCGCCGCGGCTTCCGGCCGAACCAGGTCCAGGCCTTCCTGCCCACCCCCATGGCCCTGGCCACGGCCATGTACCACACCGGCCTGAACCCCCTGAGGCCGGTGCGCCGGGCGGGCGCCGAGCCGGTGCCGACGGCCCGGGGGCTGCGCAAGCGCCGGCTGCACAAGGCCTTCCTGCGCTACCACGACCCGGAGAACTGGCCGCTGCTGCGCAAGGCCCTGGCGGAGATGGGCCGCGGCGACCT
>NZ_NRSH01000012.1 GCF_016584055.1 Halorhodospira neutriphila
GCTGATGGGCGGTGGCGGCGGCGGGGGGGGCGGCAGCCTCCCGCCGGGGCTCGGCCGCTGAGCGTTTCACAGGGGGGTCATGTTCCCGTCCATGGTGTGTTAGATTTCGCTCAATCGCCCTTAACAGGCTTGCCGGCTTTCCGCTAAGAGGGGATCGAGCGCATGGCCCTCCTCCGCCGTATCAACGATCTCAAGATCTGGGTTCGCCTGCTCCTCGTCATCTGGGTGGTGCTGGTCGTGGCGTGGACGTCCATGATCGGCTACGCCGCCTGGGAGCAGCGGAACGTGGCGGTAGAGCAGGCCGTCGACTTCACCCAGACCATGAACCGCATGACCATGGCGGGGCTGACCGCCATGATGTGGACCAACACCATGGATCAGCGCGAGGAGTACCTCGGGCAGATCCGGGAGATGCCCAAGGTCCACGGGCTGCGGGTCATCCGGGCGGAGGCCACCGAGAAGTTCTACGGCAAGGGGCGGGAGCAGGAGCAGCCCCAGGACCAGATCGAGCGGCGGGTCCTGCGCACCGGCGAGCCGTATATCGAGGAGATCGACAACGGCAACACCCTGCGCGCCGTCATCCCGAACTTCAACGAGGAGAACTTCCTCGGCAAGAGCTGCATCGACTGCCACGGCCAGAATCAGCAGGGGGAGGTCCTCGGCGCCGTGACCATGGAGATCTCCCTCGACGAGGTGAACAAGTCCGTGGTCGGCTTCGGCACGACGCTCTTCGGGACCGCCGTGCTGATCAGCCTGCCGTTCCTGCTGATCGTCTACCTCTTCGTGCAGCGCTTCGTCACCGTGCCGCTGCGGGAGATGACCCACAACCTCGAGGCGATCGCCAGCGGCGGCGGCGACCTGACCCGGCGCCTGGAGATCGACCGCGGCGATGAGATCGGCACGGCGGCCGGGGCCTTCAACCGTGCCATGGGGGTCTTCCACGACCTGATCAGCCGCGTGGTCCAGTCCGCGGACCGGCTGAACGACTCGGCCCAGAAGGTCTCCCAGGTGACCGACCAGACGAACCAGCGGGTGGAGCAGCAGCGCTCGGAGATCGAGCAGATCGCCACGGCGATGAACGAGATGACCTCCACCGCGCAGGAGGTGGCGCGCAACGCGCAGCACGCCGCCCAGGCCACCGAGACCGGCGAGGACGCCGCGAACCGCGGCAAGGGGGTGGTCCAGGAGGCCGTCTCGGGGATCAACCAGCTCGCCGACGACGTCAACCGCACCGCCCAGACCATCCAGAAGCTCGCCGGCGACAGCGAGGAGATCGGCACGGTGATCGACCTCATCCGCGAGATCGCCGAGCAGACCAACCTCCTCGCCCTGAACGCCGCCATCGAGGCGGCCCGTGCCGGTGAGCAGGGCCGCGGCTTCGCCGTGGTCGCCGACGAGGTGCGCAAGCTCGCCAACCGCACCCACGAGTCGACGCAGCAGATCCAGGACATGATCGGCCGCCTCCAGCAGGAGACCGGCTCCGCCCAGACGGCGATGGAGCAGAGCCACGGCCAGGCCCAGGAGACGGTCCACCAGGCCTCCCAGGCGGGCTCGGTGCTCGAGGAGATCCAGGACGCGGTGGGGACCATCCACCAGGTCAACGCCCAGATCGCCAGCGCCGCCGAGCAGCAGAGCCAGACGGTCGAGGAGATCAACCGCAGCATCACCTCGATCAACGACGTCGCCGAGGAGACGGCCCGCGAGAGCAACCAGACCAAGGAGGCCGGCGACGAGCTCGAGGAGCTCGCCCGCGAGCTCAAGCGCCTCGTCGGCCAGTTCAAGGTGTAGGCCCTCGCCGGGCCGAGCGGGGGCGCGCCGCCGGCGCGCCCCCCTCCCGCCCGATCCGCTTTATCCTCCAGCCTCGCGCGTTTTTTCGGCCGCCCTCGAGCAGGCCGCCTGGAAAACCGGGGGATTCAAGGCGGCGAGGTGGCATTTTCCCTTTCTCGAGGATTTACACAGGCCGGCTCTTTCGGTAATTTCTGAATCTCATAAAAAATAGAGATTCAGGGAGAATTCCATGGACAACGAGACGGCGATTCAGCAGATTCAGAGCGCGGCCGAGGCGCTCGATTATGTGGATCTCCAGAAAGCGGCCCGGATTATCGAGAAGGAGCAGAAGCGGCGCGAGAAGGAGGCCCGGCGCCAGGCGCAGCAGGAGATGAAGCAGGTCGCCCAGAAGTACGGCCTGAATCTCGAGGAGGTCGCCGCCGAGCTCGCGAAGGGCCCGAAGGGCTCGGGCGGCAGCCGCGGGAAGGTCCCGCCGAAGTATCGCCACCCGGACGACCCCCAGAAGACGTGGACGGGGCGCGGCCGCAAGCCCGTCTGGGTCAAGGATTGGGAGGCCGAGAACGGCGATATCGAGCAGCTGCGGATCCCCGAGAGCTGATCCGCCCGGCGCCTATTAGCTCCCTCAGGTCCATCTCGCAAGAAGGCGGCTGAGCTCCCGTGCCGATCGGCATCGACGCGGCGGATTGGGCGCTCGCCTGTGCGGTCCTGCTCGTCGGCACGGTGGTCCAGGGGTCGGTGGGCTTCGGCGTCGCCCTGCTCGGGGCGCCGATCCTGTTCTGGATCCACCCCGGCCTCGTCCCGGGCCCCGTGCTCGTCGTGGGCATGGTGCTGCCGCTGCTGATCCTGATCCGCGAGCGGCACGCCCTCGACACCGCGGGGGTGCGCTGGGCGATCCCGGGCCAGCTCAGCGGCGCGGCGGCCGCCGGCGTGCTCCTCGCCCGGATCGATGCGGCGGCCCTCTCCCTGCTGTTCGGCCTGCTCGTGCTCCTGGCGGTGGCCCTGAGCCTGGCGAGCAGCGCCCCGCGCCCGACGCCCGGCCGCCTCCTCGCGGCCGGCGCGCTCTCCGGCTTCATGGCGACGGCGACCTCGATCGGCGGGCCGCCGCTGGCCCTGGCCTACCAGGGCGTGCGCGGCCCGCGCCTGCGCGCCTCGCTGTCGGCGGTCTTCGTGGTCGGGGCCTGCGGCTCGCTCACCGCCCTGACCCTCATCGGCCGCTTCGGCCTCACCGAGCTGCTGCTGGGGGTGAGCCTGCTGCCCGCCATCGGGGCCGGCTTCCTGCTCTCTACCTATACGGCGCACGCCCTCGATCGCCGCTGGCTGCGGGGCGCCGTGCTCGCCGTCTCCGCCGCCGCCGGCCTGATCGCGGTCGGCCGGGCGCTGCTCTAGGGCCGCGGCGGCACCGGGTCCCACGGCCCCGCCGGCGCCTGCCGGGCGGCGTCCGGCGCGCCCTCGAGCCAGCCCCGGAGCGTCGCCACGAGGCGCTCCCGGACCTGGGGATCGGCAAGGGCCGCGCCGTGCTTCGCCCCCTCGATCCGCCACAGGTAGCGCGGCTCCTGCGCCGCTCCGTAGAGCCGCTCGCCGTGCTCGGCGGGGATGATGGGGTCGTCGCCGCCGACGATCACGAGCAGCGGCACCGGGGCGAGGGCGGCGACGTGGTCGACGGGGGCGAAGCGGTCGCTGACGAGCCAGGAGAGCGGGTACTGCAGGGGCCAGGTGAGCCAGAAGCCGGCCAGCTTCTCCCGGGCGATGCCGCGGTAGCTCGCGAACGGCCCCTCGGCGACGACGCCCGCCGGGCTCGGTCCCGCCCAGCGGGCGAGGCTGGTGATCGCCACGCTCGCCCCCAGGCTCTGGCCGAGGACCACGGTGCGGGACAGCGCGATGCGGGGATCGCGCCGCGCCCACTCGAGCGCCGCCTCGGCGTCCGCGTGGACCCCCGCGAAGTCCGGCTCCCCCGCCGAGCGGCCGTAGCCGCGGTAGTCGAAGGTGAGGACGTTGAAGCCGTGGCGCGGCAGCCACCAGACGGCGCCGACGTGGGTGCTGATGTTCTGGGCGTTGCCGTGGAAGTGGATCACCGTGCCGTGGACCGGCTCGCTCTGCGCGGGCAGGAACCAGCCGTGCAGGGCCGTCCCGTCGGCGCTGGCAAAGCGGACCTCCTCGTAGACGAGCCCCGCCTCGGCGGGGTCCCCGTAGTGCTGCTGCGCCGGGTAGAAGAAGGCGGATTGGCAGCCGCCGAGCGCCGCCGCGAGCAGCAGCGAGAGGGTGGCGCTCCGGAGGCTGATCGAGGAGGCCGGGGCGTGCTGGTGCATCAGAAGTACCGATAGAGCGTCAGGCCGGCGCTGTCAACGAGGACGTCGAACTCCTCCCGGCGCTCGGCGTGGAGGCGCAGGGCGGCCTCCCGGCCGAGGCTCAGCGCCGCCTCGGCGCGCAGCCGCCAGGCGCCGCGGCCGTCGTGGAAGCGCAGCCCCTTGCCGGTGAGCCGCAGCCCGAGGGGGCCGCGCCGGTAGTGCAGCTCGCCGCGCAGCCCGGCGCCGAGCCGCGCCCGGTCCTCGAGCTGCGGGGAGGCGCGCAGGGCCGCGGCCCCGGCGAGCTGCAGGCGCCAGGCGGCGTCCTCGTCGAGGGCCCACGCCGGCCCCACATCGCCGGCGAGCTCGGCCATCAGCGGCCGGCGCCCGCTCGCGGCGCGGTGGCGCTGGAGCCCGGCGTGCGCGCCCCAGGCCCACTCGGGGAAGGGCTGATTGCGCACGCCGAGGGAGCGCAGCTCGACCAGGCGCAGGCGCTCCAGCGCGGCCCCGCCCTCCGGCTCCCGTCCCGCCTCGGCCGGCTCATCGCGGTAGAGCCGCGCGACGACCTCGAGGAAGTCCACCTGGGCGGCGGGGCGGTAGCCGGCCGGCGGGTCGAGCAGGTCGTGGTAGGCGGCGCGCCAGCGCAGCTCGGCGTAGCCGACCCCGGCGAGGCTCCCCAGGCCCGCGCCGAGGCGCTTCGTCGGGTGGCCCTCGTCGGGGCGCACCGGCGGACGCTGCGGCTCAGCCAGGCGGGGGGCGTCGAGCCGGCTGCGCGCGGCGAGCAGCCGGTGGCGGCGCTGCCGGCTGCCGCTAGCGGCGGTGCCGCGGGAGGCCGCGTAGTCGAGGTAGGCGTAGGCGGTCTCGAGGATGTGCGCCCGGCGCTCGGCCGGGAGCCGCTGGAGCGCCGGGGCGTCCACGGCCAGCTCGCCCTGGGCGAGCTGGCGGGCGCGACGCGCATCGGCGGGGGGGAGCGACTCGAGGGCGTGGTCGAGGACGCGGCGCCTCGACGGCCGGTAGTCGACGTCGGCGACCAGGCCGGCCTCGGCTACGGCGCGGACGGTATCGCTGGGCAGGGCCCACAGGTCGAAGCGCCGGCGCAGCGACAGCCCCGGCTCAGCCGCCTCCAGGAGCGCGAGGAGCCGGAACGAGCAGTTCTGGTAGAAGAAGTAGTACGGCATCGCCGCGCCCCGGAGCTCCCACAGGTGGGCGAGGAGGCGGTCGATGGCGGCCTCGTCGAGGCGGAGCTCGTACTCCCAGAGGTCGCGGCTGTCGACGCGGACGTACTCGCGGACCTTGCGGTGGTACGGCATGAGGGCGTACTGGCCGGGGTAGCCGCCGAGGACCCCCCGGACGGCGAAGACGATCCCCGAGTCCTCCCGGGTCTGCGCGGCGTGATTGACGGCGAAGGCGGTGAGCGGGTGGCGGCGCCCGTCCCCGCCGTCGAGGCGCAGCAGGGTGTGGCCGAACATCGACGCCGGATTGCCCATGTAGGCGTCGGCGTAGACCAGCACGGCGCGCTCGGCGTCGACGCGCTCGCGCCAGGCCCGATAGGTGCGGCACGCCGGGCGGGGCAGCGGCCGGGTCAGGGCGTCGAGCCCCAGCTCGCGGACGAGGAGCCGGCGCCGCGCCGGGAAGCGGCAGGCGGCGTGGGCCCCCTCGGCACCGGGGACCACCGGGGCGAAGAGGGCCGCGACGGTGGCCTGCAGCTCCTCGAGGGGGGTCTCGTCGCCCGCCGCGCTGAGGTAGAACCCCGGCGAGTGGACGGCGCCGCTCGGCCCGGGACGGGTGGCGCGCGGCTCGTAGGCGAGCAGCCGCTGCCAGCGCGGCGCCTCGGCCAGGGCGCGGGCGGCCGGGGAGTGGGCCGCGGCCTCCGGGGTGGTGACACCCGCGGCCGTGGCGGGCAGGAGCGCGGCGAGCAGGACGACGAGCCCGCAGCCTACGCGGCCGCGCCGGCGGGAGGGCGGGCGGTATTGCAAGCGGTTAGGGAGAGACCGCCGCCCTGCAGGTGAGGGCGGCGGTCCCCGGCTCGCTACGCCGCGTAGCGGCTGAGGGCCTGGCTGTCGGCCATGGTCGCCGTCAGGTTCCGGAGGGCCTCCCGGGCGGTGACGTCGGCCGAGGGGAAGATCTGCTCGAAGTGCGTCTGGGCGTGGCGGTAGAAGGCGGCTCGATCGGCCTGGTCGATCTCCATCAGGGAGGCGAGGGTGGCCAGCGCCTCGCCGCCGCCGCTGGCGGCGTCCTGGGCGACCTGCTCCATGTTCTCGGACATGAACTGCGAGGCCTCGGCGCTGATGACGCCGTTATCCTCGCAGCCCAGGGTCCCGGAGGTGATCCCGAAGACCTGGTTGGAGAAGAGGCCGTTGGTGGTCACGGCGAGGATCTCGGCCGCCTTGCCGGACTGGCCGTCCCAGAGCACGGTGCCGGCGCCGCAGCCGGTGTTCTCGGGGGCGGCCTGCTGGGCGTTGGCGCTGGCGGCCACGAGGCCCAAGGCGCCGCAAAGGCTTGCTGCGATGAGGTGTTCTCTCGGCATAAAGGCTCCTGCTGCTCGTTCTTCAGGGTGCGTGTTTGTGGGGGGCTACTAACCTTGACTTTAGTAGCCATGCGCCCTGAGTGAGGTACGCAGAGCCTTCCCGTGTCGGATCCGATGAGGGGGCCCCGAGACGATGCCCGAGGATGTCGCCCGGCAGGCGGGCGTCAAGCTCGAGCAGGCGGCGCCGGGTGATCGTCGGATTGCCGTACGCCGCCCCCGAGCTGGCGGACCTGACAGAGGTGCGGGGCGGCAGCCCCTACGGCGCGGCGACCCTCGCCGGCGCGGACGGCAGCCACCAGCCCTCGGAGAAGGAGCTCGCCTTAGCGCGGTTCCAGGGCAAGCATGTAGCGGAGATCGCCGGGCGGATGCACGGCTAGAGGGAGGAGGTATTTGGTCGGGGCGGCAGGATTTGAACCTGCGACCCCCTGCACCCCATGCAGGTGCGCTACCAGACTGCGCCACGCCCCGACTTGTTGAGCCACTAGGATAACGGCGTGATCGGCGCAGGGCAAGGGGGCTCAGCGCTTGAGGGTGTCGAGGATCGACTCGAGCTCGGTGCGCATCTGCCGGATGATCTGCTGGCTCTGGCTGGCGTCCTCGCGCCCCTCGCCGCCGGCGAGCCTCTGCCGCGCGCCCCCGATGGTGAACCCCTCGTCGTAGAGGAGGGTGCGGATGCGGCGGATGAGGATGACGTCCTGGCGCTGGTAGTAGCGCCGGTTACCGCGGCGCTTGACGGGGTTGAGCTGGGGGAACTCCTGCTCCCAGTAGCGGAGCACGTGGGGCTTGACGGCGCAGAGCTCGCTTACCTCGCCGATGCTGAAGTAGTGCTTCTCGGGGATCGGCGGCAGGCCGCCCTCGTCACTCCTCCCGCTGCCCGGCATAGGCCTCGACACGGCTCTTGAGCTTCTGGCCGGGGCGGAAGGTGACCACGCGCCGGGCGGAGATGGGGATCTCTTCGCCGGTCTTCGGATTGCGCCCGGGGCGCTCGTTCTTGTCGCGGAGCTCGAAGTTGCCGAAGCCGGAGAGCTTGACGGGCTCACCGCTCTCGAGGGCGGCGCGGATCTCCTCGAAGAACATCTCGACCAGCTCCTTGGCCTCGCGCTTGTTCAGGCCGACCTCCTCGAAGAGCCGCTCGGCCATCGCCGCCTTGGTCAACGACATCCTACTCCCCTCTCATGCTCGCTCCGAAGCGCTCCTCCAGGCATGCGACCACGCCCTTGAGGACATCGTCCACGTCCTGATCCGTCAGCGTGCGGGAATAATCCTGCAGAATCAAGCCCATGGCGACGCTCTTGGCGCCTTCGGGGACGCCCTTGCCGCGGTAGACGTCGAAGAGCCGGGCGTCGGCCAGCGTGGCGCCGGCGGCCTCGCGGGCGGCGCTGAGCAGCTCGCCGGCGGCGACCGCCTCGTCGACGAGCACCGCGAGGTCGCGGCGGATCGAGGGGTAGCGGGAGATGGGGGTGAAGGCGGGCAGGGCGGCGGCGCCCACCGCCGCCTGCTCGAGCTCGAAGAGCACCGGCGCGCCGTCGAGCTCGAGGGCCTTGGCGTGCTCCGGGTGGAGCGTGCCGAGCCAGCCCACGGGCCGGCCGTCGCGCTCGATGCGCGCGCTCTGACCCGGGTGCAGCGCCGGGTGCTCCGCGGCGCGGAAGCGGAAGGCCTCGCCGGCGCCGGTGCGCTCGATCAGGGCCTCGACGTCGGCCTTGGCGTCGAAGAAGTCGACGGCGCGCCGCGGGGCGTCCCACTGCTCGGGCAGCAGCGGCCCGGCGCAGACGCCGGCGAGGGTCGGGGTCTGGGCGAGGCGATCGAGGCTGCCGCGGAAGACGCAGCCGTGCTCGAAGAGCCGCACCCGCTCGTGCTGGCGGTGCTGGTTGTGCTGGAGCGCCGTCAGCAGCCCCGGCCACAGGGAGGTGCGCATCTCGGCGAGCTCCGCCGAGAGGGGGTTGGCCAGGGGCAGCGCCTCGGCCTCGGGGTCCAGGCGGCGCTGCAGCTGCGGATCGACGAAGGCGTAGGTGATGGCCTCGAAGTAGCCGCGCTCGACCAGCGTCGCCCGCAGGGCGTCCTCGCCGAGCTGGCGCTCCGGGGCGGCGGCGACGTGCAGCGGCGCCTCCAGGGGGCGCTCGGGCAGGGCGTCGTAGCCGTAGAGCCGGGCGACCTCCTCGACGAGGTCCACCTCCCGCTCGAGGTCGAAGCGCCAGCTCGGCGGCTGGACCCGCCACCCCTCGGCCGTGGCCTCGGGGCGGGTGCCGAGGCGCTCGAGCATGGCGGCGACCTGCTCGCCGTTGGGCGTCCAGCCGAGCAGCCCCTCGAGGCGCCGGCGGCGCAGCTCCACGGCGGGGCGCTCGGGCAGGGCGCTCGGCTCCACCGCCTCGGCCAGCGGCCCCGGCGTGCCGCCGCAGATCTCGAGGATCAGCGCCGTGGCGCGCTCGCTGGCGCGCCGCGCCGCCTCGAAGTCGACGCCCCGCTCGTAGCGGTGGGAGGCGTCGGTGTGCAGGCCGTAGCGCCGCGCCCGGCCGGCGATGGCCGCCGGGGCGAAGAAGGCCGACTCGAGGAAGACGTCGGTGGTCGCCTCGCCGACGGCGGTCTCCGCCCCGCCCATGATCCCGGCGAGGGCCACGGGGCCGCTGCGATCGGCGATGACGAGCACATCGCTGTCGAGCTCGATGCGCTCGCCGCCGAGCAGGGTCAGGGCCTCGCCGCTGGCCGCGTGGCGCACGGCGATCGGCGGGGCGAGGCGGGCGAGGTCGAAGGCGTGCAGCGGCTGGCCGTGCTCGAGGAGGACGTAGTTGGTGATGTCGACGAGCGCCGAGACGCTGCGGATGCCGGCCCGGCGCAGGCGCTCGCGCAGCCACAGGGGGCTGGGGGCCTGGGGGTCGACGCCGCGGATGACCCGGCCGCAGTAGCGCGGGCCGTCGGTGGGGGCGTGGAGCTCGACGGGGACCGTCTCATCGCCGGCGGGGGGCACCGCCGGCGGCTGCGGCGGCGTGAAGGCGGCCCCGGTGATGGCCGCCACGTCGCGGGCCACCCCGACCATGCCCAGGCAGTCCGCCCGGTTGGGGGTCAGCTCGATCTCGAGGACCGTGTCGTCGAGGTCGAGCGCCGCGCGCAGGTCGGCACCGAGGGGGAGATCGCCGGGGAGCTCGAGCAGCCCGGCGGCGTCCTCGTCGAGGCCGAGCTCGGCGGCCGAGCAGAGCATCCCCGCCGAGCGCACGCCGCGCAGCTCCGTGGCGCTCACGCGCTGGCCGCCGGGCAGCTCGGCGCCATCGCCAGCGAGGGGCGCGCGCAGGCCGGGCCGGGCGTTGGGGGCGCCGCAGACCACCTCGAGCGGCTCGCCGCCGGCGCGGACCCGGCAGACCTGGAGCTGATCGGCCTCCGGGTGCGGCCGGCACGCCTCGATCTCGCCGACCACCACGCCGTGGAAGGGCGGGGCCGCCGGCTCGACGGCGTCCACCTCGAGGCCGGCCATGGTCAGCGCCTCCGCTAGCTCCGCCGTGGAGAGCTGCGGGTCGACCCACTCGCGCAGCCACTGCTCACTTACACGCATGTGCTCACCGGAATTGGCCGAGGAAGCGCAGGTCGTTGTCGAAGAACAGCCGCAGGTCGTCGACCCCGTAGCGGAGCATGGCGAGGCGCTCGACCCCCATGCCGAAGGCGTAGCCGCTCCACTGCTCGGGGTCGATGCCGGCGTGCTCGAAGACGGCCGGGTGGACCATGCCGCAGCCGAGGACCTCGAGCCAGCCCGACTGCTTGCAGACGCGGCAGCCCTCGCCGCCGCAGATGACGCACTCGACGTCGACCTCCGCCGACGGCTCCGTGAAGGGGAAGTACGAGGGCCGGAAGCGCACGGCCACCGGGCGCTCGAAGAAGGCGTTGAGGAACTCGTGGAGCACGCCCTTGAGGTCGGCGAGGCTCACCTGGCGGTCGACGAGCAGCCCCTCGACCTGGTGGAACATCGGCGTGTGGGTCAGGTCCGAGTCGCAGCGGTAGACCCGCCCCGGGGCGATGACCCGGATGGGCACGCCGTCGCGCTCCATGACGCGGATCTGCACCGGCGAGGTGTGGGTGCGCAGCAGCCGCGTGGCGTCGAAGTAGAAGGTGTCGTGCATCGCCCGCGCCGGGTGGTGGGCGGGGATGTTGAGCGCCTCGAAGTTGTGCCGGTCGTCCTCGACCTCGGGGCCGTCGGCGCTCTGGAAGCCGGCGCCGGCGAAGATCGCGGCGATCCGCTCGAGGGTGCGCGTGACCGGGTGCCGGGCGCCGCGCGCCTGGCCGCGGCCGGGGAGGGTGACGTCGATGCGCTCGGCGGCGAGGCGCTGCTCGAGCTCGGCGCGCTCGAGCTCGGCGCGGCGCGCCTCGAGCCGCTCGGCGAGGCGCTCCTTGGCCGCGTTGATGGCGGCCCCCGCCTCCGGGCGCTGCTCGGCGGGGAGCTGGCCGAGGCCCTTGAGCAGCGCCGTCAGCTTCCCCTTCTTGCCGAGGTACGCGACCCGGACGCCGTCGAGCGCCGCGAGATCGGAGGCCGCCGCGACCGCGGCCTCCGCCTCCTCGGCGAGGGCGTTGAGCTCGTCCTGGTAGTCGGCGGCCATGCCTCGGCGGGCAGCCCTCAGCCGCGGAGGGCGCCCTGGGCCTGCTCGGCGAGGGCCGCGAAGGACTGCGGCTCGTGGACGGCGAGGTCGGCGAGCTGCTTGCGGTCGACCTCGATGCCGGCGTGGCGCAGGCCGTTCATCATGCTGCTGTACGACAGGCCGTTCTGCCGGGCGGCCGCGTTGATGCGCTGGATCCACAGGCGGCGGAACTCGCGCTTGCGCTGCCGGCGGTCACGGTAGGCGTACTGGCCGGACTTGATCACCTGCTGCCGGGCGATGCGGAACGACTTGCGCCGCATCCCGTAGTAGCCCTTGGCCTCCTTGAGGACCTTCTTGTGCTTGGCGCGGTTGGTTACGCCCCGCTTGACTCGTGCCATGGATCGCTCCCGTGCTTACTTGGCCAGCATGCGCTTGACCATCGGCGCATCGCTGTCGTGGACCTCGGTAAGGGATTGCAGGCGGCGCTTCCGCTGCGGGTCCTTCTTGGTGAGGATGTGGCTGTGGTTCGAGCGGGCGCGGACAATCCGCCGCCCCGAGGGCCTCACGTTGAAGCGCTTCGCCGCGCCGCGCTTGCTCTTGAGCTTGGGCATCGTCGGCCTCCCTGATCACAAAAAGAAGCGAGCGCGCCGCCCTGGGAGCGGAACGCGCCCGCCGCTACAGATTCTCTGGGCTATTTCCCGCTCTTGCGCGGGCTCATCATCATGACCATCAACCGCCCCTCCATGCGCGGGCGCTGGTCGACGGTCGCAATATCGCCGAGCTCCTCCTCGAGCCGATCGAGCAGCTGCTTGCCGAGCTCCTGGTGCGCCATCTCCCGGCCGCGGAAGCGGATGGTGACCTTCGCCTTGTCACCCTCCTCGAGGAAGCGGCGCAGGTTGCGGAGCTTGACCTGGAAGTCGCCCTCGTCGGTGCCCGGGCGGAACTTGACCTCCTTGACCTGGATCTGCTTTTGCTTCTTGCGCGCCGCCTGCTGCTTCTTGCTCTGCTCGAACTTGAACTTGCCGTAGTCCATCGCCCGGCAGACCGGCGGATCGGCGTTGCCGTCGATCTCGACGAGGTCGAGGTTCTGCTCTTCGGCGCGGGCGAGGGCGTCCTCGAAGGAGACGATCCCGACCTGCTCGCCGTCGCTGCCAATCAGCCGGACTTGCGGCGCCGTAATCTGCTCGTTGAGGCGGCGCTCGTTGCCGCCGCGCTGACCGCGCTTGGCTCTGGTTGCGATCCTTTAATCCTCCGTATTGCGGCCACGACGCGAGATATCGCCGTGCAGGCGCGTCGCCAGATCCTCGAGGCTCATGGAGCCCAGGTCCGTACCGTCGCGCTGGCGCACGGCTACCGTACCCGAGTCTAGCTCCCGGTCCCCGATGACAACCATGTAGGGGACCTTCAACAGCGTATGCTCGCGGATTTTATAGCCGATCTTCTCGTTCCTCAAGTCGGCCTCGGCACGGAAGCCGCGCTCCTTGAGCGCCTGCTCGACCTCGCGGGCGTAGTCGGCCTGGCGGTCGGTGATATTGAGCACGACCGCCTGCACCGGCGCCAGCCACGGCGGCATCGCCCCGCCGTAGTGCTCGATGAGGATGCCGATGAACCGCTCCAGCGAGCCGAGGATCGCCCGGTGGAGCATCACCGGCGTGCGCCGCTCGCCGTCCTCGTCGACGAACTGCGCCCCGAGCCGCCCGGGCATGGAGAAGTCGACCTGGATGGTGCCGAGCTGCCAGACCCGCTCGAGGCAGTCGCGCAGCGAGAACTCGATCTTCGGCCCGTAGAAGGCCCCCTCGCCGGGCTGGAGCGTGTACGCCAGGCCGTGGCCCTCGAGGGCCTGGGCGAGGGCCGCCTCGGCCTTGTCCCAGACGGCGTCGTCGCCGACCCGCTCCTCGGGGCGGGTGGACAGGGCGATGACGATGTCGTCGAAGCCGAAGTCGCGGTAGGCGGTGTAGACCGAGTCGATGAAGGCCCCGACCTCCTGCTGGATCTGCTCCTCGGTGCAGAAGATGTGGGCGTCGTCCTGGGTGAAGCCGCGCACCCGCATGAGCCCGTGGAGCGTGCCCGAGGGCTCGTTGCGGTGGCAGGCGCCGAACTCCGCCAGGCGCAGCGGCAGGTCGCGGTAGCTCTTGAGCCCCTGCTTGAAGACCTCGACGTGGCAGGGGCAGTTCATGGGCTTGACCGCGTAGTCGCGCGACTCCGACTCGGTGGTGAACATGTTCTCGGAGAACATCGCCCAGTGCCCGGAGCGCTCCCAGAGGCTGCGGTCGACGAGCAGCGGCGTGCGGATCTCCTGGTAGCCGTGCTCGCGCATGAGCTCGCGGATGTAGCCCTCGACCTCCAGGTAGAGCCGCCAGCCCCGGGGGTGCCAGAAGACCATCCCCGGCGCCTCCTCCTGGACGTGGAAGAGCGCCAGGTTGCGGCCGAGCCGGCGGTGGTCGCGCCGCTCGGCCTCCTCGAGGCGCTTGAGGTAGGCCTGCAGCTGCTTGCGGTCCGGCCAGGCGGTGCCGTAGAGGCGCTGGAGCTGCTCGTTGCTCGGGTCGCCGCGCCAGTAGGCGCCGGCGACCTTGGTCAGCTTGAAGGCCTTGAGCTTGCCGGTGCTCGGCACGTGGGGGCCGCGGCACAGGTCGACGAAGTCGCCCTGGCGGTAGACGCTGACGGTCTCGCCGGCGGGCAGCTCGTCGATGATCTCGGGCTTATACGTCTCGCCCCGCTCGCGGAAGAAGCGCTTCGCCGCCTCGCGGTCCCAGACCTCGCGCTCGATGGGCTGGTCGGCCTCGGCGAGCTCGCTCATGCGCTGCTCGATGGTCTCGAGCTCGTCCTCGGAGAGCGTCGTCTCGCCGGCGAAGTCGTAGTAGAAGCCGTTCTCCACCGTCGGGCCGATGGTCACCTGCAGCTCCGGGTGGAGCTGCTTGACCGCCTGCGCCATGAGGTGGGCGGCGGAGTGGCGGATGACGTCGAGGCCCTCCGGGTCGTTGGCGGTGATGAGCTCGACGGCGGCGTCGTGGTCGACGGTGCAGCTCAGGTCCACCAGCTCGCCGTCGATGCGCCCGGCGACGGCGTCGCGGGCGAGCTTGCGGCCGATGGACTCGGCGACCTCGCGGAGGGTGACGGGCTGCTCGAAGTGCTTGACGGAGCCGTCGGGGAGGGTAATAGCGGGCATGCGGTGCCTCCGACAGTGGTGGCCGATACGAGGGGCCACATGTATGAAAACCAATGGCGCCGGGCCGCGGGGGACGGCCCGGCGCCATTGGGTGCGCTCGGTGCGGAATCTGGTAGGCGCGAGTGGACTCGAACCACCGACCTCCACCATGTCAAGGTGGCGCTCTAACCAGCTGAGCTACGCGCCTGTTGACTACGCTTGGGCATTCTACAGGCTCCCGGACTCATGTCAACAGATCGTGCAACTATCTGAACTTAAAGGATCCTTTTGTTGCCCTGAGCGCTGCGTAGGCATAGGGGCAAAGGGGGTGGTCCGGGGCACGCAGCCCCCAAAAACCTTTCTTTTAGTGGGTTTGGGCCCATCTGGGGCCCAAAGTGGGCCCGAGCTGAGCCCTGGGCCTTAGGCCGGACGGCTAGGGCGACTGAAACCGTGAGCACCACCTTAAGAAGGGCCCTCGTCCTCTTCCGAGGCCTCCGGGTCGTCCGGCACGTACTCCACAAGGTCTCCCGCCTGGCAGCCGAAGTAGCGGCATAGCCGCTCCAGGACATCGGTCGTGGTGTTGTAGCCCCGTGGGCCAGACATCTTGGACAGCACGGTCCTATTGATCCCTGTCTCCGTGGCGATCTCGCTCAAGGTTATCCGGCGCCCTAGCTCGAACTCTCGGTCCGAGATCCTTTCCCGCAGTCGGAACCTGATCAAAGCCCCTTTCCCCGTGTACTTGTATGGCTCTTTAGTGCCTGACGGGCAACACAGGCGTAGTAAAGTGTTCCCTGTAGGCACAAAAGAGGGCTAAGTGCCTATCCGAATAACCCCGCTACCGCCTTCCGGAAAGCGTTCAGAGCGTAGGTAAGATGGAACATGGCCGGGTATATGGAGCTCATATTCCCCGAGCGTACTAGGAGAATCTAGGGTTATTCGGATAGGCACCTACTACCCCCGCGGTAACCGGCTGTCACCCACACGATCCGCGAAAGGACCAATCCATCGCGAGCGATCCCCAGAGATGGCTAGCCCTCGAGGACCAGGGTCCCACCCTTTTGTATACCTTGATTCTTTTGCCGCATTTCCGTGAGACCCGGGCCCATCCCCATGTGGTTGCCTTGGCGACCTTGCCGGAAGCGTTGGCGGAGCCGCTCCTCGGCGACGCTATCACCGAGCTATTGCCCATGGCGCTGTGGCGTACCAGCGGAGGCGATACCACGGCCATCCAGGAGGTGGCGAAGGATCGAAACGCCTATGGCCACGGCAGGGGGGCTGCCGTAGCGGCCTTGACCGAGGCCGCCCTACTAGGGGAACTGGATGTAGAGGCGACCAAGGCGACCTTGGGGGAGTGGCTAGCGGACGACGACTTCGCGGAGCTGGGCGATCCTGTATGGGTGTCCTTGTTGACGAATCTCCTCTCCCTTTACGCCACGGAGTACGTCCATCTACTGCGCCGCCGGATACACGAGGAGTATATCGACCCCTGGGTCGTGCCGGAAAGCGAGATCGATAGTACCTTCAACTGTGATCGTGAGGCCGTTCTTGCCGAGGGCCGGAAGTGGGCCAAGCGGCACTTTCCCGATGATGTGCACAGCCACCTGGCGAATTGGGCTAGCTTCCAGCCAGGCTTCTGGGATGAGCCGGAAGGAGACGACGGGTCGGGCGGCGGTGTGTTCGTCTCGGAGGATCTTCCGCCCCTGTTCGGTGGAGTCGAACCTACTGGCCGCTTGAGCCCCAAGCCCGCGAGTAAAGACCCCAAAAAGAAAAAGCAGAAACGCAAGCAACAGAAGAAGGACCGCAAGGCTGACCGCCAAAAGCGGAAATAGGGGGCGCTAGTCTATAGGATTTTTGGTCTTGACTAGAACATCCTGCCAGCTTTTTATTATTTAATATATGTAGGTATGTATATTATGGCTTATCTACTTGGCACAGAGACGAGGATCTACCTTTTGCTCGGGCAGTTGGGCTTATATCTGCCATTCGAGTTTGATATCGATTTATTCAAGATCTCGCCGCACTCGATGGGCTATTCACAGTAGTCTTCAGTCGTGAGCTGATTCGCTACCTCTCGGCGCTTGCTGCAGGAGCCGCTCGAGCGCCTCCCGATCCACGGGCTTGCTCAGATACGTATCGCAGCCGGCGCGGTAGCACCGCGCCCGCGCCTCCTCCGTGGTGTGCGCCGTTAGTGCGGCGATCGGGGTCCGCGGCTCGCCGTGCTGCGCCTCCTCGCGGCGGATCGCCTCGGCCACCTCCTCGCCGCTGAGCCCCGGGAGCTGGAGGTCGAGGAGCACCAGCCCGGGCCGCTCCCGGCGCCACGCGGCGAGCGCCTCGGCGCCGTCCTCGGCGGTCAGGACGGTGCACCCGCGCTGCTCGAGCAGGGCGCGGAGCATCAGGGCGTTGGTGGGCTCATCCTCGACGGCGAGCACCCGGGGCGGCGCCTTTTGCGGATCCTCCGCCGCGCGTGCAGGAGGCTCCTCGGCCGCGCTCGGCGGCGGCCCCGGCGCCGTCTCCAGCGCCACCATGAAGGTGAAGGTCGCCCCCTGGCCGGGCGCGCTGTCGACGGTGAGCTCGCCGCCGAGCAGCCGGGCCAGCTCCCGGGCGATCGCCAGGCCCAGCCCGCTGCCGTCGGTATCCTGGTGCCCCGCGTCGCGGCTGAAGGCCTCGAAGATCGTGGCCTGGTCCGCGGCGGCGATGCCGGGGCCATGGTCGTGGACGCGCAGCCGCAGCCGGCCCGCCCTGTCGGCGTCGGCCTCGACCCGCACGGGGTTGGCCTCCGTGAACTTGATGGCGTTGGTGGCCAGATTGAACAGCACCTGGGCCAGGCGCGTTGCATCGGTATGCACCCAGCGCGGCAGTGTCTGCTCATCGATCCGCCCGGTCAGCTCGACGCTGCGCTGCTCGGCCTGGTGGCGGAGGATCTCAAGCTGCTCGGCGAGGAAGGCGGGGAGCTCAAAGGTCTCCGCTTGGAGGCTCACTCGCCCGGCTTGAAGCTTCGAGAGGTCGAGCAGCGTGTCGATGAGCCCCAGCAGGCGCTTGCCGGCCGTCCGGCAGAGCCCGACGTAGTGGCGCTGCTGCGGATCGAGGGCGGAGTCGGCCAGCAGCTCAGTAAAGCCCAGCACGGCGTTGAGCGGCGTCCGCAGGTCGTGGCTGACGCTGTCCAGGAACTTGGACTTGGCGTTCAAGGCCGCCTCGAGGCTGTGCTGGAGTTCCTTGTATTCGGTGACATCGTAGGCAATGCCTACCCGGCGCACCAGCTGGGTCTGTGGGTCGCAGACGGAGCGGGATCGCATTCGGATCCACCGTACCTGCCCCTCGGGCTGGAGCAGGCGGAAGGTTTCCTCAAGTTCAGGGCTCCCCTGGTGGTACTGCGTTATCCGCTCGCGCAGCGGCTCGCGGTCCTCGGGGTGGACGGCCTCGAGGAAGCTAAAAGGGTCGGCGTAGAGGCGTTTGGCACTTTGGCCCCAGAGACGCTCGTAGGCGCCGTTGACGTAGAAGACCTGGGCCTCGCCGTCGCAGAGCCAGAAGACCTCCTCAAGGCTCTCGGCCATGAGCCAGAAGCGTGCCTCGCTCTCGCGCAGGGCCTCCTCGGCACGGCGCCGCTCGGTGATGTCCTGCACCGTGCCGAAAAGGCACCAGAGGGTTCCGTCGTCGTGATACTCGGCGTACTTGTGCTGCTGCACCCACCGGATCTCGCCGTCGGGGCGCACAATGCGGTGCTCGAGCTCTATGGTTCCGGCCTGCTCGACGTGGCGCCGCTGCCGCTCGACGTAGGGGCGGTCTGCGGGGTGGATGGCCTCGTAGAAGTCCGCGATGCACGGGGTGAAGCGCTTCGGGTCGCGGCCGAAGATCTCGTAGGTGACCCGCGACCACCACAAGGCGCCCCGGGCCCGGTTGCCCTCCGGCGGGTAGGAGACCCAGTGGCCGACCCGGGCGAGCCGCTGCGCCTCCTCAAGGCGCGCCTGCTCACGGCCGCGCTCCGGCGCCGTGGGCGCCGCCATCGGCTCGATCGCCCCCTCCAGGAAGGGGCCGTAGCCGGGGATCTCCCGGCGCTGGACGCGCTGCGTGACCCATTGGGCGTGGCCGTCGGCGGCGTCCAGCCAGCGCGTGCGCTCCTGGACCGCCCCGGGCTCCGCCGCGGCCATCTCCTCGTGCCCGAGGCCGAAGTCCCGCGGCGCGTAGGCGAGCAGCTCGTCGACCGACGCCAGCCCGCAGAGCGCTGCGAGGGCGGGATTGGCGTCGAGGAAAGGGGCATCCGCCTCGAGGGCAGCTTGATAGATCCCCGTCTTGAGGTAAGCGAAGCGGGTGCGCAGCGGCTCCTCGCCCATGCGGCCTCCATGCTCGCGGCCTGTGGTGGGGCCTGCTCTCCGAATTCGCGGCGCTAGGAACCTGTATCCTATATCGTGGATACTATCGAAAGTGAAGGCGTCGTTGGAGAACCCCACCTCGAAGTGGTCTTGCCCAGCCAACGTGGAGACGGTCTAACTATTGAATCGGGCCCTTCCCCGAGTGAGGTCGCCATGAGCCCTCGTTACTCGCGCCGAGCCGCCTTGAAACGCCTGGGTGCCGGCATTGCCGGTGCCTGGCTGGCGCCGCATCTGTCCTGGGCCAACCCCAGCGACCTGCTCCGCAAGTCCCTCCCCGGGGGCGGGTCTCTGCCGGTCATCGGCCTGGGTACCTGGCAGACGTTCAACGTCGGCAGCGATCCGCAGCTGCTCGACGCACGTACGGAGGTCGTGCGTGCCTTCTTCGAGCACGGCGGCGGCCTGGTCGACTCCTCACCGATGTACGGCTCCGCGCCCGACGTCATGGGCTATGCACTCGACAAGCTGGGCAAGCCGGACTCCCTCTTCGCGGCCGAGAAGGTCTGGAGCCCGGCTGGCGGCAGCACGCGCGAGCAGGTTGCCGATCTGTCCAGCCGCTGGGGCGTTGACCGCTTCGATCTGGTCCAGGTCCACAACCTCGCCGACTGGCGCGAGCATCTGGACGTCCTCAAGCAGATGAGGGCTGACGGCGAAATCGGCCACGTCGGCATCACCACCTCGCACGGCCGCCGGCACGACCAGCTCGAGCGCGTCATGCAGGAGCACGATATCGACTTCGTGCAACTGACCTACAACATCACCCACCGCCAGGCGGCAGAGCGCCTGCTGCCGCTGGCGCAGGAGCGAGGTATCGCCGTGATCGCCAATCGCCCCTACGCCGGTGGCCGGCTGATCAAGGGCCTCCAGCGCCGCCATGAAGTCCCTGGATGGGCTGCGGAGGCATTCGACTGCCGCACCTGGGCCGACTTCCTGCTCAAGTTCATTGTCAGCCATCCGGCGCTGACCTGCGCCATCCCGGCAACGACCCAGGTGGCGCACGTCATCGAGAACATGCGCGCCGGCCAGGGACCCATGCCGACGCAGGCAATGCGGGAGCGCATGGTCCGCCACATCGCGTCGCTGTAACCGCGTGATGGGCGACTGGCAGACCTACCGCCTCGAGGGCTTCATCCCGTTCACGCCGGAGATCTACCAGCGTTTGCTGGAGCGCATCAACGAGACCTTCTGGCCGCTGCACCTCGTTGCGGTTTTCATCGGCCTGCTCGCCTTGCTGCTCGGGTTTCGTGGTTATGGGCGCACTGCCCTGGCCCTGCTTGCCCCCGCGTGGCTGACGAGCGGGATCATCTTCCACCTGACCTATTACGCCGAGCTGAACTGGGCCGCCCCCTGGTTTGGCTGGGGGTTTGTCGCCCAGGCGGCTGTGTTGCTGGCCGTGGCGTTTCTCGCCGGATCCATCAGCGTGCAAAGGCATCCCCCGGGGCTTTCGGCCTGGGGCGGCGCGACCGTCGCGGTGGTCTCCTTGCTCGGCTATCCGCTCATCGCCGCAGCGATCGGCCCGGGATGGGGCCACGCCGAGGCCTATGGCCTGCACCCCGACCCCACGGCAATCGCCACCCTCGGCGTGCTGCTGGTCCTGCTGCGCGGCCTCGCGCTGTGGCTCAGCTTGCTCATTCCCACCCTGTGGTGCGTAATCGGGTCGCTGACCCTGATCGCGATGGACTCAGCCGGGGCGCTGATCCCGTTGTCCGCGGCGATTTTGATTGCTGGTCTTAGTGCCTATCCGGAATAACCCCGCTGCCGCTTGCCGGAAGGTGATCAGGGCGTGGGCGAGATGAAGCATAGTCAAGTAGTTGCGGTCCTTCTTCCCCCAGGGCACCAGCAGCCTCCGGCTATGTGTTGGAATCGTGCGGCATCTCGGGGAAAAGCCCCGGCATAAGCCGCGTGGCGAGGCGTGCTGGAAACGCGAGGTAGAGCGGTGCACGGCTGCTTTTGGAGGTGACAATGCCGCTGTTGATCAAGGCGGAGGTTATACGCCGTGCCTGCCGTTCGCTAACGCCCAGCAAGCCGGCGACATCGCCGCGCGGCAATTCGCCCCGATAGAGCAGCGCTTCTAAGACGTTATTCGACTTGGGCGGCAGCGCGTCCGCCCGCATCTCTTCTTCCGCCCACATCAGCAGACGCTCACGCAGCCGGTCGGGCTGCATCAGCCGCTCCATGAAGTCGACCTGGTCGATGCAGATCCGAAGGAAGAATTTCGTGAAGTCCGCGAGGGTCTCCTCGCTCAGATGGCCGCGCCCATCGAGGTCATTGCGCCGCTCAAGATCGCAGGCCATGAGCTTTGACTTGTACTCGCTCTCGTTGCGCGCCAGACCACGGGCGACCGACCAGATCCCGCCTGTGTCGAGCCGGTCGATCAGGATAGCATGCGACATCAGTCGGGCGACGCGGCCATTGCCGTCTAGAAACGGGTGTATCCAGAGCAGACGATGATGCCCGCAGGCGGCCGCCATGATGCCTTCTGTGCGCCCAAGCCTGCCATAGGCGCTTTCAAAGCGTTCGAGAAAGCGCGGCAGCGCGCCGGGACTGACCGGCACGTGCCGGCCGATCTGGACGTCATGCGCGCGCAGCTCCCCCGGCTTTACCGGCATCCATTCGTGGGTGCTGGGGTGCTGAATCCAGAGCAGATCATCGGGAAGTAGTTCGCAGAACCGCCGATGCATCTCGCGCAGGCCGTCCGCGGATACCGAGCGCCCCGCAAAGCCGCCGGCGTCGATCCATTCCTGTACGGTGATATGCGCCTTTGCCTCAAGCTGGAGATTGCGCTTGCGCTTGTCCGCGCTATAGTCATCCTTGAGCGCGCGTTCGATATCCACCGGGTGGGTATCGTGGCCTTCGATGAGATTGCTGTAGTAGCAGTTCATCGCCCGCACCAGATTGGCGAGCGCGGCGGTCAATCCTTCGGGCAGGCTGCGCCGAAACCCGGCCGCCCGGCTCGCCAGCTCGACCACGAGATCCGAAATCTCGCCGCGATGTCGGGAGCTTTCACCGATCAGCACCGGCTCCATGAGCGCAACCCGCTCACCCCGGTCTTCTGCCGCTTCTTTGGCCGGTTTGTTGTCCGCCTCGCTATCATCCATGGACTCAATGGTATCAGGAATTTAAGAAAATGCATACCATGTTTGTGGCCGGCGCTATGGCCGGTTTTTTGGCCGCTTCTATAGGTCGCGGATCTGGAAAGTTGAAGCGTGGGTTAGTGGCTGGTCTCAAGAATCAAGCGCAACAGTCTTCGTCCTTGCCCTGGTCCTCTACCGCGTCCTGCGCATGTATCTCAAGGTCAAGGGCTCCGCCTACAGCGTCGAGCGCGCCCTGGAGGCGCTGGAGACGGTGCAGTGGCACTTAGCGGAAAAAGGATCGGCACTGGAGTGCGCTGATAGATGGCACCGCGGACCTTCGGCCAAGGCAGCGAAGGGGCTAAGCTGCCGGCGCCCATCGCCCCGGGACAGCCCCGACTTCGTGGGGCGTGCGGTGATGGCTACTGGCTATCCTGAGTGGACCCTGGAGCTGGTGCGCATTGAGCCCGCGCGCGGGATTCGGCGCTTCTACACGCTCACCCTGGAGCGCGATCTCTTCGCCCCCGTGCGGCTGGTGCGCCGCTGGGGGCGGCTCGGGAGCCGGGGCAGAGGGCAGTACCGCGTCGAGGTCTTCGCCGATCTCGAGAGCGCCCAGCGCCGCGTGGCGCATTACTACCGCGCCCAGTTGCGCCGCGGCTATACCGAGCACTCGGCGGATCCGCTTTTCAGGACGGCCGTGCTCGCGGCCCAGGAGGCCCCTGCCGCGGTGGGGAGGACCCGCAATGCCCGGCCGCCGAGCTAGCGTTTCCTCCGCTTAGGCCCTGCGGCACTCCCGTAGTCGTACACGCCGGGGTAGCGGCTCTGCGCCGGGGCAGCGCTGGTGGCGTCCAGGTCCGCCTCCGACTCGATAGGCACCGTATCCGCCTGCCGATACAGCGGCTCCGGCTCACCTTCCTGTCCGGTCCAGCCCGACGGCCGGGCGTCCGGCCGGACGAGGCGGGCGCGTGCCCGCCAGCCGGCGAACGTGTCCAGGCTCTCCTTGCTCATGGCAGCGGCGTCCCCGAGGCGGTCTCCAGCCCCTTTAGCATCGTGCCCTCTGATCTTGCTACACACGATGAAACGGTGGCTCGGCTTGCCGCTCGTTGGCAAGGTGGTATGAAGGAGGGAAGCGCCAACAAGGCTTCGAGGAGCCCCAGGATCGGGAAGGTCAAGGTCGCGGTATGGCTCTGTTCAACCTCGGCCGCAAGGACGAGTACGGCCGGTAGCGCCGGATCGAAAAGCGCTCGCGTGAGGGTCTGATACCACGTCGAAGGTGCGGCAGCTCGAGTAGCTGCGGCGGCCCTCCCGGGCTAGAGCGGCGAGGCCGGCGCGGGCATCCTGGGGGGAAGCACCCCCAAGACGAGCAGGAGGCCGCCATGAGCCGCTCCCGCAAGCGCGCCAAGGGCACCCAAGGCGCCGCCGCCGGCACGGGCGAGGAGGCCCGGGCCATCGAGACCCTGATCCGCCAGATCGAGGACCCCCAGGCCAGCGCGGAGGCGCAGCAGCAGTGGGCCGGGGCGCTCGAGGAGCGCCTCGAGCGCTGCCTGCACCGCGGCCGCACACGGCCGCTGCACGAAGCCCTCGGGCGGCTGGCCGCGCAGTGGCGCTGGGCGGAGCTCGAGGACCTGCGCGCCTGGATCGGGCGGCTCAGCTGCCAGGAGCCGGTCCCCCTGGCGGGGGACGACGGCGAGCCGATGCCCGGCGAGGCCGAGCTCTTCATCGCCCCCCTGGTGATCCGCCGCCCCGAGGCGCTGCCGGCGGACGGTGAGCCGCTGGCGCCGCCCGAGGCGTCCATGCAGGCGCTCACCGAGAGCTTCCGGCGCTGCGGCGCCATCGGCGAGGGCGAGTCCATCGTGCTCGCCTCCGCGCTGCTCCCGCCGGAGGCGGTCTACGGGCTGGATTGGCTGCAGGTGCGGCGGCTCACCCAGGCCCTGCTGGCCCTGGCGGAGGGCGAGCAGGCCGAGGCGCGCTTCGATCAGCTGCTCAGCAGCGAGGCGCCCGCCGGCCCCGACTATGGCGTGCGCCTGGCGCTGGGCCTGCGCCTCGGGCCGGCGCCGCTGGCGAGCGACTTCTTCACGGACGTCGCGGACGAGGACGGACTCGAGGCGGCGGAGCTCGCTTGGACCCGCGCCTTCGCGGAGCCGCTCGACGCCTGGCTCGGCGTCGAGGACGCCGAGCGCGAGGGGACCCTGGCGCTGGTGCCGCAGCCGTTCTACAGCGCCCTCGAGGAGGGGCTCTCCCAGGCCGAGGACCTGGCCGCCTTCCACCAGCTGATGGCGCACCTCGAGCGCGAGTATCGCGGCGAGGTGTTCTCGCTCCAGGCGGACGTCTCGGGGGATAGCGCGGCGCTGTTGCTGCGGGCCTTCGGCGCGCAGGCCGATGTGCCCCTGGCCGAGATCCGCCGGGCGCTGCGCCCCCACGAGGATGCCCTGGCGCGGGCCGACTGGCTCGAGGACCTGTTCCCCGACGGCGGCGAGGCGGAATCCGCCGAGGAGGAGGACGAAGCGGAGCTGCCGCCGCCCCTGCAGTGGGCCGGCCGCCAGACAGGCGGGTCGGGCTCTGGAGGCTCGCAGCGGTATCACTAAGACTCTGAGCGGCGTCCCGAGGCGGTCTCCAGCCACTTGAGCAGGGCGGCCATGTCCTGCTCGCCGTAGCCGGCGGCGTTGGCGCCGCTGGCCGCCTCGCGAACGGTCGCGGCCGCCGGCAGATAGACGCCCGCCTGCCGTCCTGCGTCCAGGATCAGGTCGAGGTCCTTGAGCAGTAGCTCGACCGGGAACTGCTTGCGGTAGTCGTCCGCCCGGATGGCGGCGCCCTTGAGCTGATAGAGGGGCGAGCTGGTGGCGCCGGTCTGGATGGCCTCGATCACCGTGTCCAGGTTGAGGCCGCGGTGCTGGCTGAAGGCGAGGGCCTCGCTGAAGCCCTGCATCATGGTGCCGAGCAGCAGGTTGATGGCGTGCTTGGTATCCGTCCCGGTCCCGACTGATCCGCAGTGGATGGTCGCTCGCCCCAGGGCATCGAGCAGGGGGCGAGCCCGCTCAAGCGCCTCCGCCTCGCTGCCCGCCAGGATGGTCAGCGCAGCGTCCTCGGCGGGCTTGCGGGTCCCCGAGACCGGGGCGTCGACAAACTGCCCGCCACTCGCCTCGACGGCGCGGGCCGCGGCGCACGTCGCCTCGTGGGAGACGGTGCTCATGTTGATCACGAGGGTCCCGTCGCGCAGGCCCTCGAGTAGGCCGCTCTCGCCCTCGACAACCGCCTGCAGTGCGGGGGAGTCGGTGACCATGATGAGGACTGCGCTGCTCGCCGCGGCCAGCTCCGCGGGCGTGGCGTAGGCCGGGATGCCGCTGTCGCGGAACGGCGCGGCCCGCTCGGGCGTCCGGTTGTAGACGCCGAGGCTAAACCCGGCCCGGTAGAGGTTCCAGGCCATGGGCTCGCCCATGTGGCCTAATCCGACGAATCCGACTGTCTCCGCCATCGTGCCCTCCGATCTTGTTCACGCACGATGAAACAGTGGCTCCGTCTGCTGCTTGTTGGCAAGACGGTGGCGTAGGAGCGCTGCGCTCTTGACTTGCCTCCTTCAGGAGCAGGCTTATGCCTTTAGGGGTATTGCCGGGACAGGGAGTATGCTCTTGACTTAAATCAAGAGCGCCTTAACAAAGGGAGGGGGCGCTATGGCGGTGCATGCGAGCTACGAAGACGGCGGCGGGAGCCTCGTGCTGAGCGTGCGGGGCCACCTCGATCCTGCCCTGCGCGAGGAGCTTCAGCGAGCGTGCGAAGGACGGGAGGCGACGACGGGGCGCCTCGTGGTGGATCTGGGTGGGGTGACATACCTCGATAGCTCAGGGCTCGACATGCTGCTGGCGCTGCGCCGGATGGTGGAGGCCGACGGCGGGAGCGGCGAAGTGGTCCTGCGCCACTGCCCCCGTGAGGTACGCTGGATCCTGGAGGTGGTCCACTTCGATCGCCTCTTCCGGATCGAGGACTGACCCTCTCACCTTACAGCGGTCCCGTCTCTATCTACGTCCAGGCGAGGGCGCCTAGCGCCTTGGGCTACGACGGCGAGGGGCTCACCGCACCACCGGCAAGTCCGACCAGGCCGGGAGGTAGTCGCCAATAGGATCGTCGAGGCTATCGATATGGCCGTCCTCGATCGCTGCTCCCAGCAGCAGGCCCAGGACGCTCTTGTGCATGGAGCTGCTATCGAAGCGGCTCTCTGGGCCATGCCCCGCGCTGTAGCGCTCCACCACCAGCTTGCCCTGGTGGTAGACCAGGAATGCGTAGCTGTCCTGCTGCTCCGCGTAATCGATGGCGCTCGCGACGGTCTCCTCTGCGGTAGTCGTCCGTAGGAGCCGTTCTTCCGCGCCAGAGCTGCTCGCGCGCGGCCGCGGATCCTGGACTTGGATGGTATGATTTAGCCGCCACATGGACAGGAGGAGGCGAGCCGGGCCGCGCAGCCGTGCTGGTCACGGAGGGGGCGGTCCCTCGCGAAGCGTGATGAAGATCTACTTGGATTGCTGGCCCTGCTTCATGCGCCAGGCCCTGAGCGGCGCGCGCCGGGCCGGGGCGTCGGAGGCGCAGCAGCACACGGTGCTGCTGGAGACCCTGGAGCAGCTTAAGGCCCTGGCCCGGGACGCCACACCGCCGGAGATGGGGAATCACATCCACCGGCGGGTGCGCGAGATCACCGGGGACCGGGATCCCTACCGCGAGGCGAAGCGGGAGGCGACCGCCGCCGCCCTGGCCATGCAGCCGCGCCTGGAGACGGTGATGCAGGAGGCCGCGGATCCCCTGGAGACGGCGGCGCGCCTCGCCATCACCGGCAACATCATCGACTACGGCGCCGCCGAGACCTTCAACCTGGACGCCACCCTCGAGCGGGTGCTCGGGGCCCCCTTCGGCATCGACGGCATGGCGGTGCTGCGCCGGGCCCTGGAGCGGGCGGACCGGGTGCTCTACCTCGCGGACAACGCCGGCGAGACGGTGTTCGACCGGGTGCTGATCCAGGCCCTGGGCCGCCCGGTGACCTACGCCGTCAAGGCGAGCCCCGTGCTCAACGACGCCACCCTGGCGGAGGCCCGGGAGGCGGGGATCCACCAGGTGGCGGAGATCGTGGACACCGGCTGCGACGCCATGGGCGCCCCGCTGGAGCTGTGCTCGCAGGCCTTCCGGGAGCGCTTCGACGCCGCGGATCTGATCATCGCCAAGGGCCAGGCCTGCTACGAGACCCTGAGCGAGGTCGATGCGCCGGTGCTCTTCCTGCTCCAGGCCAAGTGCGAGGTCATCGCCGACGACCTGGGCGTGGAGACGGGGGCGGTCGTGGCCAAGCCCTCCGCCCACCTGGCGGCCCGGTTCGGGCCTTAGCGGCCTCAGCGGCGCGCTCCCCGCGGGCGAGCGGGCCCGCGGGGCTCGGCTTAGCCCCCGC
>NZ_NRSH01000013.1 GCF_016584055.1 Halorhodospira neutriphila
AGCAGCTCGACCCCCTCGAGCCGGCCCCGGGCCTGCCCCGAGGCGGCGAGCACGCCGACGGCGATGGCCAGGTCGAAGCGCCCGCCCCCCTTGGGCAGGTCGGCCGGGGCGAGGTTGACGGTGACGCGGCCGAGGGGGAACTCGAGGCCGCTGTTGAGGATGGCGCTGCGGACCCGGTCCCGCGCCTCGCGGACCTCGGCCTGGGGGAGGCCGACCAGCGAGAAGGCCGGCAGCCCCGAGGCGATGTGGACCTCGACGCGCACTTGCGGCGCGGCTACGCCGAGCGCTGCTCGCGCCTGGGTGACGGCTAGCGCCATGGCTCCCTCCTTGGATGGCTTGCTGGCAGGGCGCCTCCTCCCTGAGGCGCCGGTCCCGGTCCGGTGCCGCGGGGCCTAGACGGTGCCGGTGGGCCCGCTACCGCCGCCGTGGTGGCCCGAGTGCGCGGAGGCGCCCGTGCCCGAGTCCGTGGTGCCGCCGGCGCCCTGCTCGAGCTCGGCGACCCGCCGGTTGAGCTCCTCGAGCTGCGCCCGGGTCCGGGCGAGGACCTTCGCCTGGGCGTCGAACTCCTCGCGGGTCACCAGGTCGAGCCGGGAGAAGCCCGCCTGCAGGGAGGCGCGGATGTTCTTCTCCACCTCGTCGTGGAACTCCCGGACGCCGGGGGGCAGGCTCGCCGTGAGCTTCTGCGCCAGCTCGTCGATGGTCTTGCTGTCGATCATGGCCTTCCGATCCTCGTCGTATTGCACACGTCAGGTGCAGCGGTGGTGCGATCGCCCCGCTTTGGTGCACCCGCGGCCGGCGGCGGCGCCTGGCCGGCCGGCGGTGCGCCGTCCGCGCAGGTTCTCTCTATTATGGCACGCCTTGTGCAAACCCTGGATGGACCACAGCCGCAGGGGCGCGCTGCTGGGATCGCACCACGAGCGTTATGAGGACAATGCTCATGAAATTGGTAACGGCAATCATCAAGCCTTTCAAGCTCGATGACGTCCGCGAGGCCCTCTCCGCCATCGGCGTCCAGGGTATCACCGTCACCGAGGTGAAGGGGTTCGGGCGGCAGAAGGGGCATACCGAGCTCTACCGCGGCGCCGAGTACGTCGTCGACTTCCTGCCCAAGATCAAGCTCGAGGTGGTCATCGACGACAGCCTCGTCGACCGCGCCTGCGACGCCATCACCCAGGCCGCCAACAGCGGCAAGATCGGCGACGGCAAGATCTTCGTCTACAACGTCGAGCAGGCCATCCGGATCCGGACCGGCGATACCGGCACGGATGCCCTCTAGGCGCTCGCCCCACCGAAACCGATCGCGGAGGAACCCAAGATGGAAGACGTCGTAGAGATCGCCTACGCCCTCGATACCTTCTACTTCCTGATCTCCGGGGCCCTGGTCATGTGGATGGCCGCGGGCTTCACCATGCTCGAGTCGGGCCTGGTCCGGGCCAAGAACACCGTCGAGATCCTCACCAAGAACGTCGGGCTCTACTCCATCGCGGTGATCATGTACATGGTCATCGGCTGGAACCTGATGTACGAGAGTGACGGGGGGATCCTCGGCCTCCTGCCGACCTTCAGCCTCTTCCTGCCGGGCACGGAGCCGTACACCGCGGAGATGGCCCGCGCCGGGGAGGTCAGCCACTCCTACTACTCGGACTTCTTCTTCCAGGTGGTCTTCGTGGCCACGGCCATGTCCATCGTCTCCGGCGCCGTCGCCGAGCGGATGAAGCTCTGGGCCTTCTTCCTCTTCGCCGTGGTGCTCACCGGCTTCATCTACCCCATCCAGGGGCTGTGGAGCTGGGGCGGCGGCTTCCTCGACCAGATCGGCTTCTCCGACTACGCCGGCTCGGGGATCGTGCACATGGCCGGCGCCGCCGCGGCCCTCGCCGGCGTGCTGCTGCTCGGCCCGCGCAAGGGCAAGTACGGCCCCGGCGGCGAGATCCGCGCCATCCCCGGCACCAACATGCCCCTGGCGGCCCTGGGGACCTTCATCCTCTGGCTCGGCTGGTTCGGCTTCAACGGCGGCTCGGAGCTCTCCGTCGCCTCGGCGGACGCCGCCAACGCCGTGGCCAAGGTCTTCATGAACACCAACCTGGCCGCCGCCGCCGGCGTGGTCGCGGCGCTACTCCTCGCCCGCGCCCTGTTCGGCAAGGCCGACCTGACCATGGCCCTCAACGGCGCCATCGCCGGGCTGGTCTCCATCACCGCGGCGCCGAGCTCGCCGTCGCCGCTGCTCGCCGCCGTCGTCGGGGCCGTCGGCGGGCTGCTGGTGGTCCTCTCCATCGTCGCCCTCGACAGGCTCAAGCTCGACGACCCGGTGGGGGCCATCTCCGCCCACGGCACCGCCGGCGTCTGGGGCGTGCTCGCCGTGCTCCTCTCCAACGAGGAGGCCACCATCGGCGGCCAGCTCGCCGGGATCGCGGCGATCTTCGCCTTCGTCTTCCTCGCCAGCCTCCTGGTCTGGGCGGTGCTCAAGTGGACCCTCGGCATCCGCGTCGACGAGGAGGAGGAGGTCAACGGCCTCGACGTCGGCGAGTGCGGCATGGAGGCCTACCCCGACCTGACAGGCGCCAAGTAGCCCCTGGCGCCTCGACCCTCCCTCTCTCCTCTGTCTCCTCAGTGGAGCCTTGCGGGCGCTTCGGCGCCCGCTTTTCTTTAGCGCTATCATGGGGTGCGCCAGAACGGATTCGACCCCAAGGAGATCGCGATGCAGAAGAGACTGGGCTTGGCAGTAGCGGCCCTCGGCGGCCTCGCCGCGGCGCTCCCCGCGGCGGCTCAGGAGGGGGCGCCGGAGGGCTCGGCGGTGGCGGGGCGGGGCTCGGCGCAGGAGCTGCGCCCCCTGGGCCTGAGCCGCGCCTCGGTGATCGGCCTCGGCCAGACCGAGCTCTTCCTCGGCGCCGTCGCCGAGACCGGCCGCGAGGCCGGGGGGCGCGGCAACGCCCCCGAGGACGGCGACTACGACAACTTCCGCCTCGGTCCCGTGGGCTTTCGCCACGGCCTCATGGAGGGCTTCGAGTACGGGGCGTACGCCTCCTTCGCCAACAACTCCGCCGACGACGCCGGGGCGCCCGACGAGTCCGGGTTCGAGGGGGTTACCGGCTTCGCCAAGCTCGCCCTCAGCGAGCAGCTCGCCGTGGAGTTCGGCGCCCGCCTCGGCGGCGACGACGAGCTCTACCCCTACCCCAACGACGGCCTCGACTTCTACGTCAACCTGCCCCTGCAGCGGCGCATCGGCGAGGGGCTGGCCTACGCCGAGCTCGGCTACACCGTGCGCGACGACGCCGACGTCCCCGGCGGGAACTACGCCAACTGGGGCGTCGGCTACGCCTATCCCCTGGATGCCGGGACCACCCTGAACGCCGAGCTGCGCGGCGACGAGAACCCCACCGGGAGCAACCACATGGAGCTGCTCCTCGGCGCCGGCCTGCAGATCGAGCAGATCCACCTGCGCCCCTACGTCGGCCTCGGCGTCTACGACGCCAGCCCCGACCTCGCGGCCGGCGTCAGCGCCAGCCTCCCGCTGGGCACCGTGGCGCCGTGACCGCCGCTCCCCGGCTGTCGATCCGGGGACTGCGCTGCGCCGTGGCCCGCTGGCCCGCCCTGGACCTGGCGGCGGGGGCGTGCGCGGCGCTCGCCGGCCCCTCGGGCTCGGGCAAGAGCCGGCTGCTGCGCGCCATCGCCGACCTCGACCCCAGCGAGGGGGAGCTCCGGCTCGACGGCGAGGCGCGCAGCGCCTTCGCCGCCCACCGCTGGCGCCGGCTCGTCGTCTACCTGCCGGCGGACAGCGCCTGGTGGGCCGAGCGGGTTGGCGACCACCTCCCGGCCGTGGAGCCGCAGACCCTGGCCGCCCTGGGCTTCGCCGAGGACGTCGTGGGGTGGTCGGTGCAGCGCCTCTCCAGCGGCGAGCGCAGCCGCCTCGCCCTGGCCCGGGCCGTGGCCCTCGGCCCCAAGGCGCTGCTGCTCGACGAGCCCACCGCCAACCTCGACGCGGCGACCACCGCCGCGGTGGAGGGCGTGGTCGAGGAGCGGCGCGCCGCCGGGCTCGCCGCCGTGTGGGTCACCCACGACCCGGCGCAGGCCGAGCGCCTCGGGGCGCAGCGCTACGCCCTGCGCGACGGGGTCGCCGAGGCCGCGGAGGCGCTCGCGTGAGCCCGCAGCTGATCGACCTGACCGCCCTGGACCTGGGCATCGCCGGCGCCCTGGTCGCGCTCCTCGCCGGCCTGTCGTGGGCCGGCCGGCTGGGGATCGGCCGCTCGCTGCTCATCGCCGGGGTGCGCACCGTCGTGCAGCTGCTGCTCGTCGGCCTGGTCCTCGAGACGCTCTTCGCCCACGCCACCCTCTACTGGGTGGCGCTCATGGGCGCCGTCATGCTCCTCGTCGCCGGCCGCGAGGTCATGGCCCGGCAGAAGCGGCGCTTCGCCGGGCTGTGGGGCTTCGGCCTGGGGACCGCGGCGATGTTCCTGTCGTCGTTCAGCGTCGCCGTGCTGGCCCTGGCGGCCCTCGTCCAGCCCGAGCCGTGGTACCAGCCGCAGTACGCCATCCCGCTGCTCGGCATGCTCCTCGGCAACACCATGAACGGCGTCGCCCTGTCGGTGGATCGGCTCACCGACGGCGCCTGGCAGCAGCGCGAGCTCATCGAGGGCCGCCTCGCCCTCGGCGAGCCGTGGACCGCGGCCATCGAGCCCGTTCGCTATGACGCCACGCGCTCGGGGATGATCCCCATCATCAACGCCATGGCGGCGGCGGGGATCGTCAGCCTGCCGGGGATGATGACCGGCCAGATCCTCGCCGGCACGCCGCCGCTGGCGGCGGTCAAGTACCAGATCCTGATCATGTTCCTGATCACCGTGGGCACCGGCTTCGGCACTCTCGCGGCGGTCTGGCTCGCCGCCCGGCGGCTCTTCGACGAGCGCGAGCGGCTGCGCCTCGATCGGCTGACCTAGGGCACCCCGCCGGGCCGGGGCGCAGGGGCTGCCGGGCTCAGCGCAGCAGCTCGGGGGTGGCCAGCGCCGCGCGGTGGATGTCGGCGTTGTAGTAGCGCGTGGCGAAGGGCTTGGCCTCGGAGTCGGCCTCGCGGAAGTTGCGCGGGTCGCCGCCGTTGACCATCAGCGTCGCTGACCACCAGCCGGAGGGGTAGCTCGGCACCGGGAAGGTCAGGGTGTGGACGCCGTCGAAGCCGGCCTCGGCCGCCGCCCGGTGGAGCGGGGCGATCACCGACTCGCCGTGGAGCAGCGGCGACTCGCTCTGCTGGACGACGATGCCGCCGGGGGCGAGGGCGCGGCGGGCGTCGGCGAGGAACTCCTTGGTGAACAGCCCCGCCGCCGGCCCCACCGGGTCGGTGCTGTCGACGATCATCACGTCCAGCGATTCCGGCTCGGTGTCGCGGACCCAGCGCACGCCGTCGCCGAAGCGCAGCTCGGCGCGCGGGTCGTCGTTGGCCGTGCACAGGTCCGGGAAGTGCGCCTCGGCGACGCGGGTGACCCGCTCGTCGAGCTCCACCTGCAGGGCGTGGGCCACCTCCGTATGGCGCAGGACCTCGCGCAGGATCCCGCAGTCGCCGCCGCCGATGATGGCGATCCGCTGCGGGTCGCGGTGGGCGAACAGCGCCGGGTGGGCCATCATCTCGTGGTAGAGGAACTCGTCGCGCTCGGTGACCATCACGCAGCCGTCGAGGACCAGCAGCCGCCCCCAGCGCCGGGTCCGGTAGACCTCGATGTGCTGGTAGCCGCTGTGCTCGTCGTGGACCTTCTCGTCGATCGCCAAGGAGAAGGCCACGCCCTCGTCCTCGATCGCCTCGGTGAACCAACCCTCGCGCATCGCGCCTCCCTCTGAGAAAGCCTGTGCCGTCATGGCGCCCCCGCTCGGGAGCGATCCGTGGATGTTACCATCCTCGCGCGAGCCGAAGGCGCCTCGCGCCCCATCTTTTGCAGCCATGCAGCCACGCACGCGAGAGCCATGAGCGACGACTGGAGCGGCCGGCCGGCCCGTGAGGTCTACAACATCCCGCGCTGGGGCGAGGGGTACTTCGACGTCTCGGCGGCCGGGCGGCTGCGCGTCCGCCCCCACGGCGCCGCGGGTCCGGCCGTGGACCTGCGCCGGCTCGTCGCCGAGCTCCCGGCGCAGGGGGTCTCGCCGCCGGTGCTGGTGCGCTTCCCGGCCATCCTCCGGGACCGGGTGGCGGCGCTCTGCGGCGCCTTCAAGGAGGCCATGACCGCCGCCGGCTACGAGGGCGGGTATCGGCCGGTCTACCCGATCAAGGTCAACCAGCATCGGGCGGTGGTCGAGGAGATCGTCGCCGACGGCCGTGTCGGCCTGGAGGCGGGGAGCAAGCCGGAACTCATGGCGGTGCTCGCCCTCGCCCCGGCGGGCGGGACGGTGATCTGCAACGGCTACAAGGACCCGGAGTACGTCCGCCTCGCCCTGCGCGGCCAGCAGCTGGGGCTGCGCGTCCACCTGGTCCTCGAGAAACGCTCCGAGGCGCGGCTGATCGTCCGCGAGGCGCGCCGGCTCGGCCTCCAGCCGCGGCTCGGGCTGCGCATCCGCCTCGCCTCCATCGGCGCCGGCAAGTGGCAGAACACCGGCGGCGAGCGCTCGAAGTTCGGCCTGACCGCCGCCGACGCCCTGGCCGTCGTCGAGGAGCTGCGCGAGGCGGAGCTGCTCGACGCCCTGGGGCTGCTGCACTTCCACCTCGGCTCCCAGGTGGCCAACGTCCACGACATCCGCCAGGGGCTGACCGAGGGGGCGCGCTTCTACGCCGAGCTGCGCCGGCTCGGGGCGCCGGTGACCCAGGTCGATGTCGGCGGCGGGCTCGGCGTCGACTACGAGGGGACGCGCTCGCGGGCCTTCTGCTCCATGAACTACAGCATCGCCGAGTACGCCCACAACGTGGTCGACGCCCTCCAGGCGGTCTGCGCCGAGCAGGGCCTGCCCCACCCGGCGGTGATCACCGAGAGCGGCCGGGCGATGACGGCCCACCACGCCGTGCTCGTCACCTCGGTGATCGATACCGACGCCAGCGCCGGCGAGGCGCCGGAGCCGCCCGCCGAGGGGGCGCCGGCGGCGCTGCGCGAGCTCTACCGCAGCCTCGCCGAGCACGACCGGCGCCCGGCCACCGAGGCCTTCCACGACGCCAGCCACGCCCTCGAGCAGGCGCGCAGCCTCTACCTCCACGGCCTGCTCGACCTGCCCCAGCGCGCCTACGCCGAGCGCTGCTACCAGGCCCTCGGCCGGCGGCTGCTCGGCCGGCTCAACCCGGGCCGCGCCCACCAGCGCGAGGTCCGCGACGCGCTCAACGAGCGCCTCGCCGACAAGCTCTTCGCCAACTTCTCGGTCTTCCAGTCGATCCCCGACGTCTGGGCGATCGACCAGATCTTCCCCATCGTGCCGCTCGCCGGGCTGCAGCGGCCGGTCACCCGCCGCGGGGTGGTCCAGGACCTGACCTGCGACTCCGACGGCACCGTCTCGCTCTACGTCGACGGCGACGGCGTCGAGGGGACCCTGCCGCTGCCCGAGCCGGAGCCGGGGGAGCCGCTGTGGCTGGGGGTCTTCCTCGTCGGCGCCTACCAGGAGATCCTCGGCGACCGCCACAACCTCTTCGGCGCCACGGACTCGGTCAACGTCGAGGTCGACGGCGACGGCGGCCACCGCTTCACCGCCGCGGTGCGCGGCGATAGCGTGGGGGCGGTGCTGCGCTCGGTGGGCTTCGACGAGCGCGAGCTCAGCGGCGCCTACCGCCGGCGGGTGGCCGCCGCCGAGCTCGACGACGCCGCCCGCCGGGCCTGCCTGGCCGAGCTGGAGGCCGGGCTGCTCGGCGGGACTTACCTGGAGGGCGCCGGCTAGGCGCTACGCCGAACCGATAGGAGGATCGCCATGCAAGCAGGGGTCATCGGCCTCGGGGCCATGGGCCAGGGGATCGCCGCCAACCTCGCCGGGGCCGGCGCGCTGGCGGCGGTGTGGAATCGCACCCGGGAGCGGGCCGAGGCCTTCGCCGCCGAGCACGGCGCCACCGTGGCGGCGGACCCGGCGGCGGTGGCGGCCGCCGCCGATGCGGTGTTCATCAGCGTCTCCGCCGACGCCGACCTGCTCGAGGTGGTCGACGCCCTCGTGCCGGGGCTGGCGCCGGGCAAGGCGGTGATCGATACCTCCACGGTGGCGCCGGACACCGCCCGCACGGCGGCCGAGCGCGTCCGCGCCGCCGGCGCTGAGCTCCTCGACGCCCCCGTCTCCGGCGGCCCCGAGGGGGCGCGGCAGGGGACGATGGTGATGATGGCCGGCGGCGACGCCGCCACCCTCGAGCGCATCCGCCCGCTGCTCGAGCCGGTCTGCAGCGCCGCCCACCACATGGGCCCCTCCGGGGCGGGGCAGGCGACCAAGGCCGTCAACCAGATCGTCGTCGCCGGCGTGATCCAGGGCGTCGCCGCCGGGCTCGCCTACGGCGAGGGCCAGGGGCTCGACCTCGAGCAGGTCATCGAGGTGGTCGGCGCCGGCGCGGCGGGCAACTGGCAGCTGCGCAACCGCGGCCCGAACGTCGCCCAGGGCCGCTTCCCGCCGGGGTTCAAGCTCGCCCTCCACCGCAAGGACCTGGGGATCGTCCGCGAGGTGCTCGCCGCCCAGGGCATCGAGCTCGAGCTCATCGAGCGGACCCTCGCCGACTACGACCGGCTCATCGAGCAGGGCCGCGGCGAGGAGGACATCTCGGCGCTCTACCGGCTGCGCACGGCGGAGCTCGGCGGCGGCTGACCCGGGCGCCCCTCAGCCCTTGCGGCGCAGCAGCAGGGGCTGGATGTCGCGGCTCTCCATGCGGGCGCGGGCCTGCTCGAGGCGCTCGCGCTCGGTGAAGGGGCCGACGCGCACGCGGTGCCAGCGCTCGCCGTTGTCGAGCTCGACGGTGTGGATCTCCGCCCGCAGGCCGGCGAGGGCGAGGCTGGCCCGCATCCGGTCGGCGGCCTCCTGGCGGCGGAAGGAGCCCGCCTGGAGGAGGTAGGCCTGGCCGCCGCCGAAGTCCAGGCGCCGCTGCGCCGCCTGCTCCGGCCCCTGCTCGTCGGGGGGCTCCCCGCTGTCCGCCGGCTCCCCGCCATCCGCCGGCTGCCGCTCTTCCCGGCGGGATTGCTGCTGCGCCTCGGGGACGGTGACCTCGCTGTTCATGAGCAGCTCGTAGAAGTCGTAGTCCCGCTCCTCCTCCGCCGCCTCCTGCCGGCTCGCCGCGCGGGAGCGCTCCGGCTCGGCGGCCGAGGAAGGTTCCGCCTCCTGAGCGGGGGGCGAGGGAGCGGAGGCGGAGCCGCGCAGGGCCTGGACGAGGAAGAAGAGGAGCCCGCCGAGCACGGCGCCGATGAGCAGCCACGCCCAGCCGGGGAGGCGCTGGCCCGAGCCGCCTTGAGAGCGCCGCGCCTGGGCGCCGGCGCGCCCGCCCTGGGCCGCGCCGGCCTGCCCCTTCTGGCCGCTGCTGCTGCGCCCGCCCCGCTTGGCCGAGCCGGCCTTCGCGCCGCGGCTCGCGGATCCCTTGCGTCTCTCGGCCATGACTCGCCGCTACATGCTCTCGGGGGCCTCGACCCCGAGCAGGCCGAGGCCGTTGGCCAGCACTTGCCGGGTCGCCTCGATGAGGGCGAGGCGCGCGTCGCGTAGCGCCTCATCCTCGATGATAAAGGGTACGGCGTTGTAGTAGGTGTGGAAGGCTGCGGCGAGCTCGCGCAGGTACTGCGCGAGCTGATGGGGCTCCCGGGCGGCGGCGGCGTCCTCGATGACCTCGGGGTAGCGGCCGATGAGATCGAGCACGATCTGCTCGTGCTCGGCGTCGAGCCGTTCCAGGGCCGCCGCGCCGCGCTCGCGGTCGTAGTGCAGGCCGCGGCCGGCGAGCTGCTCGAAGACGCTGCAGATGCGCGCGTGGGCGTACTGGCAGTAGTAGACCGGGTTGTCCGCCGACTCCGACTTGGCCAGGTCCAGGTCGAAGTCCATGTGCTGCTCGGGCCGGCGCAGGACGTAGAAGAAGCGCGCCGCGTCCTTGCCCACCTCCTCGCGCAGCTCGCGCAGGGTGACGAACTCGCCGGAGCGCGTCGACATGGAGAGCCGCTCGCCGCCGCGGTAGAGGATGGCGAACTGCACCAGGCGGACGTCGAGCCGCTCGGCCTCGGCGCCGAGGGCCTGGAGCGCCGCCTTGACCCGGGGGACGTAGCCGTGGTGGTCGGCGCCCCAGACGTCGATGACGGTCTCGTAGCCGCGCTCGAGCTTCTCCAGGTGGTAGGCGACGTCGGCGGCGAAGTAGGTGGTCAGGCCGTTGTCGCGGCGCAGGACCCGGTCCTTGTCGTCGCCGAAGGCCGAGGCGCGGAACCACAGGGCGCCGTCGGCCTCGTAGGTGTGGCCCGCCGCGCCGAGGCGCTCGACGGCCGCCTCAATGCGGCCGCTGTCGACGAGCTGGCGCTCGGAGAAGTAGCGGTGGTAGGTGACGCCGAAGGCGTCGAGATCGGCGCGGATGTCGCCGAGGATCGCCTCGAGGGCGAAGTCGAGCAGCCGGCGGTGGGCCGTCTCGCCGAGCACGGCCCGGGCGCGGGCGACGAGGGCGTCGAGGTACGCCTCCGGGTCGCCGCCCTCGGCCTCGGCCTCCGGCGGCAGGTCGGCGAAGAGCTCGCCGGCGGGGTGGACGTAGCGCCGCCCCTCGGCCTCGAGGAGCTCGCGGGCGTGGACGGCGATGTACTCGCCCCGGTAGCCCTTGGCGGGGAAGGGCAGCCGCTCGCCGGCGGCCTCGAGGTAGCGCAGCCACAGCGAGACGGCGAGGATGTCCATCTGCCGGCCGGCGTCGTTGACGTAGTACTCGCGGTGGACCGCATAGCCGGCGGCCTCGAGGACGCTGGCGAGGGCGTCGCCGAAGGCGGCCCCCCGGCCGTGGCCGACGTGCAGCGGGCCGGTGGGGTTGGCGGAGACGAACTCGATGTGCACGGGGCGGCCGGCGCCACGGTCGCTGCGCCCGTAGGCCCCGCCCTCGCGCAGCGCCGCGCGGACCGCCTCGTGGCGGGCGTGGGGGGCGAGGGTGAAGTTGAGGAAGCCCGGGCCGGCGATCTCCACCTGCGCGATGGCTTCCGAGGCCGGCAGGCGGTCGCGGATGGCCTCGGCGAGCTCCCGCGGCTTCCGCCGGGCGGCCTTCGCCAGCACCATGGCGGCGTTGGCGGCGTAGTCGCCGTAGGCCCGGTCGCGGGCGCGCTCGACCTGGATCTCGGGCAGCGCCGCCTCGGCCGGCAGCTCGCCGGCCTCGCGCAGGGCGTCGAGGGCCTGGGCCAAGAGACTCGCCACGTGTCGCTTCATCGAGATGACTCCGCTCGAGGGGGAACAAGGCCGCCTATTATCCAGCCCTGCAGGGCTGGATGCCAATCGAGCGCTGCCGCCCGGCCCCCGCCTAGGGGCCGTGGCGGATGCGGTCGCGGTTGTTGACCCAGAACTCGCGCAGGAAGGCGAGGAAGACCGAGAGGAGCAGGCCCAGGACGAGGCCGAGGGCGACGGTCAGGCGGGTGCTCGAGCCGACGGGCTCGTCCGAGAAGCGCGGGGCCACGAGGACCCGGGAGGGCTGGAGGCGGCTGCGCTCGGCCTTGAGCGCGGTGAGCCGGGTCTCCTGCTTCGTAAGCCGTTCGCCGAGATCCCCGATTAGCCCGCGAAGTGCATCGAGCTGTTCGGCTTCTCCCGGCGTGGTGTTTTCGCTGCGGAGGCGTTGATCAATGTACTTGCGCAGCCGATCTACGCGTTCCTCCTGCTCCCTCAGGCGCTGCTCTGCGGCGGCGATAGTGGCTTGGAGCCGGGAGCGCTCTCCCTGTAGCTGGCTCTCATGATCCTCGATCACCCGTTGGTTGAGCGCCTCGAGGAACTCGAGGTAGCGCTCGGACGGTGCGGTCTCCGGGATGCGGATGCGCACGACTCCGCCACCCTGGGCGTCAGCCGACCACCCATTCTCGAGATCTAGGCTCGGCCCCTCGGAAGAAAAGACCTCCTGCCCGACGATTTTCCCCAGGCCCTGGATCTGCGAGGCCACCGCCTTCGGCTCCATGAGGTAGCCTTCCCCCGTACGGCCAACTTGGAGGTAGGTTTCTACCCGGTACTGGGCGGGCTGGAGCCAGGCGAAGGCGGCGGCGGCTAGGGTGACCAGGAGGGTCCCGGCGAGGATGAGGTAGCGCCGCCGGAAGAGGACTGCGACGAGGTCGACGAGGTCGATCTCGTCCTCCTCGGGTCGATGGGGCTCAGGGACCTTCTGAGGCTGCTCTTGGGACATGAATTGCGGTCAGTCGATTACCCATAAAAGCCTTAAGCTAAGGAGCTACCCCGGCCGATGCAAGCCCTGCCGAGGTCTCCGCTTCGGCCACGCCCGGGCAGTAGACGGTGAACGTCGTCCCCGCGCCGGGCTGGGAGTCGCAGGCGATCTGCCCGCCGGCGTCGTCAAGGTAGCGCTGCACCAGGGCGAGGCCGAGGCCGGTGCCGTCGGCGCGGGAGGTGGTGAAGGGCTCGAAGAGGCGCTGGCGGATCGAGGCGGGGATGCCGGGGCCGTCGTCGGCGACGCGCAGGGTGAGGGCGCCGGCGGGATCCAGGGCGGCGCTGACCCGGACGTGGCCGCCCTCGGCGACGGCCTGCACGGCGTTGCGCACGAGGTTGGCGTAGACGATGCGGAAGCCCCCCGGCAGCCGCACCGGCTGCGGCGCGACATCGAGGGCGATCGCGACGCCCTTGGCGTCCGCCTCGCTGCGCAGCACGTTGGTCCACGCCTCCACCGCCTCGTCGAGGCGCACGGACAGGCCCTCGGTCTGGCGCCCGGAGCCGAAGGCCATGAAGTCGTTGACCAGCTGGCGGATGTGGTCGAGGGAGCGGAAGACAGCGTCGCGGTCGTCGGGCTCGAGGGGGGCCATGCCGCAGAGCAGCCGCACCGGGGCGATGTTGTTCTTGATCTCGTGGGCGAGCTCCGTGGACATCTGCCCGAGGGTGGAGAGGGCCTCGAGCTTCTCGACGTGCTCCTTGAGCCGGCGGTACTCGGTCAGGTCCGTGACCTTGATGACCACCACCTCCTGCTGCGGCCGGTAGGCGATGAGGGCGGGGAAGCGCCGCCCGCCGAGGGTGATCTCCTGCTCGAGGGTGCCGGGCTCGCCCTGCTCGAGCCCACTCCGGATGCGCCACCACAGGGAGGTGCCGAGGACGTCGGCCACGGAGGTTGGCGTCCCCTGGCATGTGGTCGCCGGGCAGCAGGCGCAGCGGCTGCCGACGGCGGCGTTGCCGTGGCGGATGGTGCCGCGGTGGTCGGCGAGCACCACCATGTCGTCGACGCTGTCGAGCAGCCACTGCGATCGGCTCAGCTGGTCGAGGGTGGTGAGCAACTGCGCCTCGACCTCCTCGAGCTCGTCGGCGTGCCGGCCGGCGGCGGCGTTGCGGCAGGCCTGCGGCGGCGAGGCCGGGGGGACGCGGCTGGCCCGCCGCCGGCCGCGCTCGACGATCCGCCGCAGGCGGTTGCGCCAGCGCACGGCGATCCCCGCGCCGATGCCGGCGGCGATCAGCGAGCTGCCCACGACGGTCAGCATCGCCGCCGTGCGGACCGCCTCGAAGCCCTGCTGCAGGCGCGGCGAGGCGAGCAGCGCGGCGGCGGCCTCGGGGCTCGCCGCCGCCTGCTCGAGGCTCGACTCGATGACGCCGCGGGCGAAGTGGTCGAACCACAGGGTCAGCGGCAGCGCCACCAGCAGGGTCACGGCGAGGAAGGTGGTGCCGAGGCGCAGCGCTGCGCTGCGCGGCAGCCACCGGGGACGGTCATCCATGGGCTCCTCCTGACGGCAACAGCGCCTTTTATGCGTCCTTCGTTATAGGTTGCCGCTCTAGGAGTTGAAATTAGTCAATGAGGCGGGTGCCGTGCAAGGCGCTCTACCGCCCTCGTCGGCGCGCGCTGCGGGGGCGGCTATTGAAGCGGGGAATAAGGCACGATAGCGTCTTTTCGTTAATTTGGTAACCGCTTTCTTAGAGCGGTTGATGAGTCTCTTGGGCGCAAACGAGCCAAGGGGGATCGGGCCTTCGATGAATGCCTTGGATTGGTAACCTGATGAGGCGAGGCTTGGCCAGCCTGCTGCTGGCGATGGCAGCGGGGGGAGGGGCGACATTCTTACCCCCTGCGTGGGCGGCCGATGCCGAGCTGCTCCGAGACGGGTGGCGCCTCCATCTGGCCTACGGCAGCTTGCAGGTTGACGGGGCGCCTGAGACGGGGCGGGCGGCGACGCTTGCCCTCGGCCACGGCGCCTACTTCGCCGCGGAGCAAGGTGCCGACTGGGACTTCGAGCTCGGCCTCGCCTACACCGAGACCGTGGAAGGCCCTCGTGTCCCCTCGCGAGAGGAGCTGGAAGTGACCCAAACAGAACTCTACTACCGGGCTCGCCGGCAGCTGGGCGACAGCGAGTGGTTCCTCGGTTGGCATGCGGCCTTCGCCTTGCGCTCGCAAAGCTTCCGTATCCAGGAGGGGGACCGGAGCCGGCAAGGGGTGAGCGCTGGTGTGCTCTTGGGCTGGATCGCGCCGGCTGGTTTCAGTGCCCAGTTCGAGGCGATCTTGACCGATCCGGAGCTGGAGGGATTAGGGCTCGGCTACGCCGTACGGCAATACCGTCTCGGTCTAGGGGTCCCTTTCTAGATGCGCCGTCCAGCTCAGTCTCTAAGACGCTACTGCGGCTATATCGTGCTGCTTGGCGGGCTGCTGGTACCGCTATGCAGCCCTGCCGCTGAGCCCCGCCCCCAAACCTATGTACAACTGGCCCTGGCGAATGTCTTCCTGGATCGCACCCTTAAGGTGCGTCCGAAGGATGCCCCGGATGCCGAGCGCATCGGCTATAGCCGGGCACTAGGCGGGTATCTGCGCGGCTCTTGGCAGAGCAGGGCCGGCGCCTTCGCCTACGGCGAGTACCTCGGCGTCGATGGCTGCGTCGGGAACTGCCTGAGTAGCCGTAGCGCCGAGGGGACTCATGCGGGATTAGAGCGCTACGCCTTCGGCCTGGGTTGGCACTGGCAGGATCTCCGCGGTATCGACCTCTATGTCACTGCGGCCCGGGAACAGCGTACCGTGGAGCTCTGCCGGGATAAGGGGACCGCCGAGCAGGAGGGCTGCCGTGAGGAGGTGCGTCAATGGACAAGTCTGGGCGTTGGCGCTCAGTATCCGCTGACCGAGCGCTGGCGGCTGGGGGTGCGCTATGAGCACTTCCTGGGGGTGGAGCCGGTAGATGATCGCTTACTGCGTCTAGGCGACGGCCGTGCAACCTTGACGGCCTCGAAGCGGCTATTGGAGTCGGGGACGTACGGCGTACTTGCGTACGAGGAGGCTCGCAATCGTCACCTTCGGCTCGGATTGCGTTTCCGCTTCTAGCCAGGGGGCCGATGGCGGCGGGTGCCGTGTAAGGCGCCCTATCACCTCTCCGGCAAGCCGCCGTCTACGATAGGGTTTAAACAGTTGGCATTGATTATAGACAAACATGCTTTAATGTGACATTTTGTTCGCATGAAGTTGTCGGAATGGGCCCAGAAGCAGGGCGTCAAGTACCGCACGGCCTGGCGATGGTTCCGAAATGGACAGCTCCCCGTGCCGGCGGAGCAACTCCCGAGCGGGACCATCATTGTCCATGAGCCCACCGAGCGCGAGGGGCAGGTCGCGGTGTATGCGCGGGTTTCCGGCAGCGACCAGAAGGCGGACCTGGACCGCCAGGTCGCCCGGTGCCTGGAGTATGCGTCCGCTCAGGGGCTCGCCGTCTCCCGGACCGTGACGGAAGTGGGATCAGGCCTGAACGGTCAGCGCAAGAAGCTACTGCGACTGCTCGCCGACCCGCAGATCGATACCCTCGTGGTTGAGCACCGCGACCGCCTGATGCGCTTCGGCGTCGAGTATGTGGAAGCGGCCCTGGGGGCGCGGGGCGCCCGGCTCATCGTGGCGAATGACGCCGAGCTTCAGGATGATCTGGTCCAGGACATGATCGAGGTCATGACCGCCTTCTGCGCCCGGTTGTACGAGCGAGGCTCGGCGCGCAACCGCGCCCGCAGGGCCATCCAGGCCTGTGAGGAGCCCGAGGGACATGGCGAGGAAGCGCGCCCCTAAGCCCCAGCGCACCTACCAGGCCCGGCTCAAGGCGCTGCCGGAGGGGGAGGCCGCGCTGCTCGACACCTACGCCGCGCTCTACAGCCAGGCGGAGCGCCGGCTGTTCGCGGACTGGGCGAGGGGCGAGCGGCTCGCGGGGCTCAAGCCGGCCTACCAGCGCCAGTACGGGCTCACCGCCCGCCAGTTCAACGCCATCCGCCGGGGCCTCGAGGGCCGGATCGAGTCGGTCCAGGAGCAGCGCAGCACGCTCATCGCGCAGAAGAAGCGGGCCCTCCGGAAGACGGAGCGGCTCATCGCCAAGCTCCAACAGAAGCAGGAGCAAGCCTCGGGGGAGCGGCGGCACAAGCTGCGCCAGCGGCTCCACCAGAAGAAGCGCCGCCTCCAGACGCAGAAGGACCGCCTGGCGAGCCTCGAGGCCGACCATCGGGCCGGGCGGGTCCGCCTGTGCTTCGGGTCCCGCAAGCGCTTCCACGCCCAGTTCGACCTGGCGGCCAACGGCCATGCCGACCACGCGGCATGGCGTGCCGACTGGCGCCGGGCGCGGGACAGCCCGTTCTTCGTGCTCGGCTCCGGCGACGAGACGGCCGGCTGCCAGGGCTGCCAGGCCCAGTACCGGGGCGGCCAGCGCTTCGCCTTCCGGCTGCGGCTGCCGAATGCCCTGGTCGAGCGCAACGGCGGCTATAGATATATCACCTTTGAGGTGGATCTCCCCTACGGGGCCGACCATCTGGCCGCGGCACTCGAGCGGGGCCAGGCCATCAGCTACCGCTTTCAGCGGGACGCCAAGGGCTGGCGGGTCTTCGCCACCACCGAGGCCCTGCCCTTCGAGCGCCGATCCGACCGGCGCCTCGGGGTCATCGGCGTGGACCTCAACACGGATCATCTCGCCGTCGCCGCTACCGACCGCCACGGCAACCCGGTCGCTACCCGGCGGATCCCGCTCGTGCTCTACGGCTGCACGAGCGAGCAGGCCAAGGCGCGCATCGGCGAGGCGGTCAAGGCGCTGATGGCCTTCGCCGGCGAGCAGGGCAAGCCGATCGCCGTGGAGCGGCTCGACTTCGAGGCCAAGAAGGCCCGGCTGGAGGGCGAGGGCGTGCGCTACAGCCGGATGCTCTCCGCGTTCGCCTATGGCCGCCTGCTCGCCAACCTCAAGGCGCGGGCCCATGACCACGGCATCGAGGTCCTCGAGCGCAACCCCGCCTACACCTCGGTGATCGGGGCGTGGAAGTTCGCCGAGCGCTACGGCATCTCGAGCCACCAGGCCGCCGCGCTGGTCATTGCGCGGCGGGCGATGAACCTCTCCGAGCGGCCGAATCGCCGCGACCATAACGCCCTGCTCCTACCCGTGAGGAATCGGAGCAGGCACGTGTGGTCGTTCTGGAAGCAGGTCGCTCGCGGGGGAGCGGCGCATGCAGCGCCCGGGCGGTCGGCCCAGGGCCGATCCCGATCGTCTCCTGCCCGGGACCCGGGCCAGGCGCGGTCGGTGACCCCACCGCCCGGTGCGGGTGAGATCCCCGCACGCGAACCGCTACCTTCACCGTTCGGGTAGCGTGCCATGGAAGATTTGTCCATGGTTTGGAGAACGGCTTCGGCTTCCCCATCGGCGGCGTGGCGGCCTTCGACCCCCGCCGGGGCGGTGTCGTCTCGCCGGGCGGGGTCGGCTACGACATCAACTGCGGCGTGCGGCTGCTGCGCTCGGGGCTGACCGCCGACGCCCTCGAGGGGCGCCTGCCGGGGCTCATGGACCGGCTCGCCGCGCGGATACCGGCCGGCCTCGGGCGCGGCTACGCCGGGGTGGGGCTGCGCAACGTGGATATCCGGCGGCTGCTCCGGGGCGGCGCCGAGTGGGCCGTCGAGGTGGGGCTCGGCGAGCCCGAGGACCTGGCGCGGATCGAGGACGGCGGCCGGCTCGCCGGGGCCGATCCCGAGGCGGTCAGCGACCGGGCCATCGAGCGCGGCCGCGACCAGGTCGGCACCGTGGGCAGCGGCAACCACTTCATCGAGCTCGGCTGCGTCGACGCCGTCTACGACGCGGTGGCCGCCGAGGGCCTCGGGCTAGCGCCGGGGACGGTCACCGTGCTCATCCACTCCGGCTCCCGGGGGCTCGGCCACCAGGTCTGCGACGACTTCCTGCCCACGATGGACCGCATTGCCGAGTACCACGGCATCCGGCTGCCCGATCCGCAGCTCGCCTGCGCGCCGCTCGACACCGCCGCGGCCCAGGATTACCTCGGCGCCATGCGGGCGGCGGCCAACTACGCCTACGTCAACCGGCAGGTCATGGCGCAGCGGGTGCGGGAGGTCTTCGCCGAGCGCCTCGGCGCCTCGGCCGCCCTGGCGCTCGTCTACGACGTCGCGCACAACATCGCCAAGTTCGAGCGCCACCGCGTCGACGGCGAGGAGCGCGAGCTCTGCGTCCACCGCAAGGGCGCCACCCGGGCCTTCCCGCCGGGGCACCCGGCGCTGCCCGGGGCGCTGCAGGGGCTCGGCCAGCCGGTGCTGCTGCCCGGCGACATGGGGCGTTGCTCCTACGTGCTGCTCGGCACCGAGGGGGCCTTCGCCGAGACCTTCGGCTCCTGCGCCCACGGCGCCGGGCGCCGGCTGAGCCGGCGCCAGGCCAAGCGCGCCGCCGCCGGCCGCGACCTGGACGCCGAGCTCGCCGGGCAGGGGGTGGAGGTGCGCGCCTCGTCGCGGGCGACCGTGGCCGAGGAGCTCTCCGAGGCGTACAAGGATATCGCCGATGTGGTCGATGTGGTCGACCGCGCCGGGATCGGCCGCTAGGTGGCGCGGCTGCGGCCGCTCGGGGTGCTCAAGGGCTAGCGGCGGCTAGCGCAGCACCCCCCGCTCCTCCAGCGCGGCGAGGATCCGGCGCACGGAGTCCTCCAGCTCCTCGGCGACGGTGTCGACGCGCACCTCCGGCTGCTCCGGCGCCTCGTAGGGGATGTCCACCCCGGGCAGGCCCTCGATCTCGCCGGCCTCGGCGCGGGCGTAGAGGCCGTCCAGGTCCTTCTCGCGGCAGGCCTCGAGCGCGGCGTCGACGTGGACCTCGATGAACTCCCCGGGCTCGACGCGCTCGCGGACCATGGCCCGGTCGTCGCGGAACGGCGAGAGGCTCGCGCAGACGGTGATCAGCCCGGCGTCGACGAACATGGTGGCCGTCTCGGCGATGCGCCGGATGTTCTCGGCGCGGGCGTCGCGGCTGAAGTCGAGGTCGTGGCTCAGGCCGTGGCGGACGTTGCCGGCGTCGATGAGGTAGCTGTGGTAGCCGCGGCGGAACAGCGCCTGCTCGAGGGCGTTGGCCAGGCTCGACTTGCCCGCCCCGGAGAGCCCGGTGAGCCAGACGATGCACGGGCGCTGCCCCTTCTGCCCGGCGCGCTGCGCCTTGGTGAGCACCGGCTCGCGCCGCGGCACGTCCGGCTCGGCGCCGGCGGCCTCGGTAGCGGCGCGGGTGACCATGCCGGCACCGACGGTGTGCAGGCTTACCCGGTCGATGACGATGAACGCCCCGGTGTTGGCGATCTCCTCGTAGGGGTCGAAGGGCACCGGCGCCGAGAGCTGCACCCGGCACAGGCCGATCTCGTTGAGGCCGAGCTCCTCGGCGCCGTGGTGCTCGAGGGTGTTGACGTCGATGCGGTGGTGGATCCGCTCGACCACCGCCGGGACGGTGGCCGTGCCCAGCTTGAGGTCGTACTGCCGGCCGGGCAGCAGCGGCTGCTCGGCCATCCACACGATGCGCGCATCCAGGGTGTCGTCCACCGTGGCCGGGTGCTCGGGACCGGCCAGGACGTCGCCGCGGGAGACGTCGATCTCGTCGGCGAGGGTCACGGTGACCGCCTGGGGCGGGAAGGCCACCGCCAGGTCGCCGTCGTGGGTGACGATGCGCTCCACCCGGCTGCGCCGCCCCGAGGGCAGGGCGACGACCGGGTCGCCCGGGCGCACGGTGCCGGCGGCCAGGGTGCCGGCGAAGCCGCGGAAGTCGTGGGAGGGGCGGATCACCGTCTGCACGGGCAGGCGCAGGTTGCGCAGGTTGCGCTCGGCCTTGGCCTCGACGGTCTCGAGCAGCTCCATGAGCGTCGGCCCGTCGTGCCAGCCCAGGTGCTCGCCGCGGTGGACGACGTTGTCGCCCTTGAGCGCCGAGAGCGGCACGCAGCGCACGTCCGGGATGCCGAGCCGGCGGGCGAAGGCGGTGTACTCGTCGCGGATGGCGGCGAAGGTCGCCTCGTCCCAGTCGACCAGGTCCATCTTGTTGACGGCGAGGATGACGTGGCGGATGCCGAGCAGCGAGCAGATGTAGCTGTGCCGGCGGGTCTGGACCTGGACGCCGTTGCGGGCGTCGACGAGGATCACGGCGAGCTGCGCCGTCGACGCCCCGGTGGCCATGTTGCGGGTGTACTGCTCGTGGCCCGGGGTGTCGGCGATGATGAACTTGCGCCGGTCCGTCGAGAAGTAGCGGTAGGCGACGTCGATGGTGATCCCCTGCTCGCGCTCGGACTGCAGCCCGTCGACGAGCAGCGCCAGGTCGACTTCCTCGCCGGTGGTCCCGTAGCGCGTCGAGTCCTGGCGCACGGCGGCGAGCTGGTCCTCGTAGACCAGCGCCGAGTCGTGGAGGAGACGGCCGATGAAGGTGCTCTTGCCGTCGTCCACCGACCCGCAGGTGATAAAGCGCAGCAGGTCCTTGTGCTCGTGCTGCTTGAGGTAGGCCTCGATGTCCGTCTCGATGAGCTCGGAGGCGTGGGACATGGCTAGAAGTACCCCTCTCTCTTCTTCTCCTCCATCGACCCGGCCGAGTCGTGGTCGATGACCCGGCCCTGGCGCTCGGAGGTGCGGGTGAGGAGCATCTCCTGGATGATCTCCGGGAGGGTGTCGGCCGCGGAGCGGATGGCGCCGGTGAGCGGATAGCAGCCGAGGGTGCGGAAGCGGACCTTCTCGTAGCGCGGCTGCTCGCCGGGCTCCAGGGGCATGCGCTCGTCGTCGACCATGATCAGCGCCCCGTCGCGCTCGACCACGGGCCGCTCGGCGGCGTAGTAGAGGGGGACGATGGGCAGCTGCTCGAGGTAGATGTACTGCCAGACGTCGAGCTCGGTCCAGTTGGACAGGGGGAAGATGCGCATGCTCTCCCCCTTGTGGACGCGCCCGTTGTAGAGCTGCCAGAGCTCGGGGCGCTGGCCCTTGGGGTCCCAGCGGTGGTGGCGGTCGCGGAAGGAGTAGACCCGCTCCTTGGCCCGCGACTTCTCCTCGTCGCGCCGGGCGCCGCCGAAGGCGGCGTCGAAGCGGTGCCGCTCCATGGCCTGCTTGAGCGCCTGGGTCTTCATCACGTCGGTGTGCACGCGGGAGCCGTGGGTGAACGGCCCGATCCCCTGCTCGACGCCCTCCTGGTTGATGTGGACGATGAGCTCCATGCCCGACTCCGCGGCCATGCGGTCGCGGAAGGCGATCATCTCGCGGAACTTCCAGGTGGTGTCCACGTGCAGCAGCGGGAAGGGCGGCTTGCCGGGGTAGAACGCCTTGAGCGCCAGGCGCAGCATCACCGACGAGTCCTTGCCGATGGAGTAGAGCATCACCGGGTTGTCGAACTCGGCGGCGACCTCGCGGATGATGTGGATGCTCTCCGCCTCGAGCTCCTTGAGGTGGGTGAGCCTCGCCTCGCTGATCTCCATACGCCTCGCCGGGACCTCGTGGGCTGCCTCTCTACGGTAGGATAGTGATTGTAAGGGTTGCACGGGGCCGCTGCCAGCCTGCGCCGGCCCCGCGAGCGAAGGGGAGGCCCGCATGGCACGAGAGCTGCTCGCCCGCAAGACGGAGTGGAATGAGCTGCGCCTGCCGCCGGAGGTCGCCGGGCAGTACGCCGACGTGGAGTACTTCGAGGTGGTGGTCACCCGCAAGGGCCGCCTGCTGCTCTCGCCGGTCCAGCCGGAGGAGCAGGAGGCGAAGGTCCGCGAGGAGATCCAGGAGCTCGGCGTCGCCGAGGACGACCTGCGCGCCGCGGCGCGGGCGCTGCTCGGCGGCGGCGAGGGGAGCGGGTGCGGCTAGAACCCCCAGGCCCAGGGGATGATCGCCAGCGCCACGCCGGCCGTGACGAGGTTCAGCGGCAGCCCCGCCCGCAGGTAGTCGGTGAAGCGGTAGCCGCCGGGGCCGTAGACCATGAGGTTGGTCTGGTAGCCCATGGGGGTGGCGAAGCTCGCCGAGGCGGCGAGCATGATCGCCACGGCGAAGGGGGTGACGCTGACGCCGAGGTCGCCGGCCACCGAGGCGGCGATGGGCACCATGAGCACGGCGGCGGCGTTGTTGGTGACCAGCGCCGTGAACAGCGCGGTGACGGCGTAGACCGCGGCGAGGTTGGCCCACGGGTGCTCGCCGGCGAGCTGCAGGAGGCCGCCGGCGACGGTGGCGGCCAGGCCGGTCTGCTCCATGGCCGAGCCGAGGCCGAAGGCGGCGGCGATGGTCAGGATCACCGACCAGTCGACGGCCTGCCGGGCGGCGTTGACCGTCAGGCAGCGGGTGGCGAGCAGCCCGGCGCCGGCGGCCAGCGCCCCCTCGAGCATCGACAGCCACCCCAGGCCGACGGCCCCGAGCATGCCGGCGAGGATCGCCAGGGCCAGCCAGGCGCGCTCGTGGCGGGGCGCGGCGGCGCCCTCGATGCTGCGCACCAGCAGGAAGTCGCGGGAGTTGCGCTGGCGCTCGGCGAAGCCCTCGCCGGCCTCGAGGAGCAGGGTGTCGCCCGGGCGCAGGACGATGTCGCCGATCTTGCCGTCGACGCGCTCGCCGTTGCGCGCCACGGCGAGGACGACGGCGCCGAAGCGGGTGCGGAAGCGCCCGTCGCGGACGGTGCGGTTGGCCACGGGGCAGGTCTCCGAGACCACGGCCTCGACGAGGCGCCGGTCCGAGCGCGCGCCGTCGAGCTTGAAGACCTGCTCGGTGGCCGGGGTCAGGCCGCGGATGCGCTGGAGCTCGACGACGGAGTCGACGACCCCGACGAAGACCAGCCGGTCGCCGCCGCGCAGGCGCTCGCGCGGCGAGACGGCGGGCAGGATCTCGCCGTTGCGGTCGATCTCCATGAGGTAGCAGCCGGGCAGCCGGCGCAGCCCGGCGCGCTCGATGGACTGGCCCACGAGGGGGCCGCCGGGCTCGACGATCATCTCCGCCGTGTACTCGCGCGGGTCCTCCAGGGTCTCGGTGGCCGGGCGCCGGTCGGGCAGCAGCCAGCGGCTGGTGGCGTAGAGGAAGGCCAGGCCGGCGATGAGCACCGGCACCCCCACCCAGGCCAGCTCGAAGAGCATCAGCCCCGCGCCGGTGCGCTCCTCCAGGGCGCCGTTGACGACGAGGTTGGTGCTGGTGCCGATGAGCGTGCAGCTGCCGCCGAGCATAGCGGCGTAGGACAGGGGCAGGAGCAGCTTCGACTCCGGTAGCCCGAACTTGCGCGCCCAGTCGCCGACGGCGGGGATGAGCATGGCCACCACCGGGGTGTTGTTGAGGAAGGCCGAGAAGGCGGCCACCGGCAGGGTCAGCCGGCGCTGGGCGTCGAGCAGCGAGCGCGGGCGGCCGAGCAGGCGGCCGCTGAGCCACTGCACGCCGCCCGTCTCGCGCACGCCGGCGACCACGACGTAGAGCGCGGCGACGGTGAGCACGCCGGGGTTGGCGAGCCCGGCGAAGGCCTCGCCGGGCTCGAGGACGCCGGCGACGAGCAGCGCCGTGACGGCGGCGAGGAAGACCATGTCCGGCGCGGCGCTGGTGAGCAGCAGGGTGCTCAGCACGGCGGCGATGACGGCGGCGGTGAGCCAGGCCTCCCAGGGCATCGGCGCGCGCGTCGCTCAGGCGTCGCGGGCGGGCAGGGTGCCGTGCTCGGCGAGGGCCTCGAGCAGCGCGCCGGTGCAGCCCGGGATGTCGCGGCTGGCGGTGTCGATGACCAGCTCCGGCGCCGCAGGCGGCTCGTAGGGGGCGTCGACACCGGTCATGCCGGCGATCTCGCCGCCGCGGGCCCGGGCGTAGAGCCCCTTGGGGTCGCGCTGCTCGCAGGTCTCCAGGGGCGCGCGGACGTGGACCTCGAGGAAGCGGCCGCCGCCGACGGTCTCGCGCACCCGGTCGCGATCCGCCCGGTAGGGGGAGACGAAGGCGGTGATGACGATCAGCCCCGCATCGGCGAAGAGCCGGCAGACCTCGCCGATGCGGCGGATGTTCTCCGCCCGCCCCGCCGGGGAGAGGTCGAGGTCGCGGTTGAGGCCGTGGCGGATGTTGTCGCCGTCGAGCAGGAAGGTGTGGCAGCGGCGCTCGTGGAGGGCGTGCTCCAGGGCGTTGGCCAGCGTCGACTTGCCCGAGCCGGACAGCCCGGTGAGCCAGACCACCGCCGGCGCGTGGCCCTTGATGGCGGCGCGCTCCTGCGCCGAGATCCGCGGCTCGTGCCAGGTGAAGGGGCTCTGCGACATCGATTGCGCTCCTTACCGGAGAGTGGAGGAGGCCCGGCCCCGCGCCGATCCCCGCCGGCCCCAGCGCAGCAGCCGCCTCAGCAGCGTGGCGGAGCGCCACGCCCGGGCGTGGAGGGCGAGGTGGGCGCCGAGCAGTGCGACCAGCAGCAGCAGGGAGAGCCACTCGGGCAGGCCCCAGTAGGCGCCGAGCACCCCGATCCCGCCGTAGGCGATGCTCGCGCCGATGAGCAGGCAGACCGTCTGCCCCGCGGTGAAGCCCGCCCGGTAGAAGATATGGTGCAGGTGCTCACGATCGGCACGGAAGGGGGAGCAGCCGCGCAGGAGCCGGCGGGTGATGAGGGCGAGGGCGTCGAAGACCGGCAGGGCGAGGATCCAGGCTACGGCGATCGCCGGCAGGACGGCGTCTGGCCCCTGGGCGGCCTCGACGGCGAACCAGGCGAGGGCGAAGCCGAGCATCATGCTCCCCGAGTCGCCGAGGAAGGCGCTCGCCCGGCGGCGCCAGGGGTTGCGCATATTGAACAGGAGGAAGGCGCAGACCGCGGCGAGCAGCAGCCCGGCGAGCACCGCCCACTCCCCGGCACCGCCGACGGCGCCGGCGATTACCAGCCAGGCGAGGGCGGCGGCCACGGTGCCGGCGGCGAGCCCGTCGACGCCGTCGAACATGTTGACGGCGTTGATCAGCCCCACGACGCAGAAGACGGTGAACGGCTGCGCCCAGTTGCCCAGGGGCAGGGCGATGCCCGGCCCGAGCAGCGAGCCGAGGTCTGCGATGACCAGCCCGCCCCAGGCGGTCATGAGCAGCGCTGCCACTACCTGGAGGCCGAGCTTGGCCCGGGCATCGATGTCGACCAGGTCGTCGACGACGCCGGCAATCAGCAGGGTGGTCATGCCGGCGTAGAGGGCCTGGTAGTCGCGCAGGCCGAAGTCGAGGGGCAGCGTGGCCGAGGCGAAGCCGAGGAGGATGCAGATCCCGCCGATCAGCGGCACGGTGCGGCCGTGGCGCTTGCGCGGGCAGGGGCGGTCGACCAGCCCCGCCTCGAGGGCGGGGCGGCGCAGCAGCAGCAGCAGCGCGGCGGTCAGGGCGAAGCCGAAGAGGGCCTGCAGGCCGATGGCGATCACGGCAAGACCTCCCGCCGCCTAGCGGCTCAGCAGAGGGTGAGCCACTCGGTATGCCGCGGGTCGCGCCCCTGGACGACATCGAAGTAGCGGCGCTGCAGCCGCTCCGTGACCGGCCCCCGCGCGCCCGTGCCGATGGTGCGGCCGTCGAGCTCGCGGATGGGCGTCACCTCGGCGGCGGTGCCCGTGAAGAAGGCCTCGTCGGCGATGTAGACCTCGTCGCGGGTGAGCCGCCGCTCGCGCACCTCGATCCCCTCCTCGGCGGCGAGCCGGAGGATCGTATCGCGGGTGATCCCCTCCAGCGCGGCGGTCAGCTCCGGCGTGTAGAGGACCCCGTCGCGGACCATGAAGAAGTTCTCGCCGGGCCCCTCGCAGACGAAGCCGTCGACATCGAGCAGCAGCGCCTCGTCGCAGCCGGCCCGCGCCGCCTCCTGGGCGGCGAGCATGGAGTTCATGTAGTTGCCGTTGGCCTTGGCCCGGCACATGGCGATGTTGACGTGGTGGCGGTGGAACGAGGCGGTCTTCACCCGGATGCCGCGCTCGTGGCTCTCGTCGCCGAGGTAGGCGCCCCACTCCCAGGCGGCGACCATGGTGTGGGTGCGCAGCGCGTCGGCGTGCAGCCCCATCCCCTCGGAGCCGAGGAAGGACATGGGCCGGATGTAGGCGCTGGCGAGGTTGTTCTCCCGCACCGCCTGGACGCAGGCGTCGTTGATCTCCCCGGCGCTGTAGCCGAGCTCCATGCCGAGGATCTTCGCCGAGTTGAGCAGCCGCCGGGTGTGCTCCTGCAGGCGGAAGATCGCCGGGCCGCGCTCGGTGGGGTAGGCGCGCAGCCCCTCGAAGACCCCCATCCCGTAGTGGAGGGTGTGGGTCAGGCAGTGGACCCGGGCCTCGCGCCAGGGCAGGAACTGTCCATCGAGCCAGATGTAGCCGTCGCGGTCGGCGAAGGACATGGGTTCTCCTAAAGTCGCACGCTGGATCCTACAAAAGAAGGGCATTATTGCGTTGCGCTTCAACCCACAAGATCTTATGGGTGCGCGCTCGGCAACGTGATCCCCGGGCCGTCCCGCGCTCCGGGACCGCCCGGGTCACCCCTGGAGCCCCGCCCAGGGGATCGCCGCGTCGGTCCCGGGGGCCGACACGGCTTTCGCTCGGCGAAGCGCCGGAGCGCCTCGCCGAGGACGGCACGCCGGCGGCGGCGCGGGTTCCCCATGATGGGGCAAGAACGTCTCGCCCCGAGGTTCCGGGCCGCGTTGACGTCGGCGT
>NZ_NRSH01000014.1 GCF_016584055.1 Halorhodospira neutriphila
GGGACCCCCCGCCGGCGGCCCGGACGCCCCTGGCGCGCGGGGCCCAGGCGGTTGGCGAGCGCCCGATAGGCCTCGGCGTGGGTGCGCCCGGGGTGGCCGCCGGCGGCCTCGTAGATGGCCGACTTCTCCGCGGCCGTGAGCAGCCCCGGCTCCGCCCCGGCGGCGGTGAGCCGGTGCTCGAGGTACTCGCCGGTCTGCTCCTCGGTCAGGGGGTAGAGGTTGGTCGTGTGGACGCGCTCCTCGGGCAGGCTCGCGGGCTGCTCCGGCCCCCACGGCGCCGGGCGCTCGGGGTCCACCGCGAGGACCAGGGCGAAGCCCTCCTCGAGCTCGTCGAGCTCCCGCCACAGGCCGAGGAGCTCGTCCACGACGGCGGGGGCGAGCCGGTCCGCGTCGTCGATGAGCAGCGCCGGGCGCATCCCGCCGCGGCGCGCCCCGCGGACGTGGTTGGCGGCGTGGTCGCGGTTCTCCGGGGCCGCGCCCGGATCGCCACCCTCGGCGGCGGCCGCCAGCGTGCTCCAGAGCGCCGCCGTGCCGAGCCCCGGGCCGCCGGTGAGCCGCGCGACCTGCAGCCCCGGCGGCTGGCGCTCGGCGAGCCGGCGCAGGAAGGTGCTCTTGCCCAGCCCGGCGCCGCCGCGCACGAGCACGATGCGCTCGCCGCTCTGGAGCAGGCTCAGGGTGACGTTGAGCTGGGTGGCGCGGGTGAGGTCCTCGTAGGTCGAGGGCGGCGGGTCGCTGAAGGGCTGCTGGGTCAGGCCGAGCCGGTAGAGCGCCTCGGGGGGGAACTGGAGGTTGTCGTCGGAGGAGTGCCGGGCCATCCCAAGTCCGCTGCGGCGGCCTGCTGCGAGAGAGGGTTAGTGTAACAGAAGCATCGCGGAGGGGCGGTGCCGCTTAGCCGCCGGTGCGGCGGTAGAGCGTCCGCCGGCTGATCCCCAGGATGCGGGCGGCCTGGCGCTTATTGCCACCGACTTGCTGGAGGACGTAGTCGACGTAGCGCTGCTGTAGCTCCTCGAGTGTCGGCAGGCCGTCGCCGAGCAGCGCCGCCCCCTCACCGGCCCCGGCCGGCACGGGCGCTTGCGCGGGGGCGGGGGCGCTGCGCTGCATGCGCTCCGGCAGGTCGGCGCAGCGCAGCTCGTTGCCGCGGGCCAGGGTGACGGCGCGCTCGAGGGCGTTGCGTAGCTCACGGACGTTCCCCGGGAAGGAGTAGCCCCGCAGGCAGGCGAGGGCGTCCTCGCTCAGCTGCACGGTCCCTCGCTGGAGCTGGCTGGCGAGCTGGGCCATAAAGCGGCTGGTGAGCAGCTCCAGGTCCTCGCCCCGCTCACGCAGGGGCGGGACGCGGAGGCGGAAGGTCTCCAGCCGGTAGTAGAGGTCCTCGCGGAAGGTGCCCATCGCGACCGCCTCCTCCAGGTCGCGGTTGGTGGCCGCCACCACCCGTACGTCCACGGTGCGCTCGCGGTCCTCGCCCACCGGGCGGAAGCGCCCCTCCTGGAGGGCGCGCAGGAGGTTGGCCTGGAGCGTCGTGGGCATCTCGCCGATCTCGTCGAGGAAGAGCGTCCCGCCGTCGGCCTCGGTGAACAGCCCCCGGCGGCTGTTGGCGGCCCCGGTGAAGGCGCCGGCCCGGTGGCCGAAGAGCTCGCTCTCCATGAGCTCGGCGGGGATCGAGGCGCAGTTCACGGCGACGAACGGCCCCTCCGCCCGGGGGCTCTCGGCGTGCACGGCCTGCGCCGCCAGCTCCTTGCCGGAGCCGCTCTCCCCCTCGATGAGCACCGCCCCGCCGGCCTTCGCCATCAGTCGGATCTGCTCGTAGAGCTCGCGCATGGCGGGGCTCTGGCCGATGAAGCCGTGGAAGTCGAGGGGCGGCTCGCGGTGGCGGAGGCCCTCGATCTCCCGGCGCAGGCGCAGGTGCTCCAGGGTGCGCGCCACCCGGAGGCGCAGGTGCTCGAGGTCTAGGGGCTTGGTGAGGAAGTCGTCCGCCCCGAGCTTGAGGGCCTCCACCGCCTGGGGGATCGTGCCGAAGGCGGTGATCAGCAGGAAAGCCGGGGGATCGGGCAGGGCCGTCACCCGCTTGAGCAGCTCCATGCCGCTCATCCCCGGCAGGCGCAGGTCGCACAGCACCAGGTCGGCCTGCCCCTGCGCTACGGCGGGCTCCGCCTCCTCGCCCCGGAGCAGCGTGGTGACCGCGTAGCCGGCCTCGGTCAGCTCGTCGCTCAGCAGCCCGGCGAGGTCGGCGTCGTCCTCGACCAGCAGGATCTGCTCCGCGTCGCTCACGCCGTGCTCCCTTCTTCCGCCCCAGTGCCTTCCGCTCGCGGCAGCTCGACGTGGAAGGCGGCGCCGCCGAGCTCGCTCGTGCCGATCTCGATGCGCCCGGCGTGCTCCTCCACCACCCCGTGCACCATGGCCAGCCCCAGGCCCGACCCTTGGCCGGGGGGCTTGGTCGTGAAGAACGGCTCGAAGACGTGGGGCGCCAGATCGGCGGGCACGCCAGCGCCGCTGTCCGCCACCGTGAGCCGCACCCTGCCGTTCGCGAGCGCTTCCCAGGCGATGCGGACCGTGCCGCCGGGCGCCGCCTGGATAGCGTTGTTCACCAGGTGGCTGAGCATCTGCTCGCCGCGGAAGGGATCGAGGTGCACGTAGAGGTTCGCCTCGGGGAGCTCGAGCTGGAGCTCCGTGCCGGCCGTCTCCAGGGCCTCTCGGGCGTTGCGCGCCACCGCCCGGCTCAGCCGGCCCACCAGGACCGGCCGGGGGCTCCCCTCCGGGTGGCTACCGAAGGCCAGGAGCTGCTCCACGATCTGGGTCATGCGCTGGGCCTGCTCCCGGATCCGCCAGAGCTCGCCGTGGGTCTCCGCCGAGAGTTCGCTACGGCGCAGCAGGCGCTGCGCGCTGCCGTCTACCACGCTCAGGGGGGTGCCTAGCTCGTGGGCCACCCCGGCGGAGAGCCGGCCGATGGAGGCCATCTTCTCCGCCTGGTGGAGCTCCTGCTGGAGGCGCTCCTGGCTGCGGCGCCGCTCCTGGATCTCCTCCCGGTCCTGCTGCATGCGCTCGAGCATAGCGTTGAAAGTGCGCGCGAGCTGCTCGACCTCGCGGGGGCCGGTGGGTTGGGTGCGGTGGTCCAGGTCGCCGCCGGCCACCTGCCGCATGCTCGCCGTCAGCCGGCTCAGCGGCGCGGCGATGGCCCGCTGGTAGCCGAGGAAGGTGATGGTGATCAGGACTAGGGTGAGCGCCCCCAGCCCGGCGGCCCCGTAGAGGCGGAGATCCTGGGTGTAGGCCTCGATCTCGCTCTTGCGCCGGGTGATCTGGAGCAGGCCGTTCATCTGCTGGGTGCTGTTGGTCAAAGGGATGAAGAAGGAGTAGACCTCGCGGCCCCCGAGGTAACCGTACTCGCCGCCTGCCTCGCCCTCGCGGTTGGCCTTCTCCAGCATGGCTGGCGAGGCTTGGCTATCCGGTTGCGTGGCACCGGCGGAGGCTAAGAGCTCGCCGTCCGCGTTGTAGAGGTAGGCGCCGTATACCCGGCCAAAGTTGAAGGCTGAGGCCAGCGCATTCTCCAGGGTGCCATGTCGATCCTGCTCCAGGGCGCGGCCCATGGGCTTCTCCAGCGTGCGCCCAATCAGCTCCAGCTCTTCCTGGAGGCGCTTCTCGTTGATCTCCTCGAGTACGCCGAGACTCAAGGAGCCGGCCGCGGCTACCAGCACGAGCAGAGGGAGGGCGACATAGAGCAGGAAGGCGAGGCGTAGATCCAAGGGCCGACCACGAAAGAAGTGCACATGTGCAAATGTGTCACACCCAGGGTTGGCCGTCAAAGGTCCTCAAATGCGTCAGAGAAAATAAAATAAAAACTTCATAATCAATAAGATAAAAAACAAAAGAGGGGTAGTGCGGAAGTTGGTACGCTGCTTGCTTCTCAAGGGGCGCTTCACTTGTGAACCGTGAGGAGACCGTAATGATGATGAGGAGCAAAGCAGCCAAGTTCGGCCTGAAGCTCGGTCTGGCAGTCGGGAGCCTCTCCCTGGCGCTCGGAACGGCGTCGGCTCAGGGGGCTGGCCAGGGCTCTGGCCAGCAGGGTGCCGGCCAGGCCGGGACACCACCGTCCCAGGCCAACCCCTCTCCCAGCGTGGACGCCAGCGATAAGGAGCTGTCTCAGTTCGCTGCAGCCGTAGCCGAGCTGCAGAGCATCCAGCAGAGCTACTCCCAGGAAATTGGCCAGGCGGGGAACCGGGAGAAGGCCCAGGAGATCCAGAAGGAGATGCAAAAGGAAATGCGCCAGGCCATTAAGGGCGAGGGACTCTCCGTGAAGCGCTACTCCAAGATCGGCCAGGCTGCCCAGAACGATCCCGAGCTCCGCGAGCGGATCAACAAGCAGGCCCAGCAGCAGTAATCGGCCCGCTGCGCTGCAGCGAGATGACTAGGTCGATCCGTGACAGGAGGTGTTAACGATATGCGTAGGACTGTAGTAGCGACCACCGCTTCCTCAGCCCTCTTCCTCTTTCTGGTAGGAGGCGGTCTCCACGCCGAGGAGAAGCCCGCCTTCAATAAGGTGGACAGCGACGGCGATGGCAGCGTCTCTGTCGAGGAGGCCGTTGATGCTGGTATCCCGGAGAGCGTGGCCAAGCGGGAGGATATCGATAACAACGGCAAGCTCTCCAGGAAGGACTGGGAGTACGTGACCCTGGAGAGGCGCTCCACCCCGGAACAGCCGGAAGGTGAGGGCGGCGGCCTCCAGGGCCAGCCCGATGACGGCCAAGGGCAGTCGGGCGGGTTCGGTAACTAGCACGGCACCTGGCCCGCTCTTGGGCCAGCCCACCGAAGGAGAAGCCGCATCCCCGAGAGGGAGGCGGCCTCTTGCTTGACATCGCCGGGGGTAATTCTTACCATTATGCTCGCTTTTTAGCGAACTGTCCCCATCGTCTAGGCGGCCTAGGACACCACCCTTTCAAGGTGGAGACACGGGTTCGAATCCCGTTGGGGACGCCACTCCCAGATGCTACCCCCCCCCCTTGAGCACCTCATGCTCACTGAAGGCCTGTGGTGCCGCCAATCCCAAAGGCTCAGGCGGAGGCCGCCGCCAACAGAGCCGCAAAGACGGCGATCACTCCGGCGAGCAGTGCGAGCGCCCGGTGTGCAGGGGCGATCCGAGGCTGGTACGAGACGCTGTCCTTGTAGCCCGTGATCATGGGCTTTACCAGGCGGTCGCCGCGGAAGAGCCGGTAGGCACCGATAGCGGCGACGTGCACAATCACCAGCGCTAGGACCAGATCGAACAGCTGGACGTGCAGGGAGGTGAGCGCATCAGCCGTGCTGCTGCTTACCCACGGATTCAGCGGCCCACTGAAGAGGATCTCGTCCGTCGCGAAGAGCCCGCTCGCAGCCTGGACGAAGGGCACGGCCAATAGGACCACCACCGCCCACCCCCCAATGGGGTTGTGGCCGATGCTGTGGCTGGCGCCGTGCCGCCAGTGCCGCAGGTAGTTGAGCACGCGCCGCGGACCGGTCAGGAACTGCGAGAAGCGGGCCGTCTCGCTGCCGAAGAGCCCCCATAGCAGCCGAAAGGCGAGGAGCACGATGACGGCGTAGCCGCTCCAGGCGTGGACCTGCTGCCACGCGATCCCCTGCTCGGCGCTATACCAGGCCAGCGCCATGGCTGCAGCCAAGCCCCAATGGAACAGGCGGACCCAGAGGTCCCAGACATAGACGGCGTTCGTGCCAGAGACTCCCATGCGTTCTCTCCTCTGGACTGCGGCGAGACTTATTGGCGGGGCTCGTTAGTCGGCATGCGGAGCGTAGCCGGAGATCGGCGACGCTCCGCAAAGCCGCATCTTGGCGAGCCGCCTAATCCTCGCGGTAGTCGTCGTGGCAGCTCTTGCAGGTATCGGCCACCTGGATGAACTGCTTCTTCAGCTGCGGCCACTCCGCGCCTCCCTGCGCTGCCGAGGCCAGCTCCTGGGCCTGCTCCTGGAAGCGCTCCGTGCCCTGGCGGTAATCAGCCCACTCCTCCCAAATGGCATCGAGGCTCTCGGTATTGCCCTGGTGGGGGCCACCGCGGAACCCCTCAAGGGCCATCTCGCTGACGTCCGCGACCCGCTGCGCATTCCGGGCGAAAAGCTCGGGATCGTAGTCGATCTTCCCCTTCACCATCGCCCCCATGGGCTTAAAGTTGACGCCGATAACCTTATACACCGCCTTGCGGTACTCGATCTTGTCCTCGTCGCTCATCCCGCCGGCGCCCCGATCGGCTGTTGCACCGCCCGCGGCCAGCACGGCCGCGCTCGAGAGCGCCAGCAGGGAGAAAAGCTTACCGCCGCGTTCACGCATCATCCGAAAGCTCCTTCGATGGGACAGAGGGCGACTCAGCGCCCTTGTCGTGAAAACGGGCGGATATGGTGGGCGAGCTGTGTGGAGGGAATTTGAAGAGAGCGTGAAGTCCGCTCTCAGAGGCCCTCTTCGAGCCGGTAGCCGACGCCGTAGACGGAGCGGATCAACTCCTGCTCGTCTCGTACTGCGCTGAGCTTGCGGCGTAGGTTCTTGATGTGAGCGTCTATTGTCCGGTCGGTGACGACACGGTGATCGCTATAGAGGCGATCCAGCAGCTGTCCCCGCGAGAAGACCTGGCCCGGATGCTCGGCGAGGGCAGCCAAGAGCCGCAGCTCAACGGGGGTCAGCGTGAGCTCGTGGCCGTCGAGCCAGGCGCGGTAGGCGAGTATATCGATCGCCAGTCCCGATCCCTCACCGCCGCTGCGCTGAAGGCGCCGGAGGATTGCCTTGACGCGGGCGACGACTTCCCGTGGGCTCAGGGGCTTGCAGATATAGTCGTCAGCGCCGAGCTCGAGGCCGAGTAGGCGGTCGATCTCCTCGACGCGGGCAGTGATCATGATGATCGGGACCTCGCTGAAGCGGCGGATCGCGCGGCATACGCTCATGCCGTCCTCGCCTGGGAGCATGAGGTCAAGCAGGATCAGGTCCGGCATCCGCGCCTGCAGGGCGGGTACCACGGCGCTGCCGTCGGTGAGGTGCTCGGTGGTGAAGCTCGCGGCCTGTAGATAGTCCGCGAGCAGCTCGGCGAGCCGCGTTTCATCCTCGACGATCAGGATATGAGCGCTCAAGATGGCTCCTTATTCCTCGCGCGCGCGCAGCGGCAGCTCGATCTCGACGCCCAAGCCACCGAGCGCGGCGCTGTAGGCACGGACGCTACCCCCGTGGGCCTCGGCGATCGTCCAGCATAGGGCCAACCCCAGGCCGGAGCCGCCGCTGTCCCGGCTGCGCGATCCCTCGACCCGGTAGAGGCGCTCGAAGATCGCCTCGTGCTCCGTGACCGCGATACCAGGGGCGGTATCCTCAATGGTGGCGCGAGCGGATGCCCCAATACGGGCGGCCGTTATCCGAGTCGAGCCGCCGGCGGTCGTGTAGCGCAAGCTGTTCTGCAGCAGGTTGTGCCACAAAGAGCCCAGCCGCCGGCGATCGCCCTCGACCCAGAGCTCGCTCTCCGCTGTCTCCAGCTCGAGCACTAGCTGGGCGGCCTCGAAACGGGAGCGCCACTGCTCGACGAGTTCGGCGAGCAGGGCGTTCAGCTCGATGGGCTCTTTGCGGTAGTCGAGGGCGCCGGCGTCGGCGAGGGCGAGTTCGTAAAGGTCGTCGATGAGCCGGCCGAGGCCTGTGACGTGCTCCTGGAGGCGCCCCAGGGCCTGCTGATCGAGCGGGCGTACCCCGTCCTCCAACGCCTCAATCTCGCCGCGCAGTACCGAGACCGGGGTGCGCAGCTCATGGGAAAGATCGGCCATGACCTCGCGGCGCAGCCGTTCGTTACGCTCCAGCGTCTCGGCGAGGCGGTTGAAGTCGCCGGCGAGCTGGCCGAGCTCATCGTAGCGGGCAAGGGAGATGCGGGTATTGAAATGCCCGGCGGTAAGCCGGCGCGAGGCCTCGGCGAGCCGGCTGACGGGGCCGAGGAAGCTGCGCGCCAGGCCGAGGCTGAGGAGAAAGGCGAGGACCACCGCCACGAGGGTGATCTGCGCCGCGGTCTCGAGCTGCTCGGCCTGGAAGCGCTGCACCAGCGGATCGGGGATCCGGAGGGGCGAGGGGTAGGCCAAGTAGCCGACGGTCTCCTCGTGGTACTTGATGGGGGTAAAGCTCGGCTGCTCCAGCTTGTCCAGCCCGGTGCCGGCGATCTTCTCCCGGTCGGTATCGAGCAGGACAAGGTGGCGGCTCGGTGAGCGTGGCCCCGGGTGGCGCGGTGGACCGCCCTCTGCCGCGGAGCTGGGCGCGTCGGCGTCCTCATTGCCGTGGTGGAGAGCGTAGCGCAGGAGCTGGTGCCAGTGCTCTGGTCGGCTCAGGGTCGACCAGTCACCGTTGGCGGCGTAGTGATCACCGAGCAGCTCCGCGAGTTCAGCGATATGCTCTTGCTGGCGCTCATGGACGTAGTCGAGGAAGCTGCATCGGAAGTTGAAGTGCAGCGCGACGACCATCAGGGCGAGCACGGCGAGCGTCCCCCCGAGCAGCGCGAGGAAGAGCTTGGCAGTGATCCCCGGACGGCGCATGGCGCAGCTCTCGTCGCTCGGCCTCGAGAGTCGGCATATTAACCGTACGCCCCGGGTGCGGGGATAGCCTCCCCGTACTGCGGGAGAAAAAAGAGCCCCCGGCAGGGCCAGGGGCAGTCGGGCCTAGCTTGAGTCGGACAAGCTCAAAACCGCCGCCAAGGGTCCTTGGCGCTGCGCCTGGCGAGACGCGGCCCTGCTTCTAGGGCGCCGGGCCGGCGCGCCATCCAGCCGCCGCCCCGAGCCGAGCGGCTCAGAAGGCGGCCTGGAACTGGGCCAGGAAGGTGGTCTCGGCGTCCCCGTCCTTGTCGAAGTTCAAGGCCGTGCGGTGGAACTGATCCGGCGCGTCCCCGCCGTAGTCCGAGGCCTCGGTGTCGCCGCGCGGCAGGACCAGGCTCAGCTGGATGCGGGCCTGGTGGCGGGCCTCCGGGGCCAGGAAGAAGTTGGCGTTGAACCAGGTCTCGCCGAGGTCGGCGTCGACGCTCCCGCCCTCGTAGCTCGAGTTGTAGTGCCGGATCACCGCCTCGAGCCCCGGGTTCAGCATGTAGCCGCCGTGCACGTACCAGACGTCGCGGTCGCGGCCGTCCACGTGCTGCACGTTGGCGCCCTGGATCCACTCGGCCTTGAGGGTCAGGCGCGAGGTGGGCTGGCCCCGGAGGCCGACGCCGTAGACCTGGTAGTCCTCGGCGTTGCCGGCTGTGCAGCTGGTGGTGCTGGTGCCGTAGTAGCCCTCGGCGTAGAGGGCCTGCCCCGCCTGGTAGCTGAGCCGGCCGGCGTAGCTGTTGTCCTCGCCAGGGGAGCCGGGCTCGTTGACCTCGCCGGGGGCGCCGGCGTCGGCGATGAAGCACTCGCCGGCGCCGGGATCCACGGCGCCGCTGCGGGTCGCCGGGTTGGCCACGGCCAGGGCGTAGCCGAGCCGGCTGCCGGCGCTGCCCGCCTGGCCGAAGAGGAACGCCCCGGCGGAGCGCTCGAGCACCAGGTCCTTCTCCATGGAGCGCTTGGGGATGTCCAGCTTCTTGCCGGAGGTGTTGAAGTCCATGCCCACCGGCATCTTGCGCATGCCGGCCTGGATGTCGAGGTTGTCGTTGACGCGGTAGCCGACCACGGCGTCCTTGATGATGTTCGGCAGCTGGTTGGTGTTGGAGGCGCTCTTCAGGAGGCCTTGGTCATTCTCCTCGGTCGAGATGCCGGAGGCGTTGAAGTCCACCTGCAGCTTGGAGTGGACGCCGTTGCCCCAGCGCGCGGTGTTGCCGATGCGGATCCGGTCGGCGGCGAACTTGACGCCGCCGCCGTCGCCCGTCTCATCCTCGTCGGTGGTCTCCGCCGCGATCTGGGCGAAGCCGAACCACGACACCTCGGGGCCCTCCTGGGCCGCCACTGGAGTCGCCGCTAGCCCCGTGATCGCCGCGGCGAGAAGCCGGTTGCGCATACCACCTCCTTTGCGCGTGGAATTCCTCGAAAGAGACGGCCTTGAAGCTAGCAGCTCACTAGTGGCGGGGGTATCTATCGAGGGAGGTATCTCGAAGGGGAGAGAAGCGCTTTTGCGCTTCTCCGGCAGCTCCTGCCTTTAATCCCTGGCGAGTGATGGGTTGTCGGATGCAGGGAGCGGCAGCGCAAAATTTGTACTTGATTGGTACACTTAAGGAGGTGCGGCCATGCCGGAAAGCGCGCAGACGACCTTGGCGCGGTGGGCACAAGCCTCCTACGAGGCGGGCTTTGAGACGCCGGTCGCCGAGGAGGTCGTGCCACCGGGGCTGAATGAGGAGACGGTCCGGCTGATCTCTCGCAAGCAGGGCGAGCCGCAATGGATGCTCGACTGGCGCCTTGCGGCGTACCGCCGCTGGACGGAGGCAGCTTGGCCGCGCTGGTCGAGCCTGACCCTGCCCGAGATCGACTTCCAGGCGATCTCCTACTACGCCGCTCCCGAGCAGGGAGCCGGCGAGGCGCTAGATCCGAGGCTCATTGAGACCTACGAGCGCCTCGGCATTCCCCTCCGCGAGCCTGCCCAGCAGGGGGGTAGCGGCAGCCCGCGGACTGCTGTCCACGCCATCTTCGACGCCGCCCCCGTCGCCACGACCGGCCAGGCGGAGCTGGCCCGTTACGGGATCGTCTTCTGCTCCCTCGCCGCGGCTGTGCAGCAATACCCCGAGCTCGTCCGCCGCCACCTCGGGAGCGTGGTCCCCCCTGCGGATAACCCCTTTGCAGCGCTCAATGCGGCGGTCTTCGCAGGAGGCACCTTCGTCTATATCCCCGAGGGTGTCGAGTGCCCGCTTCACCTGTCCGCCTATCTGCGCCTCAACGCCCGCTGCGCCGGGCAGTTCGAGCGGACCCTGATCATCGCCGAGCGGGGGAGTACCGTCTCCTTCCTGGAGGGCTGCACGGCGCCGCGGCGGGAGGAGTGCCAGCTGCACGCCTCGGTGGCAGAGCTAGTGGCCCGAGACGGGGCGCGGATCGACTACACCACCGTGCAGAACTGGTATCCCGGAGATGAGCACGGCCAAGGCGGGGTCTTTACTTTCGATACCAAGCGCGGTCTCTGCGCCGGCGACCGCTCACGGATCCGCTGGGTGCAGGCTGAGACGGGGGCGGCCCTCAACTGGAAGTATCCGGGCTGCGTGCTCCGAGGCGATGAGGCGGTCGGGGAGTTCTACTCCGTGACCCTCACGCGCGGCTATCAGCAGGCGGATACGGGGACCAAGATGATCCATCAGGGCCGGAACACCCGCAGTCACATCGTCGCCAAGGGCATCGCCGCCGACCGCGGCCAGCAGAGCTACCGGGGGCTGGTGAGCGTGCATCCGGAGGCCGAGCGTGCCCGCAACTACTCGCAGTGCGACTCGATGCTCATGGGCGCGGAGTGTGCGGCCCACACCTTCCCGTACATCGACACCCAGAGCACGACGGCCCAGGTTGAGCATGAGGCGACGATCTCCCGGATCAGCGATGCGCAGCTGTTCTACTGCAAGCAGCGGGGTATCGGCGAGGAGGACGCGGTCTCCATGATCGTCAGCGGCTTCTGCAAGGAGGTCCTCCAGCGGCTGCCGGCGCCGTTCGCCGCCGAGGCGCAGCGGCTGCTCAACCTCCCGCTGGATCAGAGCGTCGGCTGAGGCGAGTGTTTTGTCTCGAAGGGTATTTGCATTGTTATAACCTATCATTCTAGGCTTTAAAGGAGAGAGAGCAGCCGCCCAGCAGAGGAGGGACCAGGTATGGCCGAAGAGCTGCCCAGCCCCAGCCGGCGCCGTTTCCTCACCGGCGCGGCAACCGTGGTCGGCGGTGCAGGCCTGGTCTTCACCGCCGTGCCCTTTCTCGGCTTCCTCAAGCCCAACGTCGAGGCGCGGGCCGCCGGCGCCCCCATCGAGGTCGACGTCAGCAAGGTCGCCCCCGGCCAGAAGCTGAGCTTCGAGTGGAAGGGCAGCCCGATCTGGGTGATCGGCCGCGGCGAGAAGCACCTCGAGACGCTGGAGCAGCGGGTCGACCGGCTCCGCGACCCCGACTCCGAGAAGCCGCAGCAGCCGTCCTACGCCGCCAATCAGCACCGCTCGGTCTCCCCGGGCACCTTCGTGGTCATCCCGATCTGCACCCACCTGGGCTGCATCCCGATCTTCTATCCGGAGCGCGAGCCCAGGGAGTTCGATGACGAGTGGCTCGGCGGCTTCTTCTGCGCCTGCCACGGCGCCATGTACGACATGGCCGGCCGCGTCTACAAGGGCACCCCGGCGCCGCTGAACCTCGAGATCCCGCCGCACCGCTTCAAGGACGAGCATACCCTGGTCATCGGCGAGCACCCCGAGGACTATCAGGGCGGCTGATCGCCTCGCCCCACTCGGGGCACGCGGCTACTTGCCGCCCATCTCCCGGGCGTTGTTGACCCGGCCTCCCAGGCGGTGGTGCGGCGGGCGGAGGTGGCTAGTCTCGACCTCCCAGACCCACCCGCTGACGGTGACGTGCTCCGGGATCAGGGGGTGGTTGCGGATGTGGTCCACCTGGGCGGCGCAGATGTCGTCCACGGAGCGCCCGTCGAACATCCGCAGCCACTTGCCGAACGCCCCCTCCTCGAGCGCCAGCTCCGGGACCTCGGGGTCCAGCTGCACGGCCTCGGTCTCGATCCCCTGATCCCGGAAGGCCTGCATCAGGGTGTCGGTGTGGGCCGCCATCATGCCGCACTCCGTGTGGTTGACGATGACGATCTCCTCGGTGCCGAAGAAGTGGCACGAGAGCAGGGCGGAGCGGATGGCGTCGTCGGTGATGATCCCGCCCGCATTGCGGAAGACGTGGGCGTCGCCGTCGTCGCCGCGGATGCCGAGGGCCTCGTTGATGGGCAGCCGCTCGTCCATGCAGGCGCACACCCAGAGCCGCCGGTTATTGGGGATCCCCGACTGGCGGCGCAGCACCCAGTTGCTCCGCTCGCGGAAGTCTTGGTCGAGCTGATGCTTCAGGGTCATGGCCTTGCCCTCGGGTGGAGAGGCCGCCTTGCCTGCAGGATTATTGGGGGAGGGCGGGTCCGTGCGCGTCCCTTCAGACCAATATAGGCGCTTGTGCGGCCTTGTGCTGCAGCTGAGCTCGCGAGGGGTGCCTGCCCCCGGGCGCGCTCAGTGCAGCAGCGCTAGCCACCCGGCGAGGGCGAGGAGCGTAACCAGCAGCACCGGCGGCGTAATCACGATGCCGATGGCGAAGTACTTGGCCCAGGTGACGTGCACGCCCTTGCGGGCGAGCACGTGCAGCCACAGCAGCGTGGCCAGGCTGCCGATGGGCGTGATCTTCGGCCCCAGGTCGGAGCCGATGACGTTGGCGTAGATCATCGCCTCCTTGACCAGCCCCGTGGCCGCCGACTCGTCGATGGACAGGGCCATGACCATGACGCCGGGCATGTTGTTCATCACCGAGGCGAGGAAGGCGGCGAGGAAGCCGGTGCCCACCGAGGCGGCCACGACCCCCTGCTCGGCGATGACGTCCAGGACGTCGGCGATCTCCGCCGTCAGGCCCTGGTTGCGCAGGCCGTAGACGACCAGGTACATGCCCACGGAGAAGATCACGATCTGCCACGGCGCGCTCTTGAGCACCTGCCGCGTACCGATGGCGTGGCCGCGCGCCGCGATCGCCAGGAGGATCGCGGCGCCGACGCCCACGATCAGGTAGATGGGAACACCCAGGGGCTCGATGAGCAGGAACGCGAGGAGCAGCAGCCCCAGCACGCCCCAGCCGGCCTTGAACACGGCCGGATCCTTGATGGCGTCCTGGGGGGCGCGCAGCCCCGCGGCGGAGTAGACCCGTGGGATCTGCTTGCGGAAAAACAGCATGAGCACGGCGAGGGAGGCCAGCACCGAGACGACGTACACCGGCACCATCACCGCGGCGTACTCGTTGAAGCCGATGCCGAAGAAGTCCGCCGAGACGATGTTGACCAGGTTGGAGATGACCAGCGGCAGCGAGGCCGTGTCGGCGATGAAGCCCGCGGCGATGACGAAGGCGAAGGCCGCCCCCGCCGAGAAGCCCAGCGCGAAGAGCATCTCCAGCACGATCGGCGTGAGCATCAGCGCGGCGCCATCGTTGGCGAAGACCACCGCCACCGCGGCGCCGAGCAGGACGATAAAGGCGTAGAGCCACAGGCCGTTGCCGCCGCCCCAGCGCGCCACGTGGAGCGCGGCCCACTCGAAGAGCCCGGCCTCGTCGAGCAGCAGCGAGATGATGATGATGAACACGAACGTCAGGGTCGCGTTCCAGACGATGCCCACCACCACGGGCACGTCGCCGAGCCCGACAACGCCGGTGGCCAGCGCCACCAGGGCGCCGATGGTGGCGCTCCAGCCGATGCCCAGCCCCTTGGGTTGCCAGATGACCAGGGCGATGGTGACAACGAAGATCGCGATCGCGGCTAGCAGCATGGGGTCCGTTCCCAGTTAGCGGGGGATGTTGACGGCGCAATATACGGCTAAACGTATATACGAGCAAGCGTATATTACCGCGGCACGGCAAGGCACACCCACGCGCCTTCTCAGAACAGCGGCCTCGATTGCGAATTATCAAACTCCGTGCGATGCTGATCGGTCAGGCAAAGGTGCCTACTCTCGCCTCCGACGACGTAAGGAGCCGCCGCCATGGCCCGGATCCCCCTCCAAGACCCCGAGCACGCCTCGGAGGCGGTCCAGCCCATCTTCCGCGAGATCGAGCGGGCCTTCGGCTTCGTGCCCAACATCTTCCGCGCCTACGCCAACCACCCCGCGCTGCTGCGCAGCAACTGGGAGAAGCTCAAGGCCGTCCTGATCGGGGGCGAGCTGCCCCGGGCCCTCAAGGAGGGCATCGCCCTGGCGGTCTCGGCGGATAACGGCTGCGCCTACTGCGTCGCCGCCCACGGCCAGGCCCTGCAGGGGCTGGGCGTCAGCGCCGAGCGCGTCGAGGCGCTCAAGGCCGGGGAGGCGGGGCACGGCTTCGGCGACGCCGAGGCGGCGCTGCTGGAGATGGCGCGCGTGGTGAACCGTGACCCCGGCGGCCTCGAGGAGGCGGCCCTGGCGCGCGTCCGCCAGGCCGGCTGGAGCGATGCGCAGATCGTGGAGGCCATCGGCGTCGTGGAGATCTTCGCCGGCTTCAACCGCTTCCTCGACGCCCTGGAGGTGGAGATCGATTTCTGAGGGGGCGCCCAACGGCCCGCTGGGCGTGGTGATCACCGGCGGCAGCCGCGGCCTCGGCTACGCCGTGGCCCGGGAGCTGCTGCGCGCCGGCGACCGGGTGGTCCTCTGCGCCCGCGACGCCGAGCGCCTCGGCGAGGCCGTGGAGGCCCTGCGCGCCGAGGCCGGCGAGCGGGTGGAGGGGCTCGCCTGCGACATCGCCCAGCCGGAGGCGGCCCGGCGGCTGGCCGAGCTCGCCGGGCAGCGGCTGGGCACCGTCGACCGCTGGATCAACAACGCCGGCACCGCCGGCCGCCTCAAGCGCCCGCTCGAGGCGCTGCCGGCCGAGGACGTCCACGCCACGTGCACCACCAATCTCGCCGGCGCCATGGCGCTCAGCGCCGAGGCGGTGCGGCTGATGCGCCGCCAGCCCGAGGCGCCGCACCCCCGCTACCACCTCTTCAACCTCGGCTTCTCGGCCTTCGGCGCCGCCCTCTCGCGCACCTCCATCCCCCACAAGGTGAGCAAGCTGGCGGTGGCGAGCCTCTCCGCCCACCTGCGCCGCGAGCTCCGGCGCACCCGGGTCCGCTCCATCGGCGTCCACGAGCTCCGCCCGGGGCTCGTGCGCACCGAGCTCCTCCTCGCCGACGCGGGGCCGGAGGCGCAGCGGGTGATCGACGCCCTCGCCGAGGAGCCGGAGGCCGTCGCCCGGCACCTGGCCCCGCAGATCCGGGCGGTCTCGGGCACCGGCCGGGTCCTGCAGCGGCGCTCCAAGCCCGCCACGCTGGCCCGGGCGCTACGCCGCGTGCCCCCCGCGGTGCTCCGGCGCTAGCCGGCGGCCCCGCCGAGCCGCGCGTAGCGGGAGAAGCGGGCGTTGAGCCACAGCGACAGGGCGATGACCGAGCCGCCGAGGGCGAGGCGCAGCAGGTCGGCCTCCTCGCCCCAGACGAGGAGGTTGACCAGCAGCCCCGCCGGGACGAGGGCGTTGTTCATGACCGCCAGGGTGCCGCCGTCGACACGGCAGGCGCCCTGGTTCCAGAGGAAGAGCCCGAGCCCCGAGGCCGCGGTTCCGAGCCACAGCAGCACACCCCAGTGGACCGCGGTGCTCGGCACCATCCGCGGGTCGCCGAAGAGGGCGTAGGCGAGCCCGGCGACGGGGAGGGCCCCCAGGAAGAAGAGGGCGAAGAGCCGGTGCGCCGGCACCGGCGCGCTGTAGCGCCGCAGCAGGTGCTTGTAGCCGACTTGCCCGGCGGCGAAGGCGGCGTTGGCCACCTGCAGGAGCAGGAAGCCGAGCCAGTACCCCTCGGTAACGCCGCCGTAGCGGATGATCCCGGCGCCGAGGACCGCCAGGGCGGCGGCGAGCAGGGCCACCGGGGCGAAGCGCCGGGCCAGGGCGTCGTCGATCAGGGTCACGTACAGCGGCGTGGTGACGGTGAACAGCAGCACCTCCGGCACCGTCAGGTAGGCGAAGGCGCGGTAGAGGCACAGGTACGTCACCCCGAACTGCAGCGCGCCGACGAGCAGCAGGCCCGCGGCGAGCGGCCCCGGCACGCCGCGCAGGCGCAGCAGCGGCAGGAAGATCAGCCCGCCGAGCACGACGCGGCTGAGCACCGCCAGGTGGCTGTCCACCTGCCCGGCGAGGTACTCGCCGATGAGGCTGAAGGAGAAGGCCCAGAGGATCGTGACGCCGACCAGATACCCCATTGCGCCTGCACTCCAGTCGGTCTCTCCCGGTCTGTCGGCGGGGCCGGACGGCGGGGGTACGCGGGCCCCCGCCGTCCGGCCCCGGCGCGCCTCATCAGCTCGAGGCCCGCCGGCTACGGCCGCTCAGCCAGTCCGAGAGCCGCCGGATCAGCACGTAGAACAGCGGGATGAAGAAGATCGCCAGGAAGGTCGCCGAGACCATCCCGCCGAGCACGGCGGTGCCGATGGCGACCTGGCTGCCCGCCCCGGCGCCGGAGCTGAACGCCAGCGGCACCACGCCCATGCTGAACGCCAGGGAGGTCATCAGGATCGGCCGCAGCCGGATGCGCACCGCCTCGAGGGTGGCCTCGATGAGGCTGCGCCCCTGCTGCTCCAGGTCGCGGGCGAACTCCACGATGAGGATGGCGTTCTTGGCGGTCAGCCCCAGGGTGGTCAGGATCCCGACCTGGAAGAAGATGTTGTTGGGCAGCTCGCGCAGCAGCGCGGCGGCCACGGCGCCGAGCACGCCGAGCGGCACGGCGAGGATCACCGCGAAGGGGATCGTCCAGCTCTCGTAGAGCGCCGCCAGGGCGAGGAAGACCACGATCAGCGACAGGGCGTAGAGCAGGGGGGCCTGGGAGCCCGACTGCTGCTCCTGGTAGGAGATCCCGCCCCAGGCGTGGTCGATGCCCTCGGGCAGCTGCTCGATGATGCGCTCGACCTCCGCCATGGCCTCGCCGGTGCTGTAGCCGGGCGCCGGCTCGCCGCGGATGTTCCGGGCGGGGACGCCGTTGAAGCGCTCCAGCCGCGGCGAGCCGAAGGTCCACTCGCCCTCGGTGAGCTCGTTGAGCGGGACCATCTCGCCCTGCTCGTTGCGCACGTACCAGTCGCGGAAGTCCTGGGGCAGCATGCGGTGCGGGGCCTGCCCCTGCATGTAGACGCGCTTGAGCCGCCCCTCGTGGAGGAAGTCGTTGATATAGCCCGAGCCCCAGGCCACCGAGAGGAGCTGGTTGACCGCCGGCAGCGGGACCTCGAGGGCCCGGGCCTTGGCCTCGTCGATCTCCAGGTCGTAGCGCGGGTTGTCGGCGAGGCCGTTGGGGCGCACCCGGGCCAGGACGGGGCTCTGGGCGGCCATCTGGAGGAACTGCCCCTGGGCCTTCATGAGCCCCTCGTGGCCGAGGCCGCCGCGGTCCTGGAGGTAGAGGTCGAAGCCGGTGGCGTTGCCGAGCGCCGGGATCGGCGGCAGGTTGAAGGCGACGACGCGGCCGTCGCGGATCATGCCGGCGAGATCGCGGTTCGCCTTGCCGATCAGCGCCTGGGCGCTCTGGGCCCGGCCCTGGCGCTCATCCCACGGCTTGAGGTTGACGAAGGCGATGCCGACGTTCTGGGCCCGGCCGGTGAAGCTGAAGCCGGCCACGGCGAAGACGCCGTCGACCGCCTCCTTGCTGAGGAAGTACTCCTCGACCTTGTCGATGGTGTCGAGGGTGCGCTGCTGGGTCGCCCCGGGCGGCAGCTGGAACTGCGTGACCAGCACGCCCTGGTCCTCCTCGGGGAGGAAGGCCTGGGGCAGGCGGCCGAAGAGCGCCGCGAGCACCCCGACGAGGGCCACGAAGGCGATGGTGTAGGGGAGCCAGCGGCGGGTGATATGGCCCACGGCGGCGACGTAGCCGCGGGTGGCCGCCTCGAGGAGGCGGTTGAACCAGCCGAATAGCAGCCGCCGGACCCGGCCCTCACCCTGCTGGGCGCGGAGCATCTTGGCGCACAGGGTGGGGCTGAGGATCAGGGCGACGAGCACCGACAGGGCCATGGCCGTGACGATGGTGATGGAGAACTGCCGGTAGATCGCCCCCGTGGAGCCGGGGAAGAAGGCCATGGGCACGAACACGGCGGAGAGGACCACGCCGATGCCCACCAGCGCGCCGGTGATCTGGCGCATGGAGCGCCGGGTGGCCTCGAAGGGGCCGACGCCCTCCTCCTCCATGATGCGCTCGACGTTCTCCACCACGACGATGGCGTCGTCCACCAGCAGGCCGATGGCGAGCACCATGCCGAACATGGTGAGCATGTTGATGGAGAAGCCCGTGGCGGCCATCACCGCGAAGGTGCCGAGCAGCACCACCGGGATGGCGAGGGTGGGGATGAGGGTCGCCCGCCAGCTCTGCAGGAAGAGCACCATGACGAGGACCACGAGGATGATGGCCTCGACCAGGGTGTGGCCCACCTGGTCGATGGAGGCCTCGACGAAGGGCGCCGTCGAGTAGGGGTAGCGGACCTCCACGCCCTCGGGGAAGTACGGCTCGAGCTCCGCGAGCCGCTCCTTGACCCGCTCCGCCGTGGCCAGGGAGTTGGCGCCGGGGGCGAGGTTGATGCCGAGCCCGGCGGCGGGGCGTTGGTTGTAGAAGGTCTGGATGGCCGAGGTCTCGCCGCCGAGCTCGACGCGGGCGACGTCCTCGAGGCGGACCTGGCCGCCCTCGGCGTCGGTCTTGAGGAGGATGTCGCGGAACGCCTCGGGGTCCTCGAGCAGCCCGCGGGCCGAGACGGTGGCGTTGAGCTGCTGGCCCTCGACGGCGGGCAGGCCGCCGAGCTCGCCGGCGGTGACCACCGTGTTCTGCGCCTCGAGGGCGCTGCGGATGTCGCCGACGGTCAGCTGGTGCTCGGTCAGGGCGCTCGGGTCGAGCCAGATGCGCATGGCGTACTGCGAGCCGAAGACCTGGGTGTTGCCCACGCCCTTGACCCGGCCGATGGGCTCCTCGACCTCCGAGGCGATGAAGTCGGCGAGGTCCTGCTTATCGAGCCGGCCGTCGGCGGAGATGAACGAGGTCACCATGAGGAAGCTGGTGTTCGCCTTGGTGACCTCCACGCCCTGGCGCTGGACGGCGGTCGGCAGCAGCGGCTCGGCCTGCTTGAGCTTGTTCTGCACCTGGACCTGCGCCATGTCCGGGTCGGTGCCGGCCTCGAAGGTCAGGGTGATCTCGGCGCGCCCCGAGGAGCTGGCCGTCGAGGACATGTAGATCAGCCCCTCGACGCCGGTCATCTGCTGCTCGATGACCTGCACGACGGTGTTGGAGACGGTATCCGCCGAGGCGCCGGGGTAGGTGGCCTCCACCGAGACCGCCGGCGGGGCCACCGTGGGGTAGCGCTGGATGGGCAGGGTCTGCAGCGCCAGGACGCCGGTGATCATCACGGCGATCGCCAGGACCCAGGCGAAGACCGGCCGCTTGAGGAAGAAGTTAACCATGGTCGGCGCCTTCCGGCTGGTTCGGGATGTCGGCGGAGACCGGCCGGACCTCCTGGCCCGGGCGGACCTTCTGCAGGCCGGAGACGATGACCCGGTCGCCCTCGGCGAGCCCCTCCTCGACGACCCAGTAGCTGCCCTCGGCCCGGTCGACGCTCAGGACGCGCTGCTCCACCTTGCCCGCGTCGTTGACCACCAGCGCCGTCGCCTGGCCCTGGCGGTTGCGGGAGACGCCCTGCTGCGGCACCAGCAGGGCGTCTCGCTCCACGCCCTCGGTCAGCCGGGCGCGGACGAACATCCCCGGCATCAGCTCGTGGTCCGGGTTGGGGAAGACCGCCCGCAGCGTCAGCGAGCCCGTGCCGCGCTCGACGGTGACCCCCGAGAACTCGAGCCGCCCGGCGTGCGCGTAGGCCTCGCCGCCGCCGAGCAGCAGCTCCACCCGGGCCGCGCCGTCGCCGGCGCGCTCCAGCTCGCCGCGGGCGAGGGCCCGCTTGAGCCGCCGCGCCTGCTCGGCGGAGCGCTGGAGGTCGACATAGATGGGGTCGAGCTGGGTGACCCGGGCGAGGGCGGCCTCCTGGTGGGCGCTGACCAGGGCGCCCTCGGTGACGAGGGTCTGGCTGATGCGGCCGGAGATGGGCGCCTCCACGGTGGTGTAGCCGAGCTCGATGCGGGCCGCGCTCAGGGCGGCGCGGGCGGCCTGGACCTGGGCCCGGTTCTGCTCGAGCCGGTCGCGGGCGGCGTCGAGCTCCTGCTCGCTGGCGCCGTTGGTCTCGAGCAGCTCCCGGATGCGCTCGACGTCTTTGCGCGCGGTGTCGACGGTGGCCTCGGCCTCGGCGAGGCGCGCCTCGGCCTCTTCGACGGCGGCGCGGTACGGCTCGGGGTCGATGCGGTAGAGCGCCTCGCCCGCCTCGACCTGGGCGCCGGCCTCGAAGAGGCGCTCCTCGAGGGTGCCGCCGACCTGGGGGCGGATCGCCGCGACGCGGTAGGCGGCGGTCCGGCCGGGCAGCTCGGCGGTGCGCTCGAGGTCCTGGGTCTGCAGGGCCACCACGCCGACCTGCGGGGGCGGTCGCTGGGCCGCTCCCTGCTGGCCCTCGCCGCCGCCGCACCCCGCGGCGGTGAGGGCGGCGATGGTGAGGGCGACGCTCGCAAACCGGGGCAGCTGAACGTTGCGCATGGCGTTCCTTCCGTCAGGGGTATGGGGCCTCGAGAGGGCGGGGCCGAGGCGGATAGGGTTATGAATTATACATCCATGTATGTATAATTCAACCGTCGAGCACCGACCGAGCGAGAGGGCGATGGCCAAGAAGACCCCGGAAGAGGCGCGGGCGACCTACGAGCTGATCCTCGACGCCGCCGAGCAGGTGTTCTGCGACAAGGGGGTCTCCCAGGCCTCGCTGTGCGATATCGCCAGCGCCGCCGGCGTGACCCGCGGGGCCATCTACGGGCACTTCAAGAACAAGATCGACGTCTTCAACCGCATGCACGAGCGCGTGCACCTGCCCATCGAGCGCCTCGCCGAGGAGGCGGCGAGCCCCCAGGAGCCCGACCCCCTCGGCCGGCTGCGGGCGCTGCTGGTCAAGGTGCTCCAGGAGACGGCCAGCGACCCGCGCCAGCGCCGGGTCCTGGAGATCCTCTACCACAAGTGCGAGATGACCCCCGAGCTCGGCCCCCTGATCGAGCGCCAGAAGGGGCTGCGGGCGCAGGCCCTCGAGCACCTCGAGCGCTTCTGCGACAACGCCGTCGCCCGCTCCCAGCTGCCCGCGGCCATCGACTGCCGCCGCGCGGCTGTCGGGCTGCACGCCTATATGACCGGGCTCATCGCCAACTGGCTGCTCGCCCCCGAGAGCTTCGCGCTCGGCGCCGAGGCCGAGGCGCTCGTCGACATCTACCTCGCCTCCCTCGCGGGGGGCCGGCCGGCTTAGGGGGCCGGCGCCTGAGCCGGCTGCGCCTCCGGCGCCGGCTCGTCTCCCGCCGCCTCGGCGATGCAGTCGCGGCCGCAGCGCTTGGCCCGGTAGACCGCCGCGTCCGCCCTGTGCATCAGGCCGTCCAGGCTGTGCACATCCGCGCTGTCGGCCACGCCGACGCTGATCGTGGCGCCCGCGGCGCCCCCCTCGAGGCCGTCGCCCCGGGCGATCCGCGCCCGGATCCGCTCCGCCGCCGCCCGGGCGGCGGGGAGGTCCGTTTCCGGCAGGAGGATGCAGAACTCCTCGCCGCCGACGCGGGCGGCCACGTCCTCGGCGCGCATGCTGCCCGAGAGCTGCTCGGCCAGGGCCTGCAGGACGGCGTCGCCCGCCGCGTGGCCGTGGGTGTCGTTGATCGTCTTGAAGTGGTCGACGTCGATCATCAGCGCCGATAGGCACTTGCCGTTGCGCCGGGCGTGGGCCAGCGCCTTCTCGCCGGCCTCGAGGAAGAAGCGCCGGTTGTAGAGCCCGGTGAGCGGGTCCTGGTAGGTGAGCCGCAGGATCTCCGCCTCCTTCTCGCGGCGCTTGCGGTCGTTGCGCTCCCACTGGCGCATGCAGCGGTACCAGGCGAAGGCGAGGAAGGCGAGCAGCACGGCGACGGCGATCATCGAGGCGCGCATGAGCGTCTGCTCGTGCTCGGCGCGGTGCCGGACGTCCCGGCGCAGCAGCCGGGAGAGGGCCTGGGCGTCCTCGGCGAGGCTGCGGCTGCCCTTGGTGTAGGTCCAGCCCTTCAGCAGCCGGCGGGCCCCCTGCAGCTCCCCGCGGCTGATGCGCCCCAGGGCCCGGCGCTCGATCTCGCCGAGGGTGGCCAGGGCCTCGCGCATCCGCTCGGTCATGGCCCGGGCCTGCTCGGTGCTGCCCAGCGCCTGGGCCCGCTCGAGCAGCCGCCGGGCGGCCTGCTGGTGGCTGCGGTGCCGGTCTTCCCAGCGCAGGTTGCCGGTCGCCGCGGCGAGGCGGACGGCCATCCCGCTGGCGGTCGTGTGGTAGAGGAGCTCGCCGGCGATGTTCTCGAGGGGGAGCTGCTCGGCCTCGAACTCCTCGATGGCGCGGTGGGCGTGGAAGAGCCCCCACAGCAGCAGGCTGACCAGGACCAGGGTGGTGATGACGGAGACGCCGAGCCACGTGTTGCGGTCCTCGGCGGCGGTGGGGGAGAGGGTGTCGCTCCCGGGGGGCAAGGCGTATCAGGCGCCGCCCGGGAGGGCCGCTAGGGGAGCCACTGCCCGACGGTCTCCGGGTGGCGCTCGATCCAGCGCCGCGCTGCCTCCTCGGGGGTCGTGCCGTCCTGCTGCATCAATAGCATCACCTCCTCCATGTCCGATGCCTTCCACGAGAAACGCTCGAGGAAGGCGTAGACCTGGGGCCGGTCCGCCTTCAGCCCCTGGCGGACCACGGTGCTGATGCGCTCCGTGCCGCCGAAGACGTTGCGGGGGTCGTCGAGGTACTTGAGATCCCACCGGGCGAACTTCCAGTGCGGGGTCCAGCCGGTGACCACGATCCACCGCCGCTCGCGGATGGCCTTGCCGAGCACCGTGGACATCGTCGAGTCGCTGCCGGAGATCAGCCGGAACTGCTCGAGGCCGTAGGCCTCGAGGGCCTGCTCGGCCTTGCCCATGATCCCCGCGTCCGGCTCGATGCCGATGATCTGGCGGTCGAGGCGCTCGGCGTGCCCGGGCAGCTCGGTGATGGAGTCGATAGGGACGTACGCCGGCACGACGAGGCCGATGCGGGTACCCTCGAGGTGGGGGCCGAGGATCTCCACTTGATCGCCGTACTCCCGGCGCTGATCGGCCTGGAGCGAGGGGAGCCAGGCGGCGACGGTGGCGTCCATGTCGCCGGCGGCGATCGACTCCCACAGGGCGGTGAGGGTGACGGCGACGGTCTCGGCCTCCTGGCCGAGGCGCTCCTCGATGACCGCCTCGACGACGTGGGTGCTCGCGATCTCGGAGTCCCACTCGACGTAGACGATCTCGACGGGGTCGGCCTCCTGCCCCCCGCTGCCGGCGCCCCGGCGCTCGCCGCCGTCCTCCTCCGGGGCGCAGCCGAGCGGCCCCAGGGCCGCGAGGGCGAGCCCGCCGGCAAGGGCGAAGGGAGCCAGGCGCGGTGTCGGCGAAGGGAGGCGGCCTCTAGCCATGCGGTCCCCCTCGAGTCACGATAAGGCCTCACCAAGCTAGGGCTTTCCCCGCCGGATGGCAACCGCCGAGGGCTTGATCCGGCGCGCTGCTCGGTTAGGCTTGGGCCTCGACCCGCTCGGCGGGGATCGCAGCGAGCGAGAGGAAACCCGGAGATGTGGCAAGGGCTCGATAGGCTGCAGGACGCCTCGATCTTCTTCTCTTTTGACCGCACGGGCTTCGAGCGCCACGCGGAGCGGCGTCCGGCGTTCCAGGAGCCCCTGCGCGACGCCGCCTCGCAGCCGCTGGTGGGCCTGGTCACCGGCGGCAGCCGGGGGATCGGGCAGGCGGCCGTCGAGCGCCTGCGCGGCCTCGGCCACCGGGTGCTGGCCTGCGGCCGCAGCCCGGGCAGCGGCGGCGACCCCGACTACCGGCCCCTCGACACCTCGGACTGGGCGGCGGTCGCCCGGGCGGCCGACGAGCTCCCGGCGCTGGACTTCCTCGCCCTCAACGCCGGGGGCATGCCCGAGCGCTTCGAGGCGAACGCGCAGGGCGTCGAGATGCAGATGGCCTCGCAGCTCTTCGGCCACTTCCTGCTGGCGCGCAACCTGGTCAGCCTCGGCAAGCTCAAGCCCGGCGGCCGGATCGTCTGGATGAGCTCCGGCGGGATGTACCTCAAGCGCCTCCACCTGGACCACATCTTCGAGAACGAGCACTATAGCAAGGTCGAGACCTACGCCAACGTCAAGCGGGCGCAGGTCGTCGTCAACCGCGAGATGGCCGAGGTCCCGGAGTTCCAGGGCATCGACTGCCTGGCCATGCACCCGGGCTGGGTGGACACGGCCGGCATCCAGGCGGCGATCCCCGGCTTCTGGCGGCTGACGAGCGGCCGGCTGCGCACCCCCGAGCAGGGGGCCGACACCCTCGTCTGGCTCGTCACCCGGCCGCCCGCCGCGGAGCTCGGCGGCGGCGCCCCGGCGCTGCGCAGCGGCGCCCTCTACTTCGACCGCCGCGAGGCCCGCGCCCACCTCTTCCCCTGGACCCGGGAGCGGCTGACCGACCGGCTGCGGCTCCTCGAGCTCCTCGAGGAGCAGCTCGCCCCGTACTACCGCTGAACGACGCCCCTATGGAGCTACTCAAGGAGTACCTGGACTACGCCGTCATCGGGCTGCTCGGCGCCATGCTCTTCCTCGCCGTGGCCCTCAGCGTCGAGCGCTGGCTCTACTACCGGCAGGTGGCGGTGGAGCAGTTCGACCACCTCGAGACCTTCCGCGCGGCGCTGACGCGCAACCTCACGGCCATCGCCAGCGTCGGCGCCAACGCCCCCTACGTGGGGCTGCTCGGCACGGTGCTCGGGATCATGATCACCTTCTACGACCTCGGCCAGGGCGGCGCCATCGAGACGGCGGCGGTGATGACCGGGCTGGCCCTGGCGCTGAAGGCCACGGCCCTGGGGCTGGCCGTCGCCATCCCCAGCATCCTGCTCTACAACGGCCTGATGCGCCGCGTGGAGGTGCTGGTCGCCGAGTGGCGCCGGGTCCACGGGGCATGAGGCGCTTCGACCAGATCAACGTCATCCCCTTTATCGACATCATGCTGGTGCTGCTGGCGATCGTCCTGACCACGGCGACCTTCATCGCCGAGGGGCGGCTGGAGATCGACCTGCCCGAGGCGAGCAGCACCGCCGAGCCGCCGGCGGATCCGCCGGTGGAGGTGGCGATCGGCGCCGACCGGCAGCTCTTCTACGGCGGCGAGCCGGTGGCGCTCGCCGAGCTCAAGGGGCGCCTCGACGGCCTGGCGCCGGAGACCGCGGTCACCCTGCGGGTGGACCGGGCGGTCCCCTTCGGCCGCTTCGTCACCGTCGTCGACGCCCTGAAGGCGCGCGGGCTCACCCGCCTGGCCATCGTGACCCGCGAAGGGGAGGGGGGCTGAGTGGACCCGCGGCGCTGCCGGCGCTGCGAGGGCATCGGCCTCGCCGTCGCCACGCTCCTGACCGCCGGGGCGGCGGCCGCCGGCTGGCTGCTGGGCGCGGCGGCGCCGCCGGAGCCGACCCAGGGGCGGCGGGTGCCGGTCTCGGCGGCGATGCTCAAGGCCCCGGAGCGGGTCCACTCAGCCCCCCTCCCCTTCGCGGG
>NZ_NRSH01000015.1 GCF_016584055.1 Halorhodospira neutriphila
ATGCGCTGTGCCGGCAGCTCGCGGCGGCGGAGGGCCGGGACGGCGGGCTCGGCGGCCTGGCCATGCGCCAGGGGCGGCGCGTGCTCATCCCCGACCTGGGCCAGGATCCGCGGCTGCCCCCCGAGTACGAGCAGGCGGCGGCGTGGGGCCTGGGCGCCGCCGGCGCCTTCCCCATCCAGCGCGGCGGCGCCGTGGTCGGCTCGCTGAATCTCTACGCCGCCGATCCGGCGTTCTTCGCCGAGGAAAGCCGGACGATCGCGCTGTTCGAGGAGCTCGTCGCCGACATGGGGGCGGCGCTCGACGACTTCGACCGCCAGGAGCAGATCCACGAGCTGACCTACCGGAGCCTGGTCACCGGGCTGCCCAACCGCGTCAGCCTCCTCGAGCGCCTCGGCCAGGAGGCGGATCGGCTGCGGCGCCAGGGCGGCTGCGGCGGGGTGATCCACGCCGATATCGACGACTTCAAGGCCATCAACGACTCGCTGGGGACCCGGGCCGGCGACGAGGTCCTGCGCCTGCTGGCCGAGCGGCTGACCTCGATCCTCCGCGTCGAGGATGTCGCGGCCCACGCCGGCGCCGATGAGCTGGTGGTGCTCATCCCCGATCTGCCGGACGAGAGCGAGGAGGCGGCGGTGGAGGCCAACCGCCTCGCCGAGCGGGTGCGAAGCGCCCTCCAGGAGCCCCTCTCCCTCGGTGAGCGCTCGCTGCGGGTGACGGTCTCGGTCGGCGTGGCCCTCTTCCCCGGCGAGGACGCCGAGGGCTGTGATCCCCCCGAGGCGGGGGAGGAGCCGCCGGGCACGGCCTCCGAGCGGATCCTCCAGCAGGCGCGGCTCGCCCTGGCCAAGGCCGAGGACGAGGGCGGCGACCGGGTCCGCTTCTACGACCCCGCCTTGCGAAGGCGGGCGGAGCGCCACCTCGATATCGGCGAGGAGCTCCGCCTGGCCCAGGAGCGCGGCGAGCTGCGGGTGGTCTATCAGCCCCTCTGGGAGCTCGCCACGGAGCGGGTCGTGGGCCTCGAGGCCCTCCTGCGCTGGCACCACCCCGAGCGGGGGCCGATCTCCCCCGGCGAGTTCATCCCGGTCGCCGAGCGCACCGGCCAGATCCTCGAGCTGGGGGACTGGATCCTCGAGCAGGTCCTGGCGCAGGCGGACGCCTGGCTCCAGCGCGGCAAGGCGGGGCTGCCCCTGGGGCTCGCCGTGAACGTCAGCCCCCTGCAGTTCAACCAGGACGACTGGGGGGAGCGGGTGCTGGAGCGCCTGTCGCGGGCGCGCGTCACCGGGCGTTGCCTCAAGCTCGAGGTCACGGAGAGCCTGCTCATGGCCAATATCGGCACGGCGCAGGCCAAGATGGCGGACCTGCGGACGGCCGGCGTGAGCTTCGCCCTCGACGACTTCGGCACCGGCTACTCCTCGCTCGCCTACCTCCAGGAGCTGCCGCTGGACTACCTCAAGGTGGACCGCTCCTTCGTCCAGCGGATCGGCGAGGCGAGGGCCAGCGAGGGGATCATCGAGGCGGTGCTCGCCATGGCCGGCCACCTGGGGCTGCGGGTGATCGCCGAGGGGGTGGAGACGGCCGAGCAGGCCGCCTTCCTGCGCGAGCGCGGCTGCGCGGTGGGGCAGGGCTTCTACTGGTCCAAGCCCCTCGCCGCGGAGGAGGTCGAGCCGCTCCTCCGGGGCGGCGGCTAGGCTGCCGCCGGGAAGGGGCGAGGTGGGTATTGCCCCACGCCGGTCTTTTGCGTATTCTATGCGGCTGTTGAGGGGCGAGGCGCAACAGCGGCCTCGCGCCCGGCAAGCAGGCACCCTGCTCGGGTGGCGGAATGGTAGACGCGCTAGCTTGAGGGGCTAGTGGCCCGATGGGCCGTGTGGGTTCGAGTCCCACCCCGAGCACCACCTTCCTCTAGAAGTAGAAGCCTTCTCCCCGCGGCCTAGCGCCGCCGGTCCCACTCTCACCGGGGTCGACCGGGCGGCTTCTCCGTCGTATCGCGCCAGGATTCCCCTCGTTTTCTGCACAAGGGCGGCGAGCCCTGCTGCCACGCCTTGCAGGAGGCGCCCGCATGCCTCGATGCCCCCTCCTAAGCCATTGATTCACACCAATTTAGTCAGCCTGGTTAAAGGCTGCCCACGACCGGGAGACCCCGCGGCACGCAGCGCCGCAGGGTCATTTCTCCACAGGGTTTTCCACAGGTTCTGTGGAAAGAGGGGCGGTCAGCTAGCCGCAGGGTGAGCTTCGGGCGTGGCCGTGGTGAGCTCGCCGGCCATGCGCGCTGTCGCCAGGGAAGTAGCGCCGGCGACCGCCGCCGGGAGGACGAGGAAGTTGAGCCCCGGGATGGTGGTCGCGACCGTCGCCGCCGCGCCGAAGCCGAGGACCGTCCAGCGGTGGCGGGCGAGCACGGGGCGCTGCTCGCGGAAGCGCAGGCCGTAGTTGCCCAGCGGCGGATCCAGGTACTCCTGCGCCAGGGTCCAGGCGCCGAAGATCAGCCACAGCAGCGGGGCCAGGGTGTTGAGCAGCGGGATGACCGACAGCAGCAGCAAGGGGGCCGCCCGCAGGGCGAAGTAGCCCATCTTGTGCAGCTCGGCGGCCACGTCGGCCCCGGCCTCACGGAGCAGGGTGCCGACCCCGCCGCCGTCCGCCTCGGGGGGCGGTCCGGAGCCGGTGAGGTGGCGCTCCACCGCCGCCGCCAGGGGGCCCATGAAGGGGGCGGCGATCAGGTTGGCCACCAGGGAGAAGGCGTAGAAGGTGACGAGCAGGGCGCCCGCGAAGAACAGCGGCCACAGCAGCCACGCCAGCCAGTCGAGCCAGGCGGGGATCATCCCCTGCAGCCAGCCGACGAGCTCGGCGAAGGCCGCCGCGCCGGCGGCGATGGCCCCGGCGAAGAGGGCCAGGTTGATCCCCAGGGGGGCGAGGACGTAGCGGCGGATCCCCGGCTGGACCATGAGCCGGAAGCCGCGGATAAAGTGCCCGGCGCCGGCGAAGGGGTTGCTCGGAGGGGTCTCGCGCATAGCGGTGTCGCTCCTTGTGTCGCTGAAGAGGCAGCCCGCCTACTCTATCGATTCCCACCCCAGCGCCACAGTGTCCGCCAGCGCGGCGATCCGGTCCCGCCCGGCGTGGGCGTAGACGCCGAGCGAGCGCAGATCGGCGTGGCGGCTTACCGGCTGCAGGTCCTTGAGCGTCCAGCCGGCGTCGAGCCGGTGCGTGATCCCGGTATGGCGCAGCCAGTGCGCCGAGGCCCGGCGCAGGCGCTCGGCGCCGTCCGGGTCCTCGGCCTCGAGGCGCTCGGCGGCGGCGTGGGTGACCGCCTTGACCAGCCGGTGCAGCGTGCTTCGGTGCAGCGGGCGCCAGCCGTCGCGGCGCGGATAGAGGCCGACCACCAGGGGCGTCTGCTCGCCGGGCTCGGGGTGCGCCGGCAGCCCGAGGTGGCGGCGGTAGACGGCGAGCTCGTCGATCAGCGCCCGCGGCACCGGCACCTCGTCGGCGTCGTCCTGCGCCCGCCGGTGCTTGCCGTGGACGCGCCACCACCACTGCGTCCCGCCGGGGCGCCGGACCGGGTAGAGATCCCCCATGCGGGCGGCCGTGAGCTCGCTCGCCCGCGCCAGGGTGGCGTAGAGCGCCGAGAAGACCCAGCGGGCGCGGTGGTAGCGGGCCCGCTGCGCCGCCGTCGCCTGCGGCAGGGCCGCGATCGTCGCCTGGAGGGCGTGCCAGAGCTCGGCGTCGAGGTAGCGCTCCTGGACGGGGCTGCGCCGCGGGGCGCGGGTCTGGGCGCTCGAGGCGGCGACGGGGTTGAGGCGCAGGTAGCCGACCTGCACGAGCCAGCGGTAGCAGCGGCCGACGACGGCCACGGCGTAGTGGCGGCTCCGGCCGGTCAGCGGCCGGGTCAGCGGGCGCCAGCGCGGATCCGTGCGCTCGAAGGGGGCCTCGGCGTACCAGTGCGGCCAGCGCTGCGGGGCCTGGAGCAGGTCGTCGAAGGCGTTGAGGTCCTCGGGGCTCGCCGCGGAGAGGGCCTTGCCGCGCTCGCGGCCGAGGAAGAGCAGGAAGCGCTCGATGTGGGTGCGGTAGGCGGCGAGGGTGTGCGGGCTGTCCTTGTGCCGGGCGAGCCAGCGCGCCACGGCGTGCAGATCGTCCGGGCAGTCGGCGAGGTGGCCGCGGTCGGCGGTGACCAGCGGCCCGTCGCCGCCGCGGGGGAGGGGGCCGAGCTGGCCCGGGTGCGGCGTGTCCGCCGGGTCGGCTGGGCGCTCGCACCAGGGCAGCCATCCGGTCCGATCGGCGGCGGCCGGAGGCTGCGCCGCCGTCCCCGGCGCGACGGGGAAGCTCGCCTCGGTGAGGTCACCTTGGCCGTCGCTTGGCGCTGTATCGTCCATCCTCTGCACTCTACATCAGCAGGCCTGTAGGGCTCGAAGCGTGGGGGGAAGCGTTCTGCGCTTCCCCCGGTGACTGGCCATGCCTGCGGAGGCTCGGTTGCAAGATCGCGTGACGCAGACAAGACTTCAAAAGAGAGTAAGGGGTCAAGGAAATCGACACCCATGGAGCAACGACAGGAACCAGCTAAAGCGGCCAGCCTCGGCCGTTGGCTCATCCCCGCTGCAGCGCTCCTTGCTGTGCTGCTGAGCGCCTCCCTCAAGGCGGAAGAGCCCTACACGCTGGGCAGTGGGGACCGGGTTCGTGTGACGGGGTACGAACAGGACGGGGTCGAGGCCGAGGCGCAGGTCGCCCCCGACGGCACGATCGGGGTGCCCTTGCTCGGGCGGATATCGGTTGTCGGGCTGACCATCGATGAGGCCTCCCACCGGATCGGCAAGCGCCTCGAGGAAGAGGGCTATTTCCGCTACGCCTCCGTGAACGTCATTGTCGAGGAGTACCGCAGCCGTACGGTAGCGGTACTCGGGGCGGTGAACGAGCCCACCCGCCTTTTCTTGGACGGGCCGACGACGCTCTCCGAGGCGCTGGCCCGGGCAGGCGGGGTCTCCGAGGCGGGGGGCTCGGGAATCGTGGTGATCCGGGTCGATACAGCCGGCAAGCAGCATCGCGAGGCCTACCGGATCGACCAGATGCTGGATAGCCAGGCGGAGGGGCGTTCCGCGGTGCACGTAGCGAGCGGCGATACGGTCTTCGTCCCCCGCAGCGAGCACTTCTTTGTGCGCGGCAATGTGCAGAATCCCGGTCGTTACCCGTTGCGCCAGGCGCGCAATGTCCAGGAGGCGATTGCGGTCAGCGGTGGTTTCGCCGCCGGCGCCAATCGCGACGGCCTGGTGATCTATCGCCGGGCCGGGGATGGCTCAGAGCGCCAGATCGAGGTCGACGGCCAAGAGCAGCTCCGCGCCGGTGACGTGCTGGTTGTTGAAGAGCGGCTCTTCTAGCGGATGTTTGTGCTAACCCCTCAAAGCCTGTTTCGTATCCTGGCAGCGCGGGCTTGGCTGGTTCTTGGCCTTGTCTTCCTGTGCTCGGCCGCGGGGGCGATTGTGGCGCTCGGACGGCCCCCCAGCTATACCGCTGCCACTGAGCTTGTGGTCGAGAGCCCAACCCGGGCCCTTCTGAGCGAGACCCGGCCTCAGGCGGAGGCTGGCTATATGGATACGCAGCTGCAGGTCATCCGCAGTGGCCGTGTCCGCCGCCATGTCTGGGGCCATCTGGGGGAGGAGCCCAGGGCGCGAATTCGGGCCTGGGTCGAGGAGGAGTTGCCGAAGGTGGACGATCCTCAGGCCTGGCTTCGGGGCAAGCTCCAGGCGGATCTCCAGGTGGCTGCACTGAGTAATAGCGACGTAGCCCACATCCGCCTCAGCGGCGAGAATCCCAGAATTCTCACCCCGGTTGTCGATGCCGTGGCCCAGGCCTATATCGAGGCCAACCTGGAGCTACGCAAGGAGCCTGCGCACCGCTTCTCAAAGTGGTACGACCAGCAGCTCGATGTGCTGCGCGACCGTGTGCGTGAGGCTCGAGAGGCGGTTATCCAGTTCCGGCAGCAGCACGACATCGTCGGCGTAAGCGAGCGCCTCGACGTCGAGACCGAGCGCCTCCGGGAGCTAGCGAGCATGATGGTCGCGGCCCGGGGAGAGAAGGTTACGAGTACCTTGCGGCAGACGTTCGACATCTCGATCGATGGGAGTGGGAGCCCTGAGGTCGCAACCAATCCGCTGCTCTCGAGCCTGCGGGAGGATCTCGCCCGGGCCAAGGTCGAACGGGCTGACCTGGCTAGGCGCTACGGTGAGAACCACCCCCGCTACCGTCGGGCCGAGGCAGAGGTGGAGGCCCTCAAGGGGAGCCTCAGGCGCCAGTCGGCGATTGTCGAGCGTCGGCTGAAGAGCGCGGTGGAGATGTCGGACGAGCGTTTCGAGGCCTTAAAGGAGGCCTTCGAGCGCCAGAAGGAGCGGGTGCAAGCGCTCAACGCGCAGTGGAGCAAGCTCGAGCCCCTGAAGCAGGACGTACGCAACGCGGAGGAGGCCTACGAGCAAGCCGCGACCCAGGCCTCGGCTAACCGCCTGAAGAGCCGTCTCAGCGCTACCGAGATCGCGGTGCTGAACCGCGCCGAGACCCAGGGGCCCGACTCGAAGGTGCTCCTGAGCAGTGTCGTCGGCTTCGGGCTAGGTCTGATGCTCGGTACTGCGATGGCCGTGGGCCTGGAGATGGTGGACCGGCGCATCCGCAGCCGCGGTGATCTCGAGGAGGGGCTCGGTATGCCCGTGCTCGCGGAGATCCCTGGCGCGCGTCGTAGCTTAGGCGAGGAGGGTAGGCAGGCCTGATGGGCATTCGGTTGCAGAAGGATCGCAGCGCGGCCCCGGCCCATGGGGTGGCCGTTCAGGGCTCAGGCCAGCCGGCGCGGCAGATGGATCAGGAGTTGAGGGGGTCTGGGGAGGCCGTGCGCCGCTGGCGCGAACGCCAGGCCGCCGAAGAGGGCTTGCATACGGCCTCTCGGCTGCGCACGACCCTGACCTCGGCGCAAGAGGCGGTGGTTGTGGCGCTTCGCCGGACATTGTGGCTGTCGCTGGAAGATATGCTGGCCGTGACCCGGGAGTTCCTCAACGAGGGCGCATCGCGCTCGGCAATCCACCGGCTGCTCAAGCGCCACGGGATCTCGAGGAGGCCTGCCGAGCTCAAGCCGTCCTCCAGGGCTTACGGGCCGGGCCACCTGCATATCGAGGTGAAGTACCTCCCGCCGATGGCGGAGGATGGGAGAGGGCGGTACCTCTTCGTCGCCGTTGACCGAGCCACCCGCTGGGTCCATGCCGAGCTGTGCGCTGACAAGAGCGCCGCGGTGGCTCGCCACTTCCTGCGTAAGCTGCACAAAGCCTGTCCAGCCTGTATCCGGACCCTCCTGACCGATGACGGTAAGGAGCTCACCGGCCGAGTGTTCAGCGTGCGTGCCCAAGGGGCCTCCGGCCGTCACGAGTTCGAGCGGCTCTGCGAGGCGCTGGGTATCGAGCATCGATGCACCCAGCCGCCATCACCCCAGGCCAACGGCACGGAGGAGCATTTCAACGGCCGCATTAGCGAGGTCCTGACAACGCACCACTTCGATAGCCGAGCCAGCCTGGAGCAGACGCTCAAGCGGTATGTGTACCTGTACAACCACCATTTACCGCAGAGGTCGCTGGGCCACCAGTCGCCCATCCAGGCCATGGCGACCTGGCACTCAGAGCACCCCGAGCTTTTCCATCGAGTCCCCCAGAGCAACGGGGGATCTGACCCTCGTCTCCGCCGTATAGGGGGGTCCCTGGCCGAGGGCGGCAAGCTCTCGGAAAGCGACCTGGAGCGCGTCCTTCAGTACCAGCAGGAACACCGCGTGCGTTTCGGAGAGGCCGCCATCAAAATGGGGCTGGTCGCGCGAGAGGAAGTGGACACCGTCCTCGCCAGGCAGTTCGCCTACCCGCGTGTGGAGCCCGGCTCGGGCCAGGTCGACCCTGCGCTGGAGGCCGCTGTCGCCCCCTGGAGCGAGCGTAGCGAGCGTTTGCGGGGGCTACGCGCTGAGCTGATGCTGCGCTACTTCAATGAGCCGAGGTCCCGGATCCTCCCGGTGGTCGGGCTCGACGAGGGCGCGATAACGAGCGATCTGACCGCTAACCTCGCAGTTGTCTTCGCGCAGCTTGGGACCAATACCCTACTGATCGACGCCGATCTGCGTGAGCCGAGGCTGCATGAGCTCTTCTCGAGGCCAAACCGCCAAGGCCTCTCCGACGCCCTGGCCGGCCGGGGCCTGGCCGAGCCCCACCGCTGTGAGGCGTTCGACTCCCTCGGGCTGCTCAACGGCGGCACCCCCGCCCCGAACCCGCAGGAGCTGCTCGCCAGCGAGCGTTACCGGGCGCTGAGCGAGCGCGTCTCGCACGAGTACGAAGTCGTCTTGGTGAATACGCCGCCGCTGACGCGGAGTACGGATGCCCAGCTGGCTGCCGTGAACGCCGGCGCTGCGCTGCTCGTGGCACAGGCGGGGCGGACCTCTTTCGAGCAGCTGCGCCGGGCGGCTCGGCGTATGGAAGCGCTCGGGGTCACACTGGTCGGGGCGACACTTTGCCATTAGCGGCAGCAGCAGAGTCGTGGCCGCCTCAGGGGATCGCGCTGCGGTGGGGCGTCCCTCTCCTGATGGTCTTGAGCATCAGCTACATGGCGTGGCTGTGCCTGGTGCACACGCACCTCTTCGCAGTGCCGCGGCCGCTGGTCGGTGTCGCCGAGCTGGCCATCATGGTGGCCTCTCTACCGCTTTTGCTGCCGCGTATCCCGCCGGGCGTTGTGGTCGCCGGCGCGCTAGTGCTCGGGCTCGTGGCGCTGCTGACGCTGCTGCGCGGGTCGGTGGATCCCAAGTCGTTCCGCGACCTGCTAATCCCTGTGGTCTTCTACTGGCTGGGCCGCAATGTAGGGGACCCGGCGATCGCAGACCGCGCGTTGGCCGGGGCACTCGGCGTATTCTTCAGCCTCGCTGCCTTCGAGCTCTTTGCGCTGCGGACGTACACCTCGGTTTTCGATATCTATTCCTACTACATCAGCATCGGCAATATGGATCCGGCCTCCTCGCCCTGGATGCAGGATACTCGCCTCCAGATGAACGGGATGCGCCCGCCGGGGATGGGCCGGACGCTGTCGTTTCTCGAGGGGGTGCTCGGTCGCCATCGGGTCTCCTCGGTCTACCTGGAGCCGGTCTCAGCGGGGAATCTCGCGGCGATTGTCGCGGCCTGGGGGTTGGCCAAGGGGGGTGAGGAGTGGCGCCGGATGGTCGGGTTCGTAGCCGCGGCGGTGCTGATCGTCATCCTTGCGGACTCCCGCTTCGGGATGGCGATCATCCCGCTCCTTATCGCCGCTCGGCTGCTCCTGCACGGGGGTTCTCTCTATCTTCCCTACCTGTTGCCGCTACTGGTCGGGGTGCTGCTCCTGGTCTTGGGGGCGACCGTCAACGAGGTGGGGGACGATTTCATCGGCAGGCTGGTGATCAGCGGCCAGGAGCTGTTGGGCTTCGATGTCACGAGGGTCCTGGGGGTCGATCCCACCGCCTGGTTCGCGGACATGGGCTACGCCCAGGTTGTCTCCCAGTTCAGCCTGCTTGGGGGGCTTGCGCTGTGGACTGCGTTCTGGGCGCTCCCCCTGCCGGATGAGCGGGGAGGCCGTCTCCGGGCGCTGGTAGCGATCTACATGGCGCTCATCCTGTGCGTGAGCGGCACTTCCCTGTTCGCCTTCAAGAGCGCAGCACTGATGTGGTTCCTGGTGGGCTGCCTGGTGCTCGATCCCGCGCCGCAGCTCCGCCCCGGGGAGGCAGGCCAGCAATTCGGCCGCTACCAGGGAGGGATGGCAGCGTGACCCTGAAGGTCGCCCATGTGGTACGGCAGTACCTGCCCTCTGTGGGGGGCATGGAGGAGGTGGTGCGCAACGTCGCCGCCCGTCAGCGCGAGGTGCCGGGCCATGAGCCCCGGGTCATTACCTTGGACCGGCTCTTCCGGCAGAGGGGTGGGGGAGGCCGGCTTCCGGCGAGCGACGAGATCGAGGGCGTCGCCGTCCGGCGCCTGCCGTTCTGGGGATCGAGCCGCTACCCGCTCTGCCCCGGCGTGCTCCGGGCGCTCGGCGACGCCGATATCGTCCACGTACACGGCGTCGACTTCTTCCACGACTTCCTGGCGGTCACCCGGCCGCTGCACCGGCGCCCCCTCGTGCTCTCGACCCACGGCGGCTTCTTCCACACGCGCTTCGCCCGGCGGCTCAAGACCGCCTGGTTCCATACCGTCACCCGCACCACGGGGCGGGCCTACGAGCGGGTCCTGGCGGTCAGCGAGGGTGACGGCGAGCGATTCCGGGGCATCCTGCCCGCCTCGCGCATCGAGGTCATCGAGAACGGGGTGGATACCCAGAAGCAGGCGGACGGCGCCTCGCAGGCGCTGCAGCCGCGGCTGATCTACTTCGGGCGCTGGTCGAGCAACAAGGGCTTGCCGGAGACACTCAACCTGCTGCGCGCGCTGCGGGAGCGGGATCCGGCTTGGCGCCTGGTGATCGCCGGGCGGCCGTATGACCACACCGCAGCGGACCTACGGCGCCGGGCTGCCGAGCAGGGACTTGCGGAAGGCGACGCCCTCGAGATCGTTGCCAGCCCTTCCGAGGAGGCGCTGCGGGGCTACCTCGGGCAGGCGAGCTACTTCGTCGGCCTGTCCCGCTACGAGGGCTTCGGGATCGCCGCCATCGAGGCGATGAGCGCCGGCTTAACACCGGTGCTCAGTGACATCCCGAGCTTCCGCCGGCTTGTCGAGCGCGCCGGCCTCGGCCTGCTCGGCGACCCGGCGCTACCGGACGCGCTTGCCGAGCGCCTCCTCGAGGTGCACGCCCTCGGCGAGGCGGCGTATGCCGAGCGCCGGCGGGCTGCTATGGCCGCAGCCGAGGGCTACGCCTGGCCGCGCATCGCTGATCAGTACCTCCGCATCTATGAGCGCCTGGGAGGTGAGGCGTGATGATCCCCTCTGCACCTCGAGCCGCTCGCAGGCCGAGGCGTTGCCGGACGGCCGCTGCCCTGGTGATCGGTCTGTTGGTAGTGCTCCTCCACCAGGGCGCGGCCGCCGGGTGCCTGGGTGAGGAGCCGCTGCGAGGCGTCAATCTGGCCGGCGCTGAGTTCAATAGCGAGGCCCTGCCAGGGAGGCTCGGGCAGGACTACGTCTACCCCGGCAACGCCATGATCGCTGACTTCGCCGAGCGCGGCGTCACGGCGATCCGCCTCCCGGTGCGCTGGGAGCGGCTACAGCGCGAGCTTGGAGGGCCGCTGCACGGCGCCGACAGCGGGCAGCTCCGGCGCATCCTCGCCGAGGCGCGTGAGCAGGATCTCTGCGTGCTGGTGGATATCCACAACTACGGGGCCTACCGCGGGGAGCGCCTCGGTACCCGCGCCGTGCCGACGGCAGCGTTCATCGATCTCTGGGAGAGGCTCGCCGGGCTCGCCTCCCCCGAGCACTTGGCCCTGGGGCTGATGAACGAGCCGATCAAGCTCTCCGTCTCGAGGTGGTCACAGGTCGCTCAAGAGACGGTAAGCGCGCTACGGGAGCGCGGCGTGCGCCACCTGATCCTGGTGTCTGGCGGGCGCTGGAGCGGCGTCCACGACTGGCAGGAGGCGGATAGCGGTGGCGTCAGCAACGCCGAGGCCTTCGCCGATTTCAGCGATCCTCTCGGCCGGGGGGTTATCGAGGTGCATCAGTACCCGGATACGAACTACTCCGGGACGCGCCAGGAGTGCCACCCGCCGGCTCACTTCACCCCCATGTTCGAGGCGATCACCGACTGGGCACGCGCGCACGGGCAGCGGCTCTTCCTCGGGGAGTTCGGCGCCCGCGACCAAGGGGCTTGCCTCGACTCGCTCGGCCGTATCGTCGGGCAGGCGAGCGGTGCCCCGGTCTGGCGCGGCTGGGCCTACTGGGCATCCGGTCCGTGGTGGGGGGATTACCCCCTCGCCCTGGACATGGACGCCGAGCGCCGGCCGCGCTGGGAGCGCATCGAGCCCCATCTGCCGAGCGGGGGGAGCGGCGATGGCTGAGGGTGAACCGGGGACGGGAAGCGGAACGTCAACCCCGTACGGAGCGGGGCAGCGCTTCCTGGTGCTCTCCTCCTTCCACGACTACCGCTCGCCCCGTCGCGCGGGCCTGCACTCCATCGCGGATGAGCTGGCCCGGCGGGGGCCAACCCGCTTCTTCTCGCTTCGCTACAGCAAGCTCTCCCGGCGAACGGGCGATCCACGGCGCTCCCTTGAGGCGCGTGCCAATGCGGTAGAGTCCCATCGGGGAGTGGAGTGCTTCCTCTGGAAGACGCCCGTGCATCCGTTCCATACCCGCCTCCGTACCCTCGATGGCCTCGAGTCGCTGATCTACGATCTCTATCGCCGCCTCGCCCCGTCTGTGCTGCGTGACTGGGTGCGGGACAGCGATACCGTGATCATCGAGAGCGGCATCGGCCCGCTCTTCTTCGATCTCATCCAGGGCCTCAACCCGCAGGCGCGCCTCATCTACCGGGCATCGGATGACCTGGCGACGATCAACGTAGCCCCTTGCGTCCACAGGGCATTTCGCCGGGCCGCCCCCCGTTTCTCGAGCATGGCGTTGGCCTCCCCTCGGCTCGCGAGCAATCTCCCGGATACGACGAACGCCTACTACATTCCCCACGGCGTGGATCCGGCGCTGGCAGAGCTCGGTGATCCGAGCCCCTATGAGGACGGCCCCAACGCCGTCTCTGTCGGCTCCATGCTGTTCGATCCCCACCTCATAGTCGAGGTTAGCCGCCGCTTCCCGGAGGTCCGCTTCCACCTCATCGGCTCCGGGCAGGGGCGGCACCCCGGCTACGGGGATAACGTGACCGTCTACGAGGAGATGCCCCACGAGGAGGCGCTGCGCTATATCAAGCACGCCGATATCGGCGTGGCCCCGTACAATCAGCAGGCCCCCGCCTATCTGGCGGAATCTTCCCACAAGTTGATGCAGTATGACTTCTTCGGCCTCTCGGCCGTTTGCCCGCATTCCGTAGTGGGCTGCGGCGGCAATCGGTACGGTTTCGAGCCGGGAGACTACGATAGCGCAGCGGCGGCTATCCGGGGCGCTCTTAGGGCACCCCGGCGAGCTGGCCAGCGCCATCTGGCCTGGGCGGAGGTGGTGGATCGCCTGCTTGCGCCCCAGCACTTTCCGGACACGAGCCTGAGCCTGTGAGAATGCCGGCGGCACAAGCGGCAGCGGTATGCCGAGTTGCCGGCTTCCCCGTGCGCCGGCTCACCCGCGAGGAGGCGCTAGCGGACCTCGTGGCTACGGGGGCTGGATCGGATCAACGGCTTGTATTCTTCGCGAACTCCAACTTCATCAACCAGTGCGGGGCGCTGCGGGACCGTCTGGCCTCTCCCTCGGTCTGGCTGCTCAATGACGGGGTCGCGATGGATGTCGCGGCCCGGATCCTCCACGGCCGGGCCTTCCCGGAGAATCTCAACGGCACGGACTTCACCCCGGCGCTGCTCGAGCGGGCAGCGTCGGCGTGGGGGAGGCCGCCGCGTGTTTTCCTCCTTGGGGGGGCGCCGGGCGTAGCCGAGCGGGCCGGCACTGCACTGGCTGGGCGCGGCGTAGAGGTGGTGGGGACGCTGGACGGCTTCGTGGGTGCTTCCGATAACGAGCGGGTGCTGGAGGCGATGGAGGCGAGCGGGGCGGAGATCGTCCTGGTGGCTATGGGCAATCCGCGCCAAGAGCGATGGATCCTCGACCATTACCACCGCCTCAGCGCAACCCTGCTGGTTGGTGTGGGCGCGCTATTTGACTTCTTGGCCCAGGAGAAGCCGAGAGCGCCCCGCTGGCTACGCCGCTTGAGGCTGGAGTGGCTCTATCGGCTCATCCTTGAGCCGAGGCGGCTGGCGAAGCGATATACTCTTGAAATGGTAGTGTTCTTCTGGAGGGCGTGGCAGAGGTGATTGGTGGCTCGAGGGTGAGCCAGGCCGCGTTGCTGATGGTCCTGGGACCCGAGCTCGCCGATACTGGCGACGTCTGTGCCTCCTGGATCGGTGAGCTGCGGGTCCCCCGGCGGGTCCAGCCTGCCGGACTCAGCGGGCGTTTACCGTGCTGGGAGCGTGGCTCCAGCCCAGTCCATTAAGTACGCTATCTGGAGGGCTCGGGTGCGGACCCGAGCGGATGTGACGCCGTGATCAGGCTTGAAAAACGCCTTCGCCTCCGCGGGGGTTAGGATTACGTCCAGGAGCTCGCGCATTTGGTCCCGCTGGCTTGCGGTCAGCCGCTCGGCGATTTCTTGAGGGGGGAGATCGCGATTTGCACCCCATGGCCCTTGGCTTCTTGGGATACGCCCCCTTATCTGGGCTGTCACGTTGGCTGCAAGGTCCCTCCCGTAACGGGAAGTTACTGTACCTAGCTCGACCCAGTGTCCTATATAACCGCCGAGTCTCGGTATGTGCCCCGAGGTTGTGGGTAACCACCCAGCTTTGCCCATGGCCGGTGCAAAGGCCGCACGGAAGGCCTTTCGGTCAACCCGCAGCTGCTCCGGCATGCTCGCGGCGAGGCGGTAGACCTGTGGAGAGATGAACGGCTCCACCACCGCTGGGCAGGCTAAATGGCAGGCCATGTAATGAGCATAGCTGCGAGCCTGGCTCCCCCAAGGCCACAAGCGGTGCCAATTGGCTGCAGTTACTGGCCGGAATTCGCGGATCCTTTCGTGGTGGGCCAAATGCCGTTCATCCACCGCGGCCGCTACGGATTGATTGATCCAGCTTTGTCTTATTGCTTTTTCTATCCCTAAAGGCTGTTCAGCACTAGAAGATTCCATGGTTTCAGGTGTCAGCCGCTTTCGACTCCTTTTGACGTTGCCCATCTTCTCGCTCTTAAAAAGGCTGTCTGCTACGTAGCCACCGATAACCGCATCTGCGTCTTTCAGGGGTTGTGCAAGTCGCCCCCAGACATGGGTCTGGCGGATCTCCGAGATCCCGCCAATCGCGTAGACACGGCTCTGGATGTCTCTTTGGTAGAATTTATAGGGGCGCTGTATGAAGACGAGAGGGCGGCCTAGGGCACGCGCGGCGCGTTCTGCCAGCCGGACCTCTCTATTGAGTTCGTCTGCAAAAGTAACAAGCTCACATTCGCTGCCTTCGGGGAGTAGGCTGACGACCGCTCGTGAATCCTCGCCCCCCGAAAAAAGAGCCTTAACCTGTTTTTTCCCCTCCAATCCTTTTTGCAGTGCCTGCTGTACTTTTTCACGCAGTTGCGCACCCCAGTAAGCTGTGGATTGATTGCTGCATTGCTCCTCAGGCTGGTAGTAGAATTCGGAATGTATGCCGTTTGGCGTGACATCGGTGACAGCTCCCGGCGGAGCGAGATAAACGTCCTTGAAAAGCGTATAGGGGTAGCATACAGTGCCATTCAGGAGAAAATCTGCCGCTGAAACGGGGTCTAAACCGGGAGACGCCATCTTCACGGCAACCTCTAAAGGGGTCTTACCGGTGATTACTTGGTCCCGATCTTGGGCATAGTACAAAGGTACACTGCCGGTATGATCGGTCACCAACCTAACAGACTGAGTCCCGCGCTCTTCGGACCAGCCGAAGGGCAGCACTCGTTCCCTTAGGGTTTTACCGAGCGCGGCGGATTCAAGTGACTCGCTGCTGTGCCTGGAGGCTCCGGTTGTAATCGTCTTTCCTTTCATCTTCATAACCATATGCAACCCATATAACCCATGCGATAAGAAAAACATTTAAGGCGAAACTAGTGCTAGAAAAGAAAGCGACAGCCACGACGTCACTATGAAAAAATGAGCTGCCTATAAAAATTGATGACGCTCTCGTCACTACGCTGATAATTTCGTATATAAAAAATCCACGCTGAATAGATAATGCCGGTATAGCCGCAGTACTAGGTCGGTTAGCGAACCCCACCAATAACCAAGCTGACAGCCATCGTGCATACTCGCCAGCCGCTACCCATTCGTCGCCGAATATAAAACCGAAAAACCAAGGCCCCCAAAGCGCTACAAAAGCAAATGGGACGAGGCCAACAAAAAATAAAGCCAAGGTCGCCTGGGAAATTTTTAAGGCTATGTGTTTGTTGTTGTAGACGGCTTCCGTGATATGTGGATAAAAAACGGAATTTACGGCTTCTCCGAGCAGTTCAGCGGGCCTTCCTAGTGCTTTTGTCGCTAGCGAGTAAAAACCCGCGGAGGCAGGCCCAAAGGAAATGGCTAGCATCAGTACTGGGAGACTCTGAGAGCCCGCGTTTATAAGTTTTTGAGGGGCACGGTACAGAGGGAAATCCCGGTATCGGGAGGCTATTTCTTTTAAGGAGATGCAAGAACCATTCTCCAATAAGGGAGGAATTTTCTGAGTGCCTCGGGAGGAACCGATAAAAAGTAGTGCTGCGTGCAGCGCGTGGCCAAGTGTGCCTAAAATAATGAGCACGGCCCCTATCGGGTGAAACAATCCGGCCCCTGTCTTGGCCCCGTTTAAGAGGATTGAATGGGCAATGGCCGTTCGAGCAATAGTGCCGAATTTTTTGTTTCTTACCAGCCATTTGTTCGCGATCTGCACCCAGGCCGAGAAAAGCATAGCCAGCGGTATCAGAAATAGAAATTCGGAGATAGACGCTGCGCCGAAGTTGATAGCCAGCCAATCTCCTGCGGTTATTAAGATACCAATGGCTAACAGCATGACCGTGAATGAGACTGATAAAGAGAGTCTAACGATCCCCAAGGCTTCTTGGTTCTCACGAGGAATAACGATAGCTATGGGATAAGCAAGTGCCGCGACAGGAGCTAATACCGAGACAATGGCCGTGAAGGTTCCTAGTACTCCAAATGCTTCCGGGCCATAGATACGTGTTATGAGGGGCATGAAAGCCAGGTTGATGAGCTGCGCGCTAGCCGCACCAGAAGCGACCACCGCCACATTACGCACGAATCGACTCTGCCATATACGCCACAAGGTGTGGCGAACGTAAAAGGAGAAGATTTTCATATGAGGCACACGATCTTTGAAGCTAGTATTGCTATCGGTGTACACCCCCATATAGCTTCTTAATTAATGCTAGTTGCTTAAAGATTGATCGTGCAGTTTGGCTGGAGGTGTTATTATCAAGAATCATGGTGCTCTCTTTTGGTTATCGCCTCGATAGAATATGTCCACATTTGATGATGACTCTCACAGCGAAGGCCGTTAAGTTGTATTAAGAGCCAGCGCGGTTTTTTTTGAAGCCAGCGGCACAGCAGGCAAAAAAGAGCAAGAAGCGGATGCAAGATGGTGCGAGGCATAAAAGGGAATGAGTATATTGAAAGATACGCGTGCCTTTCTTTTTTAATGGTCTCGGACCACCATTCAGAATAGGCGTTTTGGTCTCTGCAAATACTTTCGTGTTTTCTTTGTTTTTTTTGGGCTATTTTGGCTTCCTCTCCTGAGAGTTTGCAGATTTTGTTCCTGTTGTAGTCAATGGCGTAGGACATTAAGCAGTCGACGACTGCACCATTATTTTTCGATATAGATAATTTTATAGCGTAGCCTCGATCACGCTTTGTCTTAGATTTATCTCTGAGACCTGGCCTCCATAAGCTGCCTAGTGACCATGCGATCGGCTTCCCTTCCCAATGCTCGACAAAACCTGGAAAATAAGGGTGATGGGTGATAACAGCCGTAGCCCCGCACTCAATTAACCAGCGTGCCAAACGTCGTAGATGAGGGGGGGGTAATGGGTCCCACTCGAGACCTCCGTGCAGAATCGGAATCGCGGAATATCCCTCGCCTATAGCCTTAATCACTGCACGGTGGAGTTCAATAGGATCTATTGATGATGCCCGACTTTTTGCGTCTACGGTAAACTCTCGTTCTGCCCCGCCAATCAGGGCTACTCCGCCATCACCTGGTTCACCGATCCAGAAAGTACGCCAGTCTCCGAAATCGGGTGTTGCAAATCCAAAAGTTGCAACACGCTGAGCGGAAAGGGCGTTAACCGTATTGATCAAGCCTGATTCTCCGTAGTCGAGTGTATGGTTATTGGCCAGTGAACAGTGCGTCACTCCTAGGGCAGAAATCAATCTAGGGCTGATTGGCGATTGTGATAAGTAGGGGCCAGTTTTTTTTATGAAATGCCCCTCTGCGCTCTTTATGGCCCCCTCAAAGTTCGCAATGATTGCATCAGAGCGCGTTATAGCTCGGTTTAGAGCCGAGTGCTCGACTATAGGCTTCCCTTCGTCGCTAGATTGATGGCACCAATCACCAAAGAAAAGGATTTCCATGTTTTGTCCTGTAGGTAATAGGCTGTTCGTATTTATTTAAGGACTTTTTTGGTTTGCCTCTTTTGAAGCCATTGGTCTAACGCCAATGCGAAAGATCTCTCTGGGTGATACGTTCAATGATCTGGATCTCCTCCAGGAAATAATCTATGAGCTCGGTGTACATGGCGCTTGTTATCTCTGTACTGTTTTTTGATGAGCTATTCAGCTCCCGTAACGATCGTATAATACCCGTTCCAAGATAGGGGAATAGCCGGCGGCGCAATTTTATGAGGTGGCTAACCAGTGCAGCCATCCAATACCAACGTTTCTCGGATCTCGGGTTGCTGACAGGGAAAAATGTGCGCCCATCATCCGGTACGCCGAGAAAATCCAGTGCTCGTTTATATTGCTCTCTGGGGTTATCTTTCATGTCTTCAAGGAAAACAATTAGTACACGCTCCTGTGGGACTCGTTTTAAAAGCTTTTGGAGTTGCGTTCCGAGAGCGCATGATTGGCTATAGAGGAGAAAGCTCGGCTTGTCGCACCTCGCATGTATCTGCTGCCCTTGGGCTCGCTCCCTCTGAGCTCGCCAGGCTCTCTCAAAATCGGCGATGTTTTCGGCGCCGCCTAGTAATTCTCTATGTAAAGAGTAAGCCATTTCGGCAGGGTTGCGAATACATACTATATAACGAGAGCCAGGGATTTCTTTTTCGATGCGCGGGACCGCAACATCGGAGTAGAGGTACCATACAGATGCCTCGCCAATGGCTTGGTGTGCTTCGCTACACCCCTTAAAAAGACGAAAATATTGAGGCTTGCTTCTTTTGTGAGGTGGATGCAGATCTGAGCTAAAATAGTTAGGCTCCTTGAGAGGGCTCATGTAGATATTGGGATGGCTAGCTAGCCAATCGGCTAGGCTGGTGGTGCCGCACTTAGGGGCACCAGGTATGAAAAAATTGGGTGCCTGTTTGGATTTCATTTTTGTCGGTCTTTAGGCCTGGAGGAGTGAAACTTTCTGGGCAGTATTTTTGGTTGTGGAGTGCCGCCAATGCGATAAATTTCTGTGGGTGATTCTCTCGATTGTCTGTATCTCTTCTTCGAAATAGTCCTCGATCTCGGCGCGCATGGTGGTAGTCAAGTCCCGGCGTTTGCCTGACACCCTATTGAGTGCACCCAATGAGCGGATAATACCGGTCCCAAGATACGGGACGAAGCGACGCCGCAGTTCTAAAAGGCTTCCTATTACTTTCGCCAAGGGGTGCCAGCGAGCTCCAGATCCTGTGTTCCTAGCGGGGAAATTATCACGGCCATCATCAGGCGCGCCGAGGAAGTTAAGTACTCTTTTATATTGCCCTCTAGGATCGTTCTTCATGTCTTCCAAGAAGACGATTAGTACGCGCTCTTCCGGTACCCGATCTAATAGTCTTTTGAGCTGGTTACCGAGTGCACACGATTGCCCGTAGATCAGTTCCGAGGGGTCCTCGTAGCAAAGGGCAGGGATCCTTCGGCCTGAAGCCCGCTCACTTTGAGCATGCCACGCCTCTTGAAAGTCATGAATGTTTTCATTCCCGTGAAAGAGGAACTGTCCATGTAGTGAATAGGCCATATCAACAGGATTGCGGATGCATATTACATAGAGGGATCCGGGGAGCTCTTGCTCGATACGAGGAATCGCGACTCGTGAGTACAGGTACCATACAGATGCCTCACCGATGGCATAGTGCTCCTCGCTAGCATCTCGAAAAAGGCGGAGATACTGTGATCTTCGCTTAACTCCAGACCTGTGCAGATCGGAGCTAAAGTAATGGGGCTCTTTTAGCCATGAGAAGTATACATAAGGGTTCTCGGCCAGCCAGCTGGCCAAGCTGGTAGTCCCACATTTAGGGGCTCCAACTATGAAGAAGTTCGGAGTTAAACTAGATTCCATGATACAGTCCTATTGCGCTGCAACGTATTCTTTTTTTAATCTATCGATCTGCCGCTAAGCTTATCTAAATCAGGTCCTTGGAAGTAGGGGGTGTAGCTTCTCTTTCGGCTAGAAGTTAGCCTCCACGCTAGCGGTCACACTCTGCGCGGTGAGGTCGTAAGGGGATTTTGGCGAGTTTCTTTTGAGGATCTTAGTCGCAAAAGAGACGATGACGGCCTCGATTGGTGCGTAGGCGATATCCAAGGGAGTCCACTCGGTGATGTCGTCTTCCCGCTCCGGTAATGCGTTGCCCCCGCGAAAATGCCGGCGCTCGTACGCCGCAGCGCTGCGCAGTTGCCACTTCTCGCCGGGGTGCCAGGCCGCGGCGAGCCGATAGCGCAGTACTTCGGAGAGGTCGTTGGGGTCCTCGCCGGTGCTGGGCTTGCGCAGCGATACCCGTGAGGAGAGCGCGGTCTGCGCTGTCGCTTGCCAATGCAGGCGTAGCTCCGCGTCGGAGCCGCTACCGTCATTGATCTCCCCGTCCCGGCTGAAATAGCGCAACTGCCCCTGGAGGTGGGTCTTGTCCGTCATGCGCCAGTCGATCTCGAGGGCAAGCTGGCGGTAATCGAAGTCCAAGGCGCTGGCCCGCGGCTCGGACTCGTCGGGGAAAGTTCGCTTCCCTCGTGTCGCTCGGAGCCCGATCCGGGACGCTTGCTCTGAGATATAGGTGAGTGCCACTGAGGTGGCTTGGTCGTCGAGGTTGAGGTCTCGGAAGGTCGACGAATCGTAGCGGGTCTGGCGCCAAGTCCCACGCAGTTGAGCGTGCCAGCCCGCCGGGTCGGAGCCGTAGGAAAGAGCCGCTCGTTGGCGTCGCCGTGTGACGACCCCGCCCTCCGTGAAGGCCAGTCGGTCGACGGTCTGCTCCCGCTGGCGGAGCTGAGCGCGCCCCGTTAGCCCGTGCAGCAGCAAGGGGCCTTCCCACTGGGTGGTGTAGTCCACGACCGTGGCGTCCAGCCTCTGGCGCCGTTGATGCCGTAGGCGGCTCAAACGGCCTCGCAGCATCATACGATGCGGTCCCAGTCTCGGCCGGGCCCCGAGCGTCAGCGTGGTGGTGCGCTGCTGCTCTGAGCTTCCCTCCTGGACGCGATCGAAATTGCTGTCCCAAAGGTGCGTCTGCCGCAGGCCGACGATCAGTCGCTCCGTCTGCGCTGCCATCGAAATCCCGGGATCGCCCACGGCCGCAATCAGTCCCGCCATACTTATAGCTCGCGTCCATCTCGCCATCATTAGAGGAATTTAAAGGTTAGTAGGCGTATTCCGAGACGAGCCCATGGGTGGGCGTGAGGAGGATGATCTTCAGGTCCAGCCATAGGGACCAGTTGCGGATGTAGTCGAGGTCGTACTTGATTCGCCCAGCCATATGCTCGAGATTCTCAGTCTCTCCGCGGTAGCCGTTGATCTGGGCGTAGCCTGTAATCCCGGGCTTGACCTTGTGGCGGAGCATGTAGCCTTCGATGTGTTGGCGGTAGTACTCGTTGTGCGCGATGGCGTGGGGGCGTGGGCCCACGAGGGACATGCTGCCCCCGAGCACGTTGAGGATCTGGGGAAGCTCGTCCAGCGAGCTACGCCGCAGGAATGCGCCGACCCGCGTGACGCGCTCATCCTCTTGCTGGGCTTGCTGGATCGTCGGGCCGTCCTCACAAACGCTCATGGAGCGGAACTTCCAGATCTTGATCGGCTCTCCGTGGACTCCGTAGCGGGTCTGGCGAAAGAAGACGGGGCCCGGGGAATCCAGCTTGATAGCGATGGCGATCGCTAGCATCGGAAAGGCCAGCAGCGCCATGGCTGGAACACCGAGGCCAAGGTCGAGCAGGCGCTTGCTCCAGCCCTGCTCGGCAAGCGGGGAGTCGTAGATGCTGATGGCCGGTATGCCCTGCATGCCGGTCAGCCGGGAGTAGAGCAAATCGAAGTGGAAGATATCCGGGACGAGGTAGACAGAGACGGTGCTATCGGCCAGTCGACGGACGAGCTTGTGTGTTCGGTCTTCCGCCTCCATGGGGAGTGTGAGGAAGACGAGGTCGAGCTTGCCGGCATAGCAGTCGGCGACCAGCTGGTCGAGGTCGCCGGAGACTCTGACCCGGTTATCCGGAAGTCGGCGCTGCTCTGGGGGAAAGTCCTCGCGATCGTCGTAGAATCCGAGGACATGGCAGCCGCGCCAGGGCTGCGCCTCGAACGCTTGGCCGAGGCGCTCGCCGAGTCTCGTAGCGCCGACAATCGCGACCCGCTTCCGGAGCGGCCGGCGGTTACGTAGTGCTGCAAGCGCCGTGCGACGTACCCAGTGGGCGGCGATGAGGGCCAGCGGCGTTAGGAGTAGCCACGCGAAGAGTATGTTCTGATTCCTCGGGAACGCGCTGGGAAAGGGTAGGGTCGTCAAAAGGGTCACGGTACCGGCAATCAGCCAGATCACCATCAGCTGCCGGGCGAGTATGGCCATCGGCAGCCCGTGCCACGGGTGGTAGAGGCCGGCGGTGTCGCTCACGAAGCTGAACGCCAGGATCGCGACCAGGGCGAGCCAGGCGTGTAGAACCGTGAACTCGGCGTGGTAGCTGTAGTGCAGCGCCACGAGCAGCCCGACGATCAGGAGGCTATCCAGGACCCGGGAGACCCCGAGGATGGGGGAGTGGTGCAGCCTTACGTTGTTCTCGCAATTCCCGTTTAACATGAACGGTCCCTGATTCACGCCATCGTGGAAGGCTCGGGGCGCTTTGGCTCATGCCGGTATCCGCCGCCGAGGGCCTGGCCCATCTCTTTTGCTCCTCCCTGGCTGTATTGCTCCTCTCTCCGAGATTGGTTCTTCGGAAGGGGCGTAATTCCACGATCGGCAAGAGGGCACGCCGATCCTTAGGCACCCTGAGGGAAGAGCCTGACTCTTTACTCTGTAGGCTTAGTAGGCTTTCCCCCTGGGCGCAATCCATCTGCCTTCTGCCGATAGACGGCAACTCGCCGCGCTTGGCGAGCTGGCCCGGGCTGCCCGTCTCTGGGTAAGCCTGCGATCGGCGGGGCTGCTATGGCGGCGTCGGTGGACGGCGGCTTACCGGGGCGGCGTGCGGCGTTACCGCCGCGGCCGAGTGTGCGGGAGCTTCAGCCTCCCTCTCTCCCCAGAGATCGCAACATACTGCGGAATCTGTTGCGATCTTGGTCTTTTTGATACTATATCGGTACATACTACATACCAAGTACGGAATGGAATAAGCCATGGCGCGCCACCCTACGGTCACCGACGAGCAGATCCGCGACGCCATCTACGCCTGCCTGAGCGCCGGCGAGGCCCCCTCGGCGGACCGTCTCCGGGCCCATATCGGGCACGGCTCCAAGACGACCATCCTCCGGCGCCGCCAGGGGCTGCTCGAGGAGATCCAGCGCACCCTCTCGGGCACCATGCCCGCCGGCGTGCCGGAGTCCCTGCACGGGGCCATCGAGCGCTTCTGGAACGAGGCCAGGGAGGCGGCCGCGGCGCAGTTCAGCGAGCGCCGCCAGGAGCTCGAGCAGCGCATGGAGGCCGCCGAGTCGCGTCGCGCCGAGGCCCAGGCGCAGGCCGAGCAGGCCGAGCAGCGCGCCGAGCGCGCCCAGGCCCTCGCCGAGGAGCGGGCCCAGGCGCTGGCCTCCCTGCGCGAGGAGCTCGAGCGGCTGCGCGCCGAGCAGGCCCAGCGGGAGCGGGCGCACCAGGACGCCCTCGAGCGCCAGCGCCAGGAGCAGCAGCGCCAGCAGGAGCACTACGAGTCGCGGCTCGAGGCGCTCAACGGCAAGCTTGAGCAGGCCCAGCAGCAGGTGGAGGCGCTGCACGCCGAGCAGGCCCGGGAGCGGGAGCACTGGAGCAGCCAGGAGCGGCAGTACGTGCGGATGATCGAGGAGGCGCGGAGCGAGGCGCAGGAGGCGCGAGGGCGGCTCGAGCGCGCCGAGGCGGAGTGGCGGGCGGAGCTGCGCACGGCCCGGGAGCGGCTCGAGCAGGCCCAGGAGCAGCGCTCCAAGGCCCAGGCCGCACGGGAGGCGGCCGAGGCGCAGGCAGCCGAGCGTGAGCGGGAGCGCGACCAGGCCCTAGCCGACGGCGAGGCCCTGCGCGAGCGGCTCGAGGCGCTCCAGCAGGAGCGCGGCGAGGCGCAGTGGGCGCGCCAGGCGGCCGAGGAGCGGGCGGCGGCCCTGGAGCAGGAGAAGGCGGCCCTCCAGGGCGAGCGTGAGCGCCTGCTCGCCGCCTACGAGCGCCTAGTGGACGAGCTTCGGCCCGCCTCGGCGCCCCCTGAGGCGGATAGCGCCCCAGGCCCCTCGGAAGGTTAGCCCCGGCTGATTCCGGGTCGAGCGGTAAGCGCCTTGCGCTTCGCTCCCCTCGATACCCACGAGGGAAACGAAGGCTACATGGCGCGGTAACTCTAGGCCCTTAGGGTTTGGAGAAACCCTGTGCCCGGCGGGAGTATGGAGGAGGGGTATGCCGGTCCGCGCAAGCCGCGAGAACGAGGACGGCGGTGAGAGCCTGGTGCTGAGAATCCGCGATCACCTCGACGCCAGCCTTCACAAGGCCTTTCGGGAGGCGTACGAGGGCGTCGAGGACGTGCGGCGCTTCATCGTCGACCTGCGCGATACGGAGCACCTGGACAGCTCCGCGCTCGGGATGCTGCTCCTGTTGCGCGAGTTCGCCAAAGACCAGGGGAGTGAGGTGGTGATCCGCCGCTGCCGCTACGGCGCCTCCAGGACGCTGCAGCGTGTCCACTTCCACCGGCTCTTCCGGATCGAGGAGTGACCCTCACCGGCGCCGCCTCAAGGGCCGGCCTACAGAGCCGTCATGTAAGTGTCTGATTGTGTTAGGATGCACTTCGACGTTTCGTGACCTTCCTTGAGGCCTAGAGGCGAGCTAACGGCATGACTCAGAACGAAAAGACGCGAATCCTCCTGGTCTGCATGGGCAATATCTGCCGCTCCCCGACCGCCGAGGGCGTGCTGCGCAAGCGCATCCAGGAGGAGGGCATGGCGGGGTGGCTGGAGACGGACTCCGCCGGCACCCACAGCTACCACCTCGGCAAGGGTCCCGACCCCCGGGCCCAGGAGGCGGCCCGGCGGCGGGGGATCGATATCAGCGACCTGCGCGCCCGGCAGGTCGAGGCCGCCGACTTCGAGATCTTCGACTGGATCCTCGCCATGGACGAGGACAACGCGGGGATCCTGCGCGCCGACTGCCCGCCGCGGCAGGCGCACAAGCTGGGCATGCTCCTCGACTTCGCCCCGGGGCGCCGGGAGCGGGAGGTCCCCGACCCGTACTTCGGCGGCGAGAGCGGCTTCGAGTACGTCCTCGACCTCATCGAGGAGGCGAGCGACGGCCTGCTGGAGGCCGTTCGCCGCTCCCCGGGCGGCGGCGCCCGCTAGGCGCCGCCGTTCTCCGCCTCGCCGACGGGCTCCTCCC
>NZ_NRSH01000016.1 GCF_016584055.1 Halorhodospira neutriphila
GCCGAGCATCGCAGCCCGAGCGGGGACGCCGAGCGGCGCCAGCCGCTCGGCGAGCGCGCGTTGTCCGAGCGAAGCGAGTTTAGCGCGCGGCCCCGCTCGGGTGAGAAGCGCAGGGGACCCGCAAGGGCGCGTTCGCAGGGCATGAGGAGGCCCACCGCCGCAGGGGCAGGACACTCCCCGGCGCCAAAAGAAGAAGGCGGAGCGCCCTCATCCCTGGGCGGGCAGCGGCTTGACGGCGCTGGCGAGCACGTAGTCGAGGCCGGCGTAGACGACCTCGGGGCTGAGGCGCAGGGTCAGCCGCGCCGCCCAGCGCGCCGCCGGGTGGAGGCGCAGCACGGCCTGCGGGTTGGCGGCGAGCCAGCGGTGCAGCGGCCCGTAGACGGCGTCGCGGATCGACTCGACCTCGACGTGCTCGAGCCCGGCGGCCGCCAGCTTGTCGTAGTAGGCCGCCCGGGGGTAGGCGTTCTCCTTCGGGATCAGGAACTTGCCGGCGACGAGCCGCCAGTCCAGGCGCTGCCACAGGCGCCGGAGCCGGCCGTCGGCGGGGGGCTGGGGGATGATGTCGGCGAGCACCAGGATCCCGCCCGGGCGCAGCACCCGCTGCGCCTCCCGGAAGAAGTCCTCGCGGCTGCGGAAGTGGAAGGCGCACTCCAGCGCCACGACCTTGTCGACGCTGGCGTCGGCGAGCGGCATCGCCGTGGCCGAGGCCTCGTGGAGCTCGATGCGCCCCTCGAGCCCCTGCTCGGCGACCCGCTGGCGGGCCGCGGCCACCTGGGAGGGCGTGATGTTCAGCCCGACGATCCGCTCGGGCCGGTAGGCCTGCGCCCACAGCAGGTCCTGCTCGGCGTAGCCGAAGCCGACGTCGAGGACGGTATCGCCGGGGCCCATGCGGGCCGTCTCGGCGACCAGGTGGGCGAGGGCGGCGCTGGCGGTGTCGAGGTCCTCGGCGCCGCGCCAGTAGCCGAGGTTCAGGTAGAGGCCGCGCTCGGTGAGGACGTCGTCGGCCATGAGGTCGTAGATCTCGGCGACCTCGCGGCGCCGGAAGGGGTTGAGGAGCCAGTCGATGTGGCCCCAGGCCTGGCGGGCGCGGCGGCTTTGCGGTGGGGGCATGGCGGTGGCTCTCCGGGGATGGCGGTGAGGGGGCTGCTCGTCTAGAGTAGCGCACAAGCCTTACCCCCTGCAGGCGAGCGCGGTGCGGCTCCTCCAGATTACCGACACCCATCTGCGCAGCGACCCGGCGTGGCGCCAGCACGGCGTCGAGCCGCGCCGCCGCTACGCCGCCGTGCTGGCCTACCTCCACGAGCACGCCGCCGGGATCGACGGGCTGCTCGTCACCGGCGATATCAGCCACGACGAGGGCGCCGTCTACGGCGGGGTCCGCGCCGATCTCGAGGCCCTCGGCCGGCCGGCGCTGGTCCTGCCGGGCAACCACGACGTCCCGGCGGCCTTCGCCGAGGCCTTCCCCGCGGCGGGCGCCGTGGCCTTCACCCGCGAGCGGAGGCTGGGCGGCTGGCGGCTGCTCGCCCTCGATACCCAGCTCCCCGGCGCCGTCCACGGCCGGGTCGGCGAGGCGCAGCTCGCCTGGCTCGCCCGGGCGCTCGAGGCGGCGCCGCGGACGCCCACCCTGGTCGTGCTCCACCACCAGCCCGCCCCCGTGGGCACGGCGTGGATCGACGCCTCCGGCCTGGCGGACGGCCCGGCGCTGTGCGCCCTGCTCGAGGGCCACCCCCAGGTCCGGGCGGCCGTCTTCGGCCACGTCCACCAGGCGGTGGACCGGCGCACGGCCGGCGGGCTGCGGCTGCTGGCGGCGCCGGCGACCTCGGTGCAGTTCCGGGCCGGATCGGCGCAGAAGGCCTTCGAGGCGGGGCCGCCCGGGGTGCGCTGGCTGGCGTGCGAGCCGCAGGGCGAGCTCGCCAGCTGGGTGGCGCGCCTCCCCCTCGAGCGGGCCTGACCGCTACTCCCCTGGCCTCTGCGGCGCCGGACTAGTAAGATCCGGCGCTTTCTGCAGGTGCTCTGCGGCCCGCCGGGCCGCGAGTTAAACGGGAAGCCGGTGAGCCGCCGAGGCGGCGAGTCCGGCGCTGCCCCCGCAACGGTGAGTGGGCGAGGGCGGATCCAGCGAGCCACTGCGGCGTGCCGTCGACCGGCGGGCGCCGTGGGAAGGCGGATCTGCCCGGGCCATCAGGGCCCTCCCACGAGCCCGGAGACCGGCCTGCAGGGACCCAGGCGCCGCGGGGCGCGGCGAGCCGGGCCGGGTGTGCTGCCTCCACGGCGAGGGTCCGCCTCGATTCCCGCCGCTCCGGCCTCCTCGCGCTCCTGCGCCCCGCGGCTGGTTCACGCCAGCAAGTACGTGCGCGGGCGGCGCACAAGGAGGACTCGATGGAGCACCGGAGCGCGATCACCCTTACCCTGGCGAGCAGCCTGCCCCTGCTCGCCCTGCCGGCCCCCGCCGGCGCCGCCGAGGCCGGCGCCGGCGCGGCGGAGCTCTCGGCGGTCACCGTGACCACCCCCACCCGCACCGAGCGGAGCGCGGCCCGCAGCCCGGCCAGCGTGGAGGTCATCGGCGGCGAGGAGCTCGAGCGCAGCGGCGCGACCATGCTCGACGAGGCGCTGCGCGAGCACTCGAGCGTGTTCATCGGCGCCGACGGCACATCGGCCTCCATCCGCGGGGCGGCGCTGCAGGATACCGTCTTCCTCATCGACGGCCGGCGCATCCGCGGCGCCTCCGGCGTCGGCTACGAGGTCAACCGGCTCCCCGTCAGCCAGGTCGAGCGGGTGGAGATCATCAAGGGGCCGGGGAGCCTGATGTACGGCTCGGACGCCCTCGGCGGCGTCATCAACATCGTCACCCACGCCCCGCAGCCGGGGCTGCAGGGGAGCGTGAGCCTGCAGACGGGGACGCAGCTCGACGACGACGGCGACCGCCACAACCTCGGCCTGCGCCTGAGCGGCGGGGGCGAGCGGACGCAGTTCAGCCTCTTCGCCGACGTCCTCGATCGCGACGCCTACACCGAGGAGGCCGTCGCCGAGCCGAGCGAGACCCCGGGCGACATCCAGCCGGCCTACCGCTTCGAGGCCGGCCACCGCGAGGCGGCCGAGGTCTACAACGTCGGCGCCACCCTGAGCCACTGGCTGACCGATCAGCTCAACCTCCGGCTCTCGGGCGGGGTCATGGACGAGACCCGCGAGCGGGACCTCATCCAGGACCGGGCGAAGGTCGAGGATGCCGACGGCGACAAGATCACGGGCTTCCCGGCCCGCCGCGTCGAGGAGAACGACCGGCTCGACCTGTCGGCGAGCGCGGAGTGGCTGGCCACCGAGGCCTGGCGGCTGCGCTACCGGGCCTACTACAGCGAGTACCACAAGGAGCGCTCGAACACCGTCCGCCCGTGGGCGGACTTCGGCTACGCCAGCGCCGGGGCGAGCGAGTTCGGCCCCCGGGAGGTGACCCTCGCCGACCGAACCCAGGAGCTCACCGGCTTCTGGACGCCGGGCCCGGCGCACACCCTGCAGCTCGGCCTCGAGCACCGCAATCGCCGCTACCAGGACCACGAGCCGGCGGGGGAGCCGAGCTACGACCAGTGGGTCGCCGGCGCCTTCGCCCAGCACGAGTGGCAGGCCGCCGAGCGCCTCGAGCTCGTCTACGGCGCCCGCTACGACGACTCCTCCGCCGGGGTCGACGAGACCTCCCTCAAGGGCGGCGCCGTCCTGCGCCTGGCCCCGCAGGCCCGGCTGAAGGCGCGGTACGCCGAGGGCTTCAAGGTCCCCGAGCCGCGGACCTACAAGACCGACACCCTCGATCCGCGCGGCCGGCTGACCCTCGGCGCCGACGTCGTCGACCGGGACGTCGGCAAGGAGGCCTTCGCCCTCGAGCCGGAGCGCAGCCGGACCTACGAGCTCGGCCTCAGCGGCGAGCTCCAGGCCCTGGCCGCCGGCCCGTCGCGCTACGCGCTCACCGCCTTCCGCTCGACGTTCGACGACCGCATCGAGAAGCAGGCGGTCAAGGACAGCAGCGGCAAGCTGCAGTATATTACCTGGCGCAACGTCGAGGACGCCCGGGTGGACGGCGTCGAGGCGAGCCTGACCCAGCCGCTGGCCAGCGCCTGGACCCTGGAGCTGGAGGCGACCTGGCTCGACGCCGTCAACCGCGAGACGGACCAGCAGCTGACCTACAGCCCCGAGCACACCGCGCTGGCGGCCCTCTCCTGGCGCCCCGGGCCGCGGTGGAGCGCGCGGCTGCGCGCCCGCCGGGTCGGCGAGCGCTACGAGGACGCGCAGAATACCGTCAAGCAGGCGGCCTACACCCTCGTCGGCCTCGACGTGCGCCTCGCCTCGCGGCGCTGGGAGGGGGTGACTTGGCACGCGGGGGTCGATAACCTCCTCGACGAGGAGAACGATACCTCGCTCTACGCCGATCCGGGGCGCTTCGCCCGGATCGGGGCGCGCTACCAGTTCTAGCGGTCCGGGACCTCATCAGTTCTACTACAATCTGTAGGTGTTATAATGCTTACCTTTTAGGCACCCGCCGGATACGAGCCTCTCCCTGCGCCCTACGGGGGTGACGGGTTCGCCTCCGGCTGGCTCTGCACCCCCGAGAAGCCCGCTCCCCACGGCTGCCACTCGCCCGGGCCTCGGGGGCGCTCCTGGATCTCGTGCACCAAGAGAGGGGCCGAAGAGGCCGTGTCCGACCGTTCCAAGCCAACCCGCCCGCTGAGCCGCCCGGATCCCGGCAGTGCCGAGGAGGCCGCGCTGCTCCGCCGGGTGCTCGGCAGCAGCGTCGTCGCGGTGCTGGTCCTCGACCGCTGCGGGCAGGCGGTCTACGCCAACGGCCAGGCCGTCGAGGAGCTCGGGATCGGCCCGGCCGGCGGGGTGCCGGCGGAGATCGCCGCCTTCCGCTGGATCGCCGTGACGGGCAAGGCGCTGCACGATGTCCGCTGCGCCCTGCCGGAGGCCGAGGACGGGACGCGGGTGCTCTCCATCAACGCCGAGCCGCTCACCGAGGACGGCGAGAGCGCCCCGCAGCGGGTGGTCCTCTCCATCAACGACATCACGGAGCAGTACAGCTACTACGAGCAGGCCCTGCGCGAGAGCGAGCAGCGGCTCGAGGAGGCGCAGCAGATCGCCCGCCTCGGCCACTGGTTCGCCTACCAGGAGCGGGAGAGCGGGCGGCAGCGGCTGTGGTGGTCGCCGGTGATCTACGACATCTTCGGGCGCGACCCGCAGCGCTTCGTCCCCTCCTTCCGCCGCTACCTCCGGTCGATCCACCCCGACGACCGGCCGATGCTGCGCGCCAGGCTCGCCAACGCCTCCCGCGAGGACGGCTACGAGGTCGAGCACCGCATTGTCCGGCCCGACGGCGGGGTGCGCTGGATCCGCGAGCGCGGCAAGCTCGAGCACGACGCCTCCGGGCGGCGCCGGCGGATGTTCGGCACGGTCCAGGACATCACCGAGCAGAAGGAGCTCCAGCGCGAGCTCGAGCGCCGCGCCTCCCACGACCCGCTCACCGAGCTCTACAACCGCGCCAAGCTCCAGCAGCTGCTCCACTCCGCCCAGGCCGCCTACCGGCGCCACGGGACGCCCTTCGCGATCGTCCTCTTCGACGTCGACCACTTCAAGGCGGTCAACGACCGCTGGGGCCACACCGCCGGGGACGCCGTGCTCTGGGAGCTGGCCCGCCGCATCTCCGGGGTGCTGCGGGAGACCGACGAGCTGGGCCGCTGGGGCGGCGAGGAGTTCCTGGCGCTGGCGAGCTACACCGACGAGGCCGGCGGCGCGGAGCTCGCCGAGCGGATCCGCCGCTCGGCGGCGGAGCGGCCCATCGGCCAGGTCGGCACGGTCACCGTCAGCCTCGGCGTCGCGGGCATCGAGCCCGGGGCCTCGCTGGAGACCCTCGAGCACCGCGCCGACCAGGCCCTCTACGCCGCGAAGGCCGCCGGCCGCAACCAGGTCTGCCGGTACGCGAGCCTCCCGGCGGGCGGCGGCCGCTAGGCCTCGCCGCGAGGTTCCCCTTGGTCCGGTAAGTCTTTACGCTAGAGCCCCACGTGCATCGGGTGCGGCATCCGGGCGGAGGACCAGCCGAATGACGAGCAGACCGTACGGCGCTCGCGGGGGCCATCAAGCCGCTGAGAAGGCGGAGGGGCGCTGCTGGGCGGCGGCCATCGACTGGAGCGCGGCGCTCGAGGCGATCCAGGACCCCATCTTCATCCACGACGCCGACCACCGGATCATCACGGCGAACCCCGCCTACTGCCAGCGGGCCGGCATGTCCCTGGAGGCCATCCGCGGCCGCCCCTACTGGGAGGTCTTCCCCCGGCGGCGGGGGCCGCTGCCGCGCTGCGGCCAGGTCCTCCGGGAGCGGCTCGCGGGCAGGCGCCTGCCCGAGGATGAGGCCGAGGCCGTCGAGGAGTTCGAGATCGACGGCGGCGAGACCTTCGTCTCGCGCTCCTTCGGCGTCAACGGCGCGGCCGGGGAGTACCGCTACTCGGTGCACATCCTCGAGGACGTCACCGAGCAGCGCCGGGCCGAGCACCAGCGCTCCCTGGCGGAGGCCAAGGTCCAGGCCCTCGCCGGCGCCGCCCAGGACGGCATGGTCATGACCGACGAGCAGGATCGCGTCGTCTTCTGCAACCCCGCCGCCGAGGCGCTCTTCGGCCTCGCCGCCGAGCAGCTCAACGGCCGCCTCTTCGACGAGGCCCTGCTGCCGGAGCGGCGCCTGCGCCGGATGGGCGCAGAGCAGGGCAGCGGCGATATCGAGGAGGCCCGGGCCCGCCACAGCGACGGCCGGCTAATCCCCGTGGAGATCTCCACGGCGGCGCTGACCCTCGAGGGGCGGCGCTACCAGGTCCGCGTCCTGCGCGATATCAGCGAGCGCAAGGCGGCGGCGCAGGCGCTGCGCGAGCGCGAGAACCAGCTCGACTACCTGCTCGCCAACACCACCGAGGGGATCCTCGTCGTCGACCCCCAGGGGACCATCGTCTACGCCAACGCCACCGCCGGCGAGCTCTTCAACCGCTCGCCCGGCGATCTGCTCGGCGGCTCCTTCGGCTTCCCGGTCACCGCCACCCACCCCCAGGAGATCGAGCTGCGGACCCCGGAGAAGGAGACGCGCACGGTGGAGATGCGCGTCCGGGAGGTCCACTGGGAGGGGGCCACGGCGCGGCTGCTCAACCTCCACGACATCACCGAGCGCAAGCGGGTGGAGATGGAGCTGCGCCGGGCGGCGATCGTCTTCGAGGAGGCCCACGAGGGGATCCTGATCACCGGCGCCGATGCGCAGATCGTCGCCGTCAACCGCGCCTTCACCGAGATCACCGGCTACAGCGAGGCGGAGATCCTCGGCCACAACCCGCGCGTGCTCAGCTCCGGCTACCACGACGCGAGCTTCTACGCGGCGATGTGGGAGGCCATCGAGCAGCGCGGCTACTGGAGCGGCGAGATCTGGAACCGGCGGCGCGACGGCACCGCCTTCGCCGCCCTGGTCACCATCCGCGAGGTCCGCGACGAGGCCGGCTACCGCACCCACTTTCTGGCGGTCTTCTCCGACATCTCGCGGGTCAAGGAGTACCAGCAGCAGCTCGAGCGGATGATGCACATGGACCCGCTCACCGGGCTGCCCAACCGCCTCCTCTTCCACGACCGGCTCGACCAGGCGCTGGTCTCGAGCCAGCGCGGCGGCCGCCCCCTGGCGGTGCTGTCGCTGGATATCAACGACTTCGGCACCATCAACGACAGCCTCGGCCACTCGGTGGGCGACCAGATCCTCGAGCTGCTCGGCGAGCGCCTGCAGGGGGCGATCGACGAGGAGGACACGGTCGCCCGGCTCGGCGGCGACGAGTTCGGCGTCCTGGCGCCGCAGCTGCAGAGCCTGGAGGACGCCGTCACCCTGGCCGAGCGCATCCTCGCCGGGACGGACGCCCCCTTCGTCGTCGAGGGCCAGGAGATCCCGGTCACCACGCGGATCGGCCTGAGCGTCTACCCGGACCAGGCGAGCACCGGCGCCGAGCTGATCCAGCAGGCGGATACGGCGATGTACCAGGCCAAGCGCGAGGGCATCACCTACCGCTTCTTCAGCGAGGAGCTCACCGAGCAGGCCCGCGAGCGGGTCCAGCTCGCCGCCGAGCTGCGCCAGGCCCTGGCCCAGGGGCAGATCGTGGCCCACTACCAGCCCCAGGTCGACCTGGCCAGCGGCCGCTGGCTGGGCCTCGAGGCCCTGGCGCGCTGGCACCACCCGGAGCACGGCTGGATCTCGCCGGGGCGCTTCATCCCGGTGGCCGAGCGCACGGGGCTCATCGTCCGCCTCGGCGAGTCGGTGCTCGAGCAGGCCTGCGCCCAGGCCCGCGCCTGGCTCGAGGACGGCTACGCGCTCGAGCGGATGGCGGTGAACATCGCCGCGCCGCAGCTCGGCGAGGCCGACTTCGTCGAGCGGGTCTGCGCCACGCTGGAGCGGACCGGCCTGGGGGCGGAGCACCTGGAGCTGGAGATCACCGAGAGCCTGCTGGTGGACCCCGACGAGGGCGCGGTCAGCAAGCTCCAGCGCCTGCGCGAGATCGGGATCACCGTCGCCATCGACGACTTCGGCACCGGCTACTCGGCGCTGAGCTACCTCAAGGACCTGCCCGTCGACCGGCTCAAGATCGACCGCTCCTTCGTCGACGGCCTCCCCGACGACCCCCACGTCAGCGCCATCAGCCGGGCGATCACGGCCCTCGGCAACAGCCTCGGCTTCGTCGTCATCGCCGAGGGCATCGAGACCGAGGCGCAGCACGCCGCGCTGCTCGAGGAGGGCTGCGACCAGGGGCAGGGCTTCCTCTTCGGCCGCCCCCTCGCCCCCGAGGCCACCGCCCGCCTCTGGCCGCCGCCGCGCTAGCCGCCTAGAGCTGGCCGCGGCGCTCGGCGAGCCAGCCGATGACCAGCAGGGCGGCGAGGAGGCCCACCCCCAGCCACCGCGTCTCGATGTAGAGCAGCGCCTCGGCGAGTAGCGGGGTGAGCAGTGCCGTGAGCATCCCGTAGCCGAAGGCGCACAGGAGCACGAAGCCGACGACCCGCACCAGCCACGGGTAGGGCCGGACGGTGCGGGCGAAGGCGCGGTTGATGCTGCTGCCGTAGATGACCAGCAGGGTGGCGACCAGGCCGAGGGCGATATCGTGGATATGCGCCTGCGTCCAGGCCCCCGAGCGCCAGAGCAGCTCGTTGGCCATCGCCATTGCGCCGCCGCCCTCGGCCGCCATAGCGCCCCCCTAGAGCAGGACCTTCTCGAGGCTGCCCTGGCGGGTGCGCTCGGCGAAGCGCTCCTGCCAGTCCTCGCCGAGCAGCCGCCGGGCCATCTCGACGACGATGTAGTCGGTCTCGATGCCGGTCTCCTCGCGGTAGCGGGACAGCCCCTGCAGGCAGGCGGGGCAGGAGGTGAGCATCCGGACGTCGCCCTCCTGGGCGCGCTCGGCGCCGGTGAGGGCGGTGACGCCCTTGTGGATCTCCTCCTCCTTGCGGTAGCGCACCTGCGAGGCGATATCCGGCCGGGCGACGGCGAACAGCCCGGCCTCGCCGCAGCAGCGGCCCGAGGGCTCGACGTCCTGGCCCATGAGCCGCGAGGCGGTGCTCGCCGGGCTGTAGGTCTTCATCGGCGAGTGGCACGGGTCGTGGTAGAGGTACGCCGTCTCCGCCGTGCCGTCGAGGGCGTAGCCCTTCTCGAGCAGGTACTCGTGGATGTCGAGCAGCCGGCAGCCGGGGAAGATCTGCTCGAAGTCGTACTCGAGGAGCTGGTTCATGCAGGTACCGCAGGAGACGACCACCGTCTGGATGTCGAGGTAGTTGAGGGTGTTGGCGACGCGGTGGAAGAGCACCCGGTTGGCGGTGCTGATCGCCTTGCCGCGCGCCTCGTCGCCCTCGGCGTGCTGCGGGTGGCCGCAGCACAGGTACCCCGGCGGCAGGACGGTCTGCACCCCGGCGTCGTGGAGCATGGCCAGGCTCGCCAGGCCGACCTGCCCGAAGAGGCGCTCGCAGCCGCAGCCGGGGAAGTAGAAGACCGCCTCGGTGTCGACGTCGGTGCGCTCCGGGTCGCGCACGATGGGCACGTGGTCCGGCTCCTCGGCGCCGATGACGGCGCGCATGCCCCGCTCGGGGACCTTGTCGCCGGGCATCGGCTTCTGCACCAGGTGCACGGCCTGCGCCGGGGCGCTCAGGCCGTTGGTGGTGTTCGCCGGCCGGCGCCTGGAGGGCAGGAGGCCGAGGCGGCGGCCGGCGAGGGAGGCCTGCTGCTGCGCGGCGAAGCCGAAGCGCGCCAGGCCGAGGCGCATGGCGTTGATCAGCCGGGCGTCGGTGGCGTTGAGGAAGGCCATGGAGAGCTTGGCCGGCAGCCGCGCCCGGCGCTGGCGGCGCTCCTTGAGGATGCGGCGCATGCGCACGGTGACGTCGCCGAAGTCGATGTTCACCGGGCACGGGCTGAGGCACTTGTGGCAGACCGTGCAGTGGTCGGCGATGTCGTTCATCTCGTCGAAGTGGCGCAGCGACAGCCCGCGGCGGGTCTGCTCCTCGTAGAGGAAGGCCTCGGTCATCAGCCCGGCGGCGAGGATCTTGTTGCGCGGCGAGTAGAGCAGGTTGGCCCGCGGGACGTGGGTCGAGCACACGGGCTTGCACTTGCCGCAGCGCAGGCAGTCCTTGATGTCGGTGTTCAGCGCCCCGAGCTCGCTCTCCTCGAGGATGATCGCCTCCTGCTCGACGAGCCGCAGCGAGGGCGTGTAGGCGTCCTCGAGCCCGGAGCCGGGCAGCAGCTTGCCGCGGTTGAACCGCCCCTCGGGGTCGACCCGCTCGTTGTATGCGGCGAAGCGCTCGACCTGCTCGGGGTCGAGGTACTGCATCTTGGTCAGGCCGACGCCGTGCTCGCCGGTGATCACCCCGCCGAGGGAGCCGGCGAGCTGCATGATCCGGTCCACGATGCCCTCGGCCTCGTGCATCATGGCGTAGTCGTTGGAGTTGACCGGGATGTTGGTGTGCACGTTGCCGTCGCCGGCGTGCATGTGCAGGCCGATGAACAGCCGGCTGCTCAGGACCCGGTCGTGGATCGCCGTGAACTGCTTGCGCACCGGCTGGAGGTCGCGGCCCTTGAAGGTCTCCTCGAGGGGGCGCTGTACCTCGTGGCGGTAGGAGATGCGCAGGCTGCGGCGCAGCAGCAGGTCGACGAGGCGGTCGCCCTCGCGCAGGTCGGCGCGGGCGGTGTCGTCGAGCAGCTCTTCGCACTCCGCCGCCGGGGCGTCGAAGGCGTCGAGGATCGCCTGCCAGCGGTCGCGGACGCGGCGCAGGTGGGAGGCGGCGCTCGCCTTCTTGTCGGCGAGGATCTGCTCGCCCTCGGCGCTGTCCTCGAAGTCCTTGACCTGCCGGACCTCGGGCATGGGGCCGTCGAGATAGGCGAGCAGCTCGTCGATCATCCCCAGCTTGTTGCGGATCGACTGCTCGATGTTGATCCGCTCGACGCCCTCGGTGTACTCGGCGAGGCGCTCGAGGGGGATGACCACGTCCTCGTTGATCTTGAAGGCGTTGGTGTGCGAGGCGATGGCCGCGGTGCGCGAGCGGTCGGCCCAGAAGCGCCGCCGCGCCTCGGCGGAGGCGGCGATAAAGCCCTCGCCGTTGCGCGTATTGGCCAGGCGCACCACGCGAGAGGCCGCCTCGGCGACGGCGTCGGCGTCGTCGCTGGCGAGGTCGGCGAGCAGCACCATCTTCGGCGTCTCGCTGCGGTTCGCCTTGGGGCTGTAGTCGACGGCCTGCAGGTAGCGCTCGTCGAGGTGCTCGAGCCCGGCGAGGGCCACCTGCTCATCGGCGAGCAGGTCGTCGCGGATCTCGGTGATCGCCGGCACCGCGGTGTGCAGGTCCGAGCCGTAGAACTCCAGGCAGACCGTGCGCAGGTGCTCGGGCATGCGGTGGAGGACCATCCGCGCCGAGGTGATCGCCCCGTCGCAGCCCTCCTTCTGGACGCCGGGCAGGCCGCCGAGGAACTTGTCGGTGACGTCCTTGCCCAGGCCCGTCTTGCGGAAGTCCGAGCCGGAGAAGGTGAGGATCTCGGGCTCGCCCTCGGGGGTCCGGCCGTCGGCGGCGTAGCGGGTGATCCGGAAGCGGACGGTCTCCTGCTCGTCGATCTTGCCGAGGTTGTGGTCGAGGCGCTCGACGTCGATCCACTTCGCCTCCGGGGTGATCATCCGGTAGGCGGCGATGTTGTCCAGGGTCGTGCCCCAGAGCACCGCCTTGGCGCCGCCGGCGTTCATGGCGATGTTGCCGCCGATGGTGGAGGCGTCCTGGGAGGTGGGGTCGATGGCGAAGGCCAGCCCCGCCGCCTCGGCGCGCTCCGAGATCCGCCGGGTCACGGCGCCGGCGCCGACGTGGACGGTGGGCACCGGGGCCTCGAGCCCCGGCAGCGCCGTGTGCTCGACCTCGGAGATGCCGTCGAGCTTCTCGGTGTTGAGCACCACGGAGTCGGCGTCGAGGGGCACGGCGCCGCCGGTGTAGCCGGTGCCGCCGCCGCGCGGGATGACCGTCAGCCCCTCCTCGATGCAGGCGGCGACCAGGGGGGCGATCTCCGCCTCGGTGTCGGGGGTGAGCACGAGGAAGGGCAGCTCCACGCGCCAGTCGGTGGCGTCCGTGGCGTGGGAGACCCGGGCGAAGCCGTCGAAGCAGATGTTGTCGCGCCGGGTGTGGCGGGCGAGGCGGCGGCGGATGCGGGCGCGGCGCTCGCGCGCCTGGCGGTACTGCTGCTCGAAGGTACTGACGGCGTCGCGCGCGCGCTCGGCGAGGCGCAGCGCCTTGTCGTTGCCGTCGGCGCGGGCGACGATCTGGTCGATGCGGTGGTGCATCGAGTCGACGAGGGCCCGCAGCCGCTTGGGGGTGTTGATCAGGTCATCCTGGATGTAAGGATTGCGCGTAACGACCCACAGATCGCCGAGGACCTCGAAGAGCATGCGCGCGGAGATGCCGGTGCGGCGCTCGCTGCGCAGCTCGTTGAGCAGCGCCCAGGTCTCTTCGCCGAGAAAGCGGGTGACGATCTCGTGGTCGGAGAAAGAGGTGTAGTTATAGGGAATCTCTCGGATTCGGGTAGGCTCTGCCGTATCAGCGACCATTCTCACTAGGCGGGTTGCGATCGGAGTCGCTTATCGTAACAGCCTTGGGGCGAGGACTCGACCGCGGGGAGGGAGGCAGCGTGACGAGACGAATGGAGACCCTGCAGGCCCTGATCGACGGCCTGGCGGAGGAGGAGGGCGACCGGGAGGCGGTCTGCGAGCTGACCCAGCACACCCTGGTGCGCTGGCGCTACCGCGAGCTCACCGGCGCCGCCCGGCGGCTCGGCGCCGGGCTGGCCGCCGCCGGCGTCGAGCGCGGCGAGCCGGTGGGGCTGCTCGCCCCGAACTCCGCCGAGTGGATCGTCGCCTGCCTGGCGATCCTCGAGGCCGGGGCGGTGGTCACCCCCTTCGATACCCAGATGCCCGCCGCCGAGCTGCGCCACGCCCTCGCCGACAGCGGCGTCCGCTACCTCTTCACCGCCGGCGAGGCGGCGCGCCGGCTCGACACCCTCGGGCTCGAGGAGCCCCCCGAGCCGATCCGCCTCGACGACGAGGGAGGCACCGAGGGCGGCTGGCAGGCCTGGTGCCGGGGCGGGGCCGAGCGCCCCCGGACGGTGGCCCCCGAGGAGACCGCCGCCCTGTTCTACACCTCGGGGACCACCGGCGAGCCCAAGGGGGTGCCGCTGACCCACGCCAACATCGCCGCCAACCTCACCGCGCTGCTCGGCCAGGAGCTCGCCTACGGCGACGACCGGATCCTCGTCCCGCTGCCGTGCCACCACGTCTACCCCTTCACCGTCGGCTTGCTGACCCCGCTCGCCCTCGGGGCGAGCATCGTTCTGCCGTACTCGGTGCTCGGCCCGCAGATCGTGCGCGCCCTGCGCGAGGGCGAGGCCACCATCCTCATCGGCGTCCCCCGGCTCTACGAGGCCCTCGACGGCGCCATCCGCGGCCGCCTCGCCGAGCGGGGGCGGCTCGCCGAGCGCGCCTTCGAGGCCCTGCTCGGGCTCTCCCGCGGCGCCCGGCAGCGCCTCGGGTGGCGGCTCGGGCCGTACCTCTTCCGGGGGCTGCACCAGCGCATGGCCCCCGCGATGCGGATGGTGGTCTCCGGCGGCGCCCCCCTGCCCCCGGAGCTGGCCGAGCGCCTGCGCGCCCTCGGCTGGGAGGTGGCCACCGGCTACGGGCTCACCGAGACCTCGCCGATCCTCACCTACAACCCGCCGGACCGGATCCGGGTCGACAGCGCCGGGCTCGCTTTGCCCGGCGTGGAGCTGCGCATCGACGCCGAGGGGGAGGGCGGCGCCGGCGAGCTCCTCGCCCGCGGGCCGAACGTCTTCGCCGGCTACCGCCACCTGCCCGAGAAGAGCGCCCGCGCCTTCACCGCCGACGGCTTCTACCGCACCGGCGACCTGGGCTGGATCGACGGCGACGGCTACCTCCACCTCGAGGGGCGGGCCTCGGAGATGATCGTCCTCGCTGGCGGCGAGAACATCGACCCGGAGCGGGTCGAGAAGGCCCTGACGGGCGCGGAGGCCATCCGCGACGCCGGCGTCCTGGCGCACGGCGGGCGCCTGGCGGCGGTGCTCCACCCGGAGCCCGAGGCGGTCCGCGGCCTCGACGAGGCGGCGGTGCGCCGGCGCCTCAACGAGGCCCTGCAGGCGTGCGGCGAGCGGCTGCCGAGCCACCACCGCATCAGCGACTACCGCGTCAGCCCCGAGCCCCTGCCGCGCACCCGCCTGGGCAAGATGCGCCGGCACAAGCTGCGCGAGCGCTACGAGCAGCTCGGCGCGGAGGGCGCCGCGCAGGCGGGCGGGGCCGCCGGGCCCATGGACGAGGAGGCCATGGCGGCGGAGGATCAGCAGCTGCTGCAGATCCCCGCCGCCCGGCGGGTCTGGGAGGCGCTGGCGGCGCGCTACGCCGACCGGCGGCTGACGCCGGATACCCACCTGCAGCTCGACCTGGGGATCGACTCCCTGGGCTGGATCGACCTGACCCTGGAGCTGCGCGAGCGCACCGCCGTGGCCCTGGACGAGGACGCCATCAGCCGGATCGAGTCGGTGCGCGACCTGCTGCGCGAGGCCGCCGAGTCCCAGGAGGCGCGGGGCGAGGCGCGGGCCCTGCTCGAGGAGCTGCGCGAGCCGGAGCAGCTGCTCAACGAGGCGCAGCTGCGCTGGCTGGCCCCGCGCCCCCGGGCCGCCCGCGCCCTGGGCGGGTGCCTCTACGCCACCAACTGGGCGATCCTGCACGGCTACTGCCGGCTGGCGGTGGAGCGCTCCGGGGGGCGGCTGCCCGAGGGGCCGGTGGTCTTCATCCCCAACCACCGCAGCGCCCTCGACGCCCCGGCGCTCGGGGCCGCGCTCCCCCTCTCGCGGCTGGCGCGGACCTTCTGGGCCGGCTTCACGGGGCTGCTCTTCAGCAACCGGCTCGTGCGCTGGTTCAGCCGGGCCTCGCGGGTGCTGCCCATCGACCCCTACACCGGGCCGCGCACCAGCCTCGCCTTCGGCGCGGCGGCGCTGGCACGCGGCGAGAGCCTGGTCTGGTTCCCCGAGGGGCAGCGCTCGAACGCGCCCCGGATACAGCCCTTCCACTCCGGGATCGGGCTGCTCCTCCAGGCCCACCCCACGCCGGCGGTGCCGGTGCACATCGCCGGGACCGAGCGCGCCCTGCCCATCGGCCGGCGCTTCCCGCCCTGGCGGGCGAGGCTGCGCGTGCGCTTCGGCGAGGCCGTCGACCCGCAGGCGCTGCTCGCCGAGGGCCGCGGCGAGACGGCCGAGGAGCGGATCGCGGACGCCCTGCAGCGGCGTGTCGCCGCCCTCGGGGGCGCGGAGGAGGAGCAGGCCTGAGCCGAGGGCCCGGGGGCGCCGCGGCGCCCCCGCCGGCCGAGGGCCGGCGTGCCGCGGCTACTCCTGGCCGCGGTAGTCGGCGATCAGCTGGCGGACCATCTCGCGGGTCTCGTCGGGCTGATCGACCTGCTCGAGGGGGGTCCAGGAGTAGTCGGCCTCGAGCCGGTAGGAGCCCTTGTAGGCGTGGGGCGGGCCCTCCCGCCAGTCCTCCGGGGCGAGCATGGAGAAGTAGAGCCCGCCGCCGTCGTCCTCGTAGAGGTGGTAGACATGCCCCGGGCGGCGCTGGAAGCTGCAGCGCGCCCGGTGGAGGTCCATGTCCCGCTGGCTCTCCTCGAGGACCTCGCGGGCCTGCTCCTGCAGCGCCCGAATCTGGTCGGCGATCGCCGTGAGCTTGGCGCTCGTGCGGTTGCCGATGGCCTGGTCGGCGTCCTGGATCTCGCGGGCGGTATCCACGAGGTCGATGGGCGCCGCCAGCCGGCTGACCGGATACGGCGAGCTGTGATCCGGGCCCTCGTGGCGCTCGGGGTTGTTGTCTCGCTTCAGGTTCGACATCGTGCAGTACCCTACGATCTTCTTCGCCGATCGACAACCCGCGCGCCGGGACAACGGGCGCGCCTAGCGCGCCAGGATCTCCTCGGCCCGCCAGGCGTGGCGGAAGCGCTGCTGCGCCTCGGTCAGCCGGTCCGTGGCCACGCCGAGGGTCTCGAGCTTGAGCTCGGCGGTCCGCCGGTCGACCTCATCGGGCACGGCGTGGACCCCGGCGGCGAGCGCCTCGTGGTGCTCGAGCAGGTGCAGCGCCGCCATGAACTGCACGCCGAAGGTCTGGTCCATGACCTCCGCCGGGTGCCCCATGGCCGTAGGCGCGGCGAGGTTGACCAGCCGGCCCTCGCAGACGAGGTGGAGGGTGCGGCCGTCGGCGAGCTCGAAGGCCTCCACCCCCTCGCGGGCCTGGCGGCGCTCGACGGCGAGCCCGGCGAGGTCGTCGGCGCTGATCTCGACGTTGAAGTGCCCGGCGTTGGCGAGCACCGCGCCGTCGCGCATGCGCTCGAAGTGCTCGCGGCGGATGACGTCGCGGCTGCCCGTGGCGGTGATAAAGAGCTCGCCGATCTCGGCGGCCTCCGCCATGGGGCGCACGGCGAAGCCGTTCATGTGGGCGCGCAGGGCCCGGCGCGGCTCGACCTCCGTGACCGTCACCTGGGCGCCCCAGGCGCGCGCCTTGTGGGCGAGCCCCACCCCGCAGTCGCCGTAGCCGGCGACGACCACCTGCTTGCCGGCGAGCAGCAGGTTGGTGGTCAGCATCAGGTTGGTCAGCGCCGACTCGCCGGTGCCGTGGATGTTGTCGAACTCGTGCTTCATGGGGGTGTGGTTGACGGCGTACGCCGGGAAGCGCAGGGCGCCGTCGCCGAGCATGGCCTGGATACGCTGGACGCCGGTGGTGGTCTGCTCGCAGACCCCGCGCAGCCCCGGCAGCAGCTCGGGGCGCCGGTGGACGAGCCGGGCGGTGAGCTCGGCGGCGTCGTCGAGGATCAGCGCCGGGGCGTGGTCGAGCGCCAGGAGGTGGAGCGCCTCGAGCTCCGCCTCGCTGACGCCGCGGCGGGCGTAGCCGCAGATCCCGGGCTGCTCGTTGAGCGCGGCGACCACGTCGTCCTGGCTCGAGCCCGGCTCGCTGCCCGTGAAGACGACCTCGGCGCCGGCGGCGGCGAGGGTCTCGAGCAGCACGCCGGTCTTGGCCTCGATGTGCGAGCAGACCGCCACGCAGAGGCCCTCGAGGGGCCGGCGGGGGGCGTAGCGCTCGCGCAGCGCGGCGTGCACCGGCATATGCTCGCGGGCCCAGGCGAGCCGCTGGCGGCCGGCGGCCGGGTCACCGGAAGGGGTGCTCATGGGTGGCTCCTCTCGACGCGTTGGAGCCCTCCAGTCTGCCGGCAAGGATGCCTCCTGCCTAGCGGATGTAGTAGCATGCCGCCGTTTGACGGCCACCCCGGCGGGGTCTGGCGGCACAGCACCCGTTGGGAGGATCCGATGGAGATCAATCCGCTGATCGAGAAGATCGAGGACCTGCAAGGGCGCTTCGAAGCCCTGAGGGGGTATCTTTGACGAAGCCGGCAAGCGCGAGCGGCTCGAGGAGGTCGAGCGCGAGCTCGAGCGCCCCGAGGTCTGGTCGGAGCCGGAGCGCGCCCAGGCGCTGAGCCGCGAGCGCGCCCAGCTGCAGTCGACCCTGGGCACGCTGGAGCGCATCGCCGGCGGGATCGACGACGCCCCCGAGATGATCGAGATGGCCCGGGAGGAGGGCGACGAGGCGACCCTCGAGGCGGTCGCCGCCGACGTCGAGCGGGCCCGCTCGGAGATCGAGACCCTGGAGTTCCAGCGCATGTTCTCCGGGGAGATGGACGCGAACAACGCCTTCCTCGAGATCCAGGCCGGCTCCGGGGGCACGGAGGCGCAGGACTGGGCCGAGATGCTGCTGCGCATGTACCTGCGCTGGGCCGAGAGCCGCGGCCTCGAGACCGAGGTCCTCGACTCCACGCCGGGCCAGGAGGCGGGGCTCAAGGGGGTGACCGTCAAGGTCTCCGGCGAGTACGCCTTCGGCTGGCTGCGCACCGAGACGGGCGTCCACCGCCTGGTGCGCAAGTCGCCCTTCGACTCCGGCAACCGCCGGCATACCTCCTTCGCGGCGGTCTTCGTCTCCCCGGAGATCGACGACGACGTCGAGGTGGAGATCGACCCCTCGGACCTGCGTGTCGACGTCTTCCGGGCCTCGGGCGCCGGTGGCCAGCACGTCAACACCACCGAGTCGGCCGTGCGCATCACCCACCAGCCGACGGGCATCGTGGTGCAGTCGCAGAACAGCCGCTCGCAGCACGCGAACCGCGCCACGGCGATGGGCCAGCTGCGCGCCAAGCTCTACGAGCTGGAGATGCAGCGCCGCCGCGCCGAGGCCGAGGCGCAGGAGGAGAGCAAGGCCGATATCGGCTGGGGCAGCCAGATCCGCTCCTACGTCCTGGACAGCTCCCGGATCAAGGACCTGCGCACCGGCGTCGAGATCGGCAACACCCAGGCCGTGCTCGACGGCCACCTCGACCCCTTCATCCAGGCCAGCCTCAAGGCCGGCGTCTAGCCCCCTTGCCACGAGACGACGACGGGAGACCCACCGCGGATGTCCGACGAGACCGACGAGAATAAGCTCATCGCCCGCCGCCGCGAGAAGCTCGCCGGCCTGCGCGAGGCGGACGCCCCGGCGTTCCCCAACGACTTCCGCCGCGACACCCTCGCCGCCACGATCCACGAGCGCTACGGCGGGATGGCGGACGAGGCGCTGGAGGCGGCCGGGGCGCGGGTGTGCATCGCCGGGCGGATGATGACCCGGCGGGTGATGGGCAAGGCGAGCTTCGCCCACCTCCAGGACCGCAGCGGCCAGATCCAGCTCCACGTCCGCCGCGACGATCTCGGCGAGGCGGCCTACCGGGCGTTCAAGGAGTGGGATCTCGGCGATATCGTCGGCGCCTGCGGCACGCTCTTCCGCACGCGCAAGGGCGAGCTGTCGGTGCAGTGCGATACGCTGCGGCTGCTGACCAAGTCCCTGCGCCCCCTGCCGGAGAAGTGGCACGGGCTGACCGACCCGGAGACGCGCTACCGCCAGCGCTACCTGGACCTGATCGTCAACGAGGAGAGCCGCCGCGTCTTCACCCTGCGCACGCGCCTGCTCTCGGCCCTGCGCCGCTACTTCGACGAGGCGGGGTTCATGGAGGTGGAGACGCCGATGATGCAGCCCATCCCGGGCGGCGCGGCGGCGCGGCCGTTCGTGACCCACCACAATGCGCTCGGCCGGGACCTCTACCTGCGCATCGCCCCGGAGCTCTACCTCAAGCGTCTTGTCGTCGGCGGCCTCGAGCGCGTCTACGAGATCAACCGCAGCTTCCGCAACGAGGGCATCTCAACCCGGCACAACCCGGAGTTCACGATGCTCGAGTTCTACCAGGCCTACGCCGACTACCGGGATCTGATGGCGCTGACCGAGTCGCTGCTGCGCCACCTCACGCAGGAGGTGCTCGGCACCGGGCAGGTGCACTGGCAGGGCTCGACCTACGACTTCGCCTCGCCCTTCGAGCGCCTCTCCCTGAACGAGGCGATCCTGCGCTACAACCCGGACCTGGCGGCCGCCGACCTGGCGGAGCGCGAGCGGGCGGCCGAGGCGGCCCGGGTGCGGGGAATCGAGGTGGGCGCCGGCGACGGGCTCGGCAAGATCCTGCTCGCCCTGTTCGAGGAGACCGCCGAGGCGCAGCTCCACGGGCCGGTCTTCATCACCGACTACCCGCGGGAGGTCTCGCCGCTGGCCCGCCCCCGGGACGACGCGCCGTTCTTCACCGAGCGCTTCGAGCTCATCGTCGGCGGCCGCGAGATCGCCAACGGCTTCTCCGAGCTCAACGACCCCGAGGACCAGGCGGCGCGCTTCCGCGAGCAGGCCCAGGAGCGCAGCGACGGGGACGACGAGGCGATGCACTACGACGCGGACTTCATCCGCGCCCTGGAGTACGGCCTGCCGCCCACCGCGGGGGAGGGCATCGGCATCGACCGGCTGGTCATGCTCCTCGCCGACTGCGACTCCATCCGCGACGTCCTGCTCTTCCCGGCCATGCGCCCGGAGTCGTAGCGAGGCGGCCGGCGGCGGCGATCAGCCCTCGTCGAGCACCGGCTCGACGCCGGCCAGCTCACCGCCCTCGGTCCAGAGCCGCGCCGCTGCCGCCTCCGGGCGCAGCGAGGCGAGGGCGGCGAAGCCGCCCCCGCGGTCCGGGGCCGCAGTGACGATCGCCCCGGCCCGCTCCTGCTCCTCGTCGCGGACGGGGGCGCCGGGCTCCGGCGGCCGGCCCGCGCCGGCGGCGCGGTAGAGGCGCTGCTTGACCCGGCCGCGGTAGTGGGTGCGGGCGATGACCTCCTGGCCGGGGAAGCACCCCTTGCTGAAGCTGACCCCGCCGAGCAGGTCGAGGCTGATCCCCTGCGGGAGGAACTGCTCCCGCCCACCGGCCCGCACCTCGGGGATGCCGGCGGCGATCTCCGCCAGGCGCCAGGCCTCGGGGCCGGCCTCCGGCAGCGCGGCCCGGATCTCGGCGAGGGCGTCGGCCAGCGCCGCCGCCGCGCCGAGGAGCCAGTAGCGCTCCGGCGCGTGGGGCAGGCGCACGAGCAGCGCCTCCCCGCAGGGGGCGGTGCCGCCCGGCTCGGCGGGCAGGGCGCCGCGGGCGGCGAGCCGGGCGCGCGCCTTGTCCCCGGCAGCCTGCGCCAGCTGGGCGTCATCAGGCCCCTCGGTGACCTCGACCCGGGAGCGCAGCACGTAGCGGCGCAGGCGCTGGGCCGTGTCGGTAAGCCCGTCGGCGGGGAGGATCAGCCGGTAGCCGTCGCCCCAGGGCACCACCCGGGCGAGGGCGGCCAGCCGGCCCTGGGGGGTGCACAGCCCGGCCAGGGCCGTCCGCGGGGCGCCGGGCGGCGGGATATCCGCGGTCAGGATCCGCTGCAGGAAGTCGTGGGCCTCGGCGCCGGCCACCGCGAGGATGCCGTACCCGGAGCCGTCCCCCCACGCCTCGAGCGGCCGCTGGGGCAGGGGATCGTCTACCATTTTCCAAGCGTACCACTCCCTCAAGGGGTGTGGCTTGCATTCGCCCCGGCGAGGCTATAGCTTATCCGACCGTTTCCTACTCTTTATTGTGCGCTGCAGCCCTCGGCCCCGCAGCGGATCCCTTTGCGCGGAGGGAGCTAGCCATGCAGAGCTCGAATCGCCCGCTCTCACCCCACCTGACGATCTACCGGCCGCAGATGACCTCGCTGCTGTCCATCGCCCACCGCGGCAGCGGCGTCTTCCTCGCCGTGGCAGCGGTGCTGCTGGTCGTGTGGCTGACGGCGCTCGCCGCCGGGCCGCAGGCCTTCGCGACGGTGCAGGGGCTGCTCGGCAGCTGGCTCGGCCTCGCGGTGCTCGCGGTCATCACCCTGGCGCTGACCTACCACTTCTGCAACGGCATCCGCCACCTCGTCTGGGACACCGGGCGGGCGCTGGAGCTGCCCGCCGTCTACCGCGGCGGCTGGCTGGTGATCATCGGCACGCCGGTGCTCGCGGCGGTAATCTGGGGGCTGGGGGTGCTCGGCTACTTCGGCTACCTGGGGGGAGCGTAACCATGCGCAGCTACGAGACGGCGGTCTCACGGGCCCACGGGCGGGGGTCGACGAAGAACGGCTTCAGCCACTGGTGGCGGCAGCGGATCACCTCGGTGCTGCTGGTGCCGCTGCTGGCCTGGCTGGCCGGCGGCCTGGCCCTGCAGGCCGGGGCGGACCTCGAGAGCGCCCGCGCCTGGGTGGCCTTCCCCCTGAACGCCACGCTGCTGATCGTCGCCCTGGCCGTGCTCTTCTACCACGCCGCCCTGGGCGTGCAGGTGGTGATCGAGGACTACGTCCACCTCGAGGGGCTGAAGGTGGCGAGCCTCATGCTCCTCTACCTCGTCTGCTTCGCCCTGGTGGTCGCGGGCAGCCTCGCGGTCGTTCGTATTGCTTTGGGGGGCTAAAGGGCCAATGACAGATTCAATCAAGACGGTGGAGCACACCTACGACGTCGTCGTCGTCGGCGCCGGCGGCGCCGGCCTGCGCGCCACCTTCGGCATGGCGCAGCAGGGGCTGAACACCGCCTGCGTGACCAAGGTCTTCCCGACCCGCAGCCACACCGTCGCCGCCCAGGGCGGCGTCTCGGCCGCGCTCGGCAACATGGGCGAGGACGACTGGCGCTGGCACATGTACGACACCATCAAGGGCTCCGACTGGCTCGGCGACCAGGACGCCATCGAGTACATGTGCCGCGAGGCGGTCCCGGCGATCGTCGAGCTCGAGCACTACGGCGTGCCCTTCTCGCGCACGGAGGAGGGCACGATCTACCAGCGCCCCTTCGGCGGCATGACCACCCACTACGGCAAGGGCACCGCGCAGCGCACCTGCGCCGCCGCCGACCGGACGGGGCACGCCATCCTCCACACCCTCTACCAGCAGGCCCTCAAGCACGAGGCGGAGTTCTACATCGAGCACTTCGCCATCGACCTGATCATGGACGGCGGCACCTGCCGGGGCGTGGTGACCCTCGACCTGGAGACGGGCACGGTCCACATCTTCCGCGCCCACCAGGTGGTCCTCGCCACCGGCGGCTACGGCCGGACCTACGCCTCCTGCACCTCGGCGCACACCTGCACCGGCGACGGCAACGGCATGGTCCTGCGCGCCGGGCTGCCGCTCCAGGACATGGAGTTCGTGCAGTTCCACCCCACGGGGATCTACGGCGCCGGCTGCCTGATCACCGAGGGGGTGCGCGGCGAGGGCGGCTACCTGACCAACGCCCAGGGCGAGCGGTTCATGGACCGCTACGCCCCCACCGCCCGCGACCTCGCCTCGCGCGACGTGGTCTCCCGGGCCATGACGGTGGAGATCCGCGAGGGCCGCGGCGTCGGCGAGCAGGGCGACCACATCCACCTCCACCTCGAGCACCTCGGCGCCGACGTCATCCGCGAGCGCCTGCCCGGCATCGCCGAGACGGCGAGGATCTTCTCCGGCGTCGACGTCAGCCAGGACCCCATCCCGGTGCTGCCGACCGTGCACTACAACATGGGCGGCATCCCCACCAACCACCGCGGCGAGGTCGTCCACCGCCGCGGCGACGACCCCGAGGCCGTCGTGCCGGGGCTGATGGCCATCGGCGAGGCGGCCTGCGTGTCGGTCCACGGCGCCAACCGCCTCGGCTCCAACTCCCTGCTCGACCTCGTCGTCTTCGGCCGGGCGGCGGCGCACCGCGCCGCGGAGGTGGTCGGCGGCCGCGGCAAGCCGCACTCGCCGCTGCCGGAGGGCGCCGTGGATCCGGCGCTACAGCGCCTCGAGCGGCTGCGCACCGCCCAGGGCAGCCGCACCACGGCGCAGATCCGCGGGCAGATGCAGCAGACGATGCAGCAGTACGCGGCGGTCTTCCGGACCGGCGAGGTCCTCGAGCAGGGCGCCCGCATGATGGGCGAGGTGCTGCGCTCCTTCGAGGACGTGGCCGTGACCGACCGCTCGCTGATCTGGAACTCCGATCTCGTCGAGACGCTGGAGCTGGAGAACCTGCTCGGCTGCGCGGTGACCACCATCGAGTCGGCGCGCAACCGCCTGGAGAGCCGCGGCGGCCACGCCCGCGAGGACTACAGCGAGCGCGACGACGAGCAGTGGCTCAAGCACACGCTGGCGACGATGCGCCCGAGCGGCGCCGTCGAGATCGACTACCGGCCGGTGCACCTCCAGACGCTGACCGGCGAGGTGGAGCCGATCCCGCCCAAGGCCCGGGTCTACTGAGTATCCGAGGGAGAAGACCATGGCAGAGTTCAGACTTCCCGCCAACTCCCGGATTCGGGAGGGCCTGACCTACGACGCCTCGACCGGCGACGGGCCGACGCGGCGCTTCCGGATCTACCGCTACGACCCGGACGGCGGCGCGAATCCGCGGATGGACACCTACATCATCGACGCCGCCAATGCCGGGCAGATGGTCCTCGACGCCCTGCTCAAGCTCAAGGACGAGGTCGACCCGACGCTGACCTTCCGGCGCTCCTGCCGCGAGGGGGTCTGCGGCTCCTGCGCGATGAACATCAACGGGGTCAACACGCTGGCCTGCACCCAGCCGCTGGAGGAGATCTCCGGCGACGTGAAGGTCTACCCCCTGCCGCACCTGGAGGTCATCAAGGACCTGGTCCCCGACCTCAACCACTTCTACGCCCAGTACGCCGCCATCGAGCCGTGGATCCAGACGCGGACGCCGACGCCGCCGGACCGCGAGCGGCTGCAGTCGAAGGAGGAGCGCGCCGAGCTCGACGGGCTCTACGAGTGCATCCTCTGCGCCTGCTGCTCGACGGCGTGCCCGAGCTACTGGTGGAATGGTGACCGCTACCTCGGCCCGGCGGCGCTGCTCCAGGCCTACCGCTGGATCGCCGATAGCCGCGACGAGGCCACCGGCGAGCGGCTCGACGCCCTGGACGACGCCTACCGCCTCCACCGCTGCCATACGATCCTGAACTGCACGGCGACGTGCCCGAAGGGGCTCAACCCGGGGCTGGCCATCGCCAAGATCAAGCGGATGATCGCCGAGCGCGAGCTCTAGCGCCGCGGGATAGCCCATAGCTCTAAGGGAAGAGAGCTGCACTGCAATGAGGATGAGCGAGGCCACGACTACCGCCAAGCGCCTGCGCTGGCACTGCCGCCGGGGGACGAAGGAGCTCGACGTCCTCCTCGAGCGCTTCCTCGACAGCGGCTACCCGGCGCTCGGCGCCGAGGGGCGGGCCGCCTTCGAGCGCCTGCTCGAGCAGGAAGACCACCGCCTGCAGGCGTGGCTCCTCGGCGAGGCGCGGCCCACGGACGACGGGGAGCTGCTCTGGATTGTCGAGCGCGTCCGGGGCGATCAGCTTCCGCCCCCCGGGTGACGGGGGCGCCGGGGCCGCCGCCCTCGGCGCCGCGGTGCTGGCGGCGCTGCTGGCGCCGGCGCTCGAGCTGCCGCCCTGGGGCCGGATCGCCTGGGCGGCCGGCTGCCTGATCGCCGCGGCCCCGGCGCTCGCCAACCGCCGCC
>NZ_NRSH01000017.1 GCF_016584055.1 Halorhodospira neutriphila
GCCAAGCGCGCCAAGGCCGCCGCCCGCCGCCAGCGCCGCCGCGGCGGCCAGGGGCAGGGCCAGGGCACGGCGGACGGCCCGGCGCACCCGCCCGCCACGGAGACAGAGGAGGAGTCCCCATGAGCCAGCCCGTCGCCGGCCCTCACACCCGCACGCCCGCGACCATCGGCGGGCTCATGGGCCAGGTGCTGCTCGCCGCGCTACCGGCCACCGCCTTCGGCGTCTGGCTCTACGGCTACCCGGCGCTGCTCCTGCTCCTGCTGACCCTGCTCGCCGCCGTCGCCGGCGAGGCGCTGTGCCTGCGGCTGATGGGCCGGCCGGTGGGCGCCGGGCTGCGCGACGGCTCGGCGCTGGTCGCCGGCTGGATCCTGGCCATGAGCCTGCCGCCGTGGGCGCCGTGGTGGCTCGCTGTCGTCGGCGGGCTCTTCGCGGCGGTGGTGGCCAAGGGGGCCTTCGGCGGCACCGGGCAGAACCTCTTCAACCCGGCCATGGCCGCCCGGGTGGTGCTCCTCGTCGCCTTCCCGGCGCCGATGACCCGCTGGGTGGCGCCGGCGCCGCTGGGCAGCGAGGCCGCCCCAGGCCTCGGCGAGGCGCTGGCGATCACCTTCCTCGGCCGCGCGGACTGGGACGCGGTGACCAGCGCCACGACGCTGGACGCCGCGCGCACCGCCGTCCAGGAAGGGGGATCCCTGGGCGGCGCCCTCGCCGAGCACTTCGACCCCGCGGCGGCCCTCATCGGCCACGGCGCCGGGAGCCTCGCCGAGGGCTCGGCCCTGCTGCTCCTGCTCGGCGGCCTCTACCTCATCGGCCGGCGGGTCGTCGACTGGGACGCCCCCCTGGCCCTGCTGCTGACCCTGGCGGCCCTGGCCGCCGGCTTCCACGCCCTCGAGCCGGCGCGCTACGCCGGCGCCGGCGTCCACCTGCTCTCCGGCGCGACCCTGCTGACGGCCTTCTTCATCGTCACCGACCCGACCACCTCGCCGGCGACGCGCCCAGGGCGGCTGCTCTTCGGCGCCGGCTGCGCCGGGCTCATCTGGCTGGTGCGCACCTACGGCGGCTACCCGGAGGCGGTCGCCTTCGCCGTGCTGCTGATGAACGCCTGCACGCCCCTGATCGACCACTGGGTCCGGCCCCGCATCTACGGCCGCAGCCGCCGCGGCCGCCCCCTGGCGACCCGGGAGGAGCAGCCATGACCACACCCCAGCGGCCGAGCTACCAGCAGCGCACGGCCTACCACGTCACCCTGCTCGGCGCAGTGGCGCTGCTATGCAGCGCCGCCCTGGTCATCGCCGACCTGCAGACCCGCGAGCCCATCGAGGCGGCGCAGCAGCGCCGCCTCGGCGAGAAGCTCGTCCAGGTGCTGCCCATCGAGCGCGTCGAGGCGGCACCGCTCGAGCACGCCGTCGCCCTGGCGGACGGCGAGCGGCGCACCCGCGCCTGGCAGCTGGTCCGCGACGGCCGTGTCGCCGCCGTCGCCGTGGAGCGCATCGGCGCCGGCTACGGCGGGCCGATCCGCGTCCTCGTGGGTATCGACCGCAGCGGGACGATCATCGCCTCCCGCGTGACCGACCACCAGGAGACGCCGGGGCTCGGGGACAAGATCGAGGCCCGGCGCACGGACTGGATCGAGGCCTTCGCCGGCCGCTCGCTGGCAAACACCGCCCCTTCGGAGTGGGCGGTGCGCAAGGACGGTGGGGACTTCGACCAGTTCACCGGCGCCACCATCACCCCGCGCGCCGTGGTCAACGCCGTCCACGAGGCCCTGCGGCTCTTCGAGCGCCAGCGGGCGACGCTCCTCGACCCGGCCACCGCCGAGCGCGAGGCGCCGCTGCAGGTCCGCATCGACCCCCACGGCAAGGAGGGAGGTAGCCCCGATGGCTGAAGGCGCAAGCGCAAGCGCGACCGCCCCCCCGGCCCCGCCCGGGCGCTGGCGGCGCATCGCCCGCGACGGGCTGTGGGCGAACAACGTCGTCCTCACCCAGCTCCTGGCGCTGTGCCCGCTGCTGGCGGTGACCGCCACCGCCACCAACGGCCTCGGCCTGGGGCTGGCCACCATCGCGGTCATGGTCGGCTCGGGGACGCTCGTCGCGGCGCTGCGGGGGCTGATCACGGCCCCGGTACGGATCCCGGTCTTCATCCTCCTGATCGCGACCCTCGTGACCCTGGTGGACCTGTTCATGCAGGCCTACCTCAACGACCTCTACCAGTCGCTGGGGCTGTTCATCCCGCTGATCGTCACCAACTGCGCCATCCTCGGCCGCGCCGAGGCCTTCGCCGCGCAGCGGCCGCCCGGCGAGGCGGCCTTCGACGGCCTCATGATGGGCCTGGGCTTCACCCTGGTGCTGGTCGTCCTCGGCGGGGTGCGCGAGCTCCTCGGCTCCGGTACCCTGTTCAAGGACGCCTCGCTGCTGCTCGGCGAGGCCTTCGGCTTCCTCGAGGTGACGCTGATCGAGGCCGAGCCGGTCTTCCTGCTGATGCTCCTGCCGCCCGGGGGCTTCCTCGCCCTGGGGTTCCTGATGGCCGGCAAGCGGGTCCTCGAGCAGCGCCTGGGAGGCCAGCCGTGAGCGCGGAAGAGGGGATCCGGGTCTCCGTGGCCTACGTCGAGGACGGCGCGCACTTCTGGCGGACGCTCGATCTGCCCGCCGGGACGACGGCCCGGGAGGCCGCCGAGCGCTCCGGTGTGCAGCGGTGCTTCCCGCGGGCGGATCCGCAGGCGTGCCAGCTCGGTGTCTTCGGCAAGCCGGTCTCGCCCGAGCGCCCCCTGGAGGGCGGCGAGCGCGTGGAGCTCTACCGCCCGATCACCGCCGATCCGGAGACCGTCCCCCGCAACGACCGGGAGGAGCCCGAGTGAGCGAGGAGTGCCTGGAGCGCGAAGCGGTGGTGGCCGAGGTCGCCGGCGACCGGGCCCGCGTGGTCGCCGACCGGCCGAGCTTCTGCGGCGCCTGCAAGGCCCAGGGCGCCTGCGGCGCGCAGCTGCTCGACCGCGGCCGCGGACGGCAGGGCGTGTGGGTGGACAACGCCGTCGGCGCCCGCCCCGGCGAGGCCGTGCTCGTCGGCATCGGCCCCGGCGCGCTGCTCGGCGCCGCCGCGACGGCGTACCTCCTGCCCCTGGCGGGGCTCATCGGGGGGGTGGTGGCGGCCGACGCTGCCCTCGCCGCCTCGACGCCCGCCACCGCCGGCGCCGCCGCCGGGGGGCTGGGGCTCGGGCTGCTCGCCGCCCGCACCGTCACCCGGCGCTGGCGCGGCCTCCACCGCCTGCGGATCGAGCGCCGCGCCTCCCCCGACGTGCCCGCCACGCCTTCGCCGTCCAACAAAAAGGGGTGACAGCCCGCAGGCCGCCACCCCTCGCGCACCCCCGCCGGCGCCGCCAGGCGCCGGCATGGGGAGGGCCTAGACGCTGTAGTAGAGGTCGAACTCCACCGGGTGGGTGGTCATGCGCAGCCGCGTGACCTCCTCCGTCTTGAGCTCGATGTAGGCGTCGATGAGATCGTCCGAGAAGACCCCGCCCTGCTTGAGGAACTCCCGGTCGTTGTCGAGCGCCTCGAGCGCCGCGTCGAGCTGGAAGGCCACCTTCGGGATGTCCTGCTCCTCCTCCGGCGGCAGGTCGTAGAGGTTCTTGTCCATCGCCTCGCCGGGGTGGATCTTGTTGCGGATCCCGTCGAGCCCGGCCATGAGCATCGCCGCGAAGGCCAGGTAGGGGTTGCCCGTCGGGTCCGGGAAGCGCACCTCGATGCGCCGCGCCTTGGGGTTGGCCACGTACGGCACCCGCACCGCCGCCGAGCGGTTGCGCGCCGAGTAGGCGAGCAGCACCGGCGCCTCGAAGCCCGGCACCAGGCGCTTGTAGCTGTTCGTCGAGGCGTTGGCGAAGGCGTTGATCGCCCGGGCGTGGTGGATCACCCCGCCGATGTAGTAGAGCGCCTCCTCCGAGAGCCCGCCGTACTGGTCGCCGGCGAAGATGTTCTTGCCGCCCTTGGAGACCGACTGGTGGACGTGCATGCCGCTGCCGTTGTCGCCGACCAGCGGCTTGGGCATGAAGGTGGCCGTCTTGCCGTAGGCGTGGGCGACGTTGTGCACGCAGTACTTGAGGGTCTGCAGCTCGTCGGCCTTGCGCACCAGCGTGCGCGCCGCCGTGCCGATCTCGCCCTGCCCGGCGGTGGCTACCTCGTGGTGGTGGACCTCGGTCTCCAGGCCCATCTCCTCCATCGCCTGGCACATCGCGCCGCGCAGGTTGCTCAGCGAGTCCACCGGCGGGACGGGGAAGTAGCCGCCCTTGACGCCGGGGCGGTGGCCGATATTGCCGTCTTTGTAGACGCGCTCGGAGTTCCAGGTCGCCTCCTCGGAGTCGACCTGGTAGAAGGCGCCGTGGATATCCGCCCCCCAGCGCACGTCGTCGAAGATGAAGAACTCCGGCTCGGGGCCGAACAGAGCGCTGTCGCCGACGCCCGTGGAGGCAAGGTACGCCTCGGCGCGCTTGGCCACCGAGCGCGGGTCGCGGTCGTAGCCCTGCAGCGTGCTCGGCTCGAGGATGTCGCAGGTGAGGTTGAGGGTCGGCGTGTCGGCGAAGGGGTCCAGGACCGCGGTCTGCGGCTCCGGGAGCATAATCATGTCCGACTCCTGGATCCCCTTCCAGCCGTCGATCGAGGAGCCGTCGAACATCTTGCCGTGCTCGAACAGGTCCTCGTCGATCTGGCCCGCCGGCACGGTGACGTGCATCTCCTTGCCGCGGGTGTCCGTGAAGCGCAGGTCCACGAACTTCACGTCCTCGTCCTGGATCAGCTGGAGTACGTCCTCTGCAGTCGTCGCCATAGGGTGTCAGCCTCCGCGTTGGAAGTTTCTCGGGCGCCCCATCGTGGTGCAGCGCCCCATAGGCGGGCCTTATTGTGGGGCATTTCCGGCGCCGGCGCATCTCCTCCCCGCCGGAGCGGCACCCTGGCCTAGGCGGACGCCCCCCCGCCCACGCGCACCAGGAGGTAGACCTCGCCGTCGCGCTCCTCGCTGCTCAGCACGGCGTGGCCGTGGACGCGGCACCAGGCGGGGATGTCCTGGAGGGCGCCGGGGTCCGTGGCGTAGACCGCCAGCTCGTCGCCGGCGGCGAGCTTCGCCACGGCCGCCTGGACGCGGATCACCGGCATGGGGCAGAGGAGGTTGCGGCAGTCGAGGCTCGTGCGGGCCATGGCGCTAGCCGATGTACCACTCGGCGGGGACCGCCTGGGGGGCGAGGGGAGTGACGCTCAGCCGCTGCGGGGCGCCGTCGGGCTCGGCGGCCTCGAGCTCCACGGACTCGGCGTTGCGCCCCGCGGAGAAGCGCGCCACCAGGCGGGCGGCGAGCGCCAGGTCGCCCTCCTCGAGGGTGCCGTCGAGCAGGGCGATGGGGCCGCCGCAGCTGACCGTGCGCAGGTGCGGGTAGCGGCGCCGGTAGCCCTCGAGGAAGCGGGTCTCGCCCTCCTCGCGGGCGATGATCAGCTTCAGGTGCGGGCGCGGGCGCAGGTGGCGGCCGACCTTGAGGAGCATGATGTCGTCGAGGTCGTAGTTCTTGGCGCCGCGGGCCCGCCACAGGTCGGCGAGCTTGGCGGAGTAGCTCGCGTCGGTGAGGAAGCAGCACCCGCCGGCCGGCTGCGCCCACGTCTCGATGCCGAGGCGCTCGGCCAGGGCCATCTGCGGCTTGCGCGAGCGGCCGTGGAAGCCGTGGAGGCGCTCGCGGTCCACCCAGCCCATGCGCTCGGGCAGGGTCGGCTCGAGCCGGCGCGCCGACAGCGGCCGCAGGAGGCGGTCCTCGGCCTCGGACTCCGCGGAGACCACGGGCAGGTACTTGGCCCGCTGCGACTTGGGGCGCTGGCCGACGACCTCGCCGGTGACGATGAAGTCGAAGCCGTGGGCCTCCATCCACTCCCGCGCCTTGCGCACCATGAAGACCTTGCAGTCGAGGCAGGGATTGAGGTTGGCGCCGTAGCCGTGGCGGGGGTTGGTCAGGACCTCCTTGTACTCCTCGACGACGTCCTCGATGTGCAGGGGGATGCCGAGCCGCTCGGCCACCCAGAGGGCGTTGTTGCCGCTCCCCTGGCGCTCCTCCGCCCTCTTGTCGGCGCGGATGGCGTGGGTGTGCCCCTCGACGCAGAAGCCGGTGAAGAAGTTGATCCCCTCGACGTGGACCCCCTGCTCCTGCACCACGCGGGCGGCGAGCATGGAGTCGAGGCCCCCGGAGATCAGGGCAACGGCCTTGGGTTGCTCGGTCATCGCGCCTCGCCTCTTCGGATGGACCGTCCTGATTCTACCAAACTGGCCGGCCGGGCCCGTGCAACCGCCCCCGGCAGCCCGCTATACTGCGCGGCTACCGTGCAGAAGCGCCGGGCTCGATGGAGGCAAGCTTGTCCGACCGACCGCAGGATTTCCAGGGGCTCATCCTCAGCCTACAGGCCTACTGGGCCGAGCAGGGCTGCGTCGTCCAGCAGCCGCTGGACATGGAGGTGGGGGCGGGCACCTTCCACCCCGCCACCTTCCTCCGCGCCATCGGCCCGGAGCCGTGGTACGCCGCCTACGTGCAGCCCTCCCGCCGGCCGACCGACGGGCGCTACGGCGAGAACCCCAACCGGCTGCAGCACTACTACCAGTACCAGGTGGTGCTCAAGCCCTCGCCCGACGACTTCCAGGAGCGCTACCTCGGCTCGCTGCAGCGGCTCGGCATCGACCCGCTCGTCCACGATATCCGCTTCGTCGAGGACGACTGGGAGTCCCCCACCCTCGGCGCCTGGGGCCTGGGCTGGGAGGTGTGGCTCAACGGCATGGAGATCTCCCAGTTCACCTACTTCCAGCAGGTCGGCGGCCTCGACTGCCGGCCGGTGATGGGGGAGATCACCTACGGGCTCGAGCGCATCGCCATGTACCTGCAGGACGTCGAGAGCGTCTTCGACCTCGTCTGGACCCGCACCGAGGCCGGCCCGGTGACCTACGGCGACGTCTACCTGCAGAACGAGCGCGAGCAGTCGGCGTACAACTTCGAGCAGGCGCCGGTGGCGTGGCTGCGCGAGGCCTTCCAGACCCACGAGCGCGAGTGCCAGCGCCTCGTCGAGATCGGCCTGCCCCTGCCGGCCTACGAGCAGGTCCTCAAGGCCTCGCACACCTTCAACCTGCTCGACGCCCGCGGGGCGATCTCCGTGACCGAGCGCCAGGGCTACATCCTGCGGGTGCGCGACCTCGCCCGCGCCGTGGCCCAGGCCTACTACGCCGCCCGCGAGGCGCTCGGCTTCCCGATGCTGCCCAGCGCCAAGGAGGAGACCCATGGCTGAGCGCCGGCCGCTGCTCATCGAGATCGGCACCGAGGAGCTCCCGCCCCGCGCCCTGCGCCGGCTGATGGACGCACTGCACCGCGAGCTCGTCGAGGAGCTCGCGCAGGCCCGCCTCGAGCCCGGCGAGGCCCGGGCCTTCGCCACGCCGCGGCGGCTGGCCGTGCGCGTCGACGCGCTCGCCGTGCGCCAGGCCGACGAGCCCATCGAGCGGCTCGGGCCCAAGGTGGAGGCCGCCTACGACGCGGCCGGCGCCCCCACCAAGGCCGCCGAGGGCTTCGCCCGCTCGTGCGGCGTCGGCCTTGAGGCCCTCGAGGTGGCGGAGACCGACAAGGGACAGCGCCTCGCCTGGCGCGGGGTGCAGCCGGGCGAGGCGGCGACCGGGCTGCTGCCCGGGCTCGTCGAGGCCGCCCTCGAGCGCCTCCCCATCCCCAAGCGCATGCGCTGGGGCAGCGGCGAGGTCGTCTTCGTCCGCCCCGTCCACTGGGTGGTGGCGCTGCTCGGCGATGCCGTCGTCCCCGGCGAGATCCTCGGGATCCCCTGCGGGCGGACCACCTACGGCCACCGCTTCCACGGCGACGCCGGGGCGGGCATCGAGCTGGGCGGCCCCTACGACTACGAGGGGCGCCTGCACGACGCCGGCTGCGTGGTGGCCGACTTCGACGAGCGCCGCCGGCGGGTCGAGGCGGGGATCCACCGCGAGGCGGCGGCCGCCGGCGGCACGGCGGTCGCCGACGACGCCCTGCTCGACGAGGTCACGGGGCTGGTGGAGTGGCCCGTGGCCATCTCGGGGAGCTTCGACCGGCGCTTCCTCGAGATCCCCGAGGAGGCGCTGATCGCGAGCATGCAGGGGCACCAGCGCTGCTTCCCCGTGCGCGGCGAGGCGGGGGCGCTCGAGCCCCGGTTCATCGCCGTGGCCAACATCGAGAGCCGCCGGCCGGAGGAGGTGCGCCGCGGCAACGAGCGGGTCATCCGCCCGCGGCTGGCCGACGCCGAGTTCTTCTGGCAGCAGGACCGGCGCCGCTCCCTGGCGGCGCGGCTCGAGGCCCTCGAGGAGGTGGTCTTCCACCGCCGCCTCGGCAGCCTGCGCGCGCGCAGCGAGCGCCTCAGCGCCCTCGCCGGCGAGCTCGCCCGGCGGCTCGGCGTCGATGAGACGGCCGCCCGGCGCGCCGGGCTGCTGGCCAAGTGCGACCTGGTCACCGAGATGGTCGACGAGTTCCCCGAGCTGCAGGGGATCATGGGGGGGCACTACGCCGCCCAGGACGGCGAGGGCGAGGCCGTCGCCGCCGCCATCCGCGAGCACTACCGGCCGGCTTTCGCCGGCGACGAGCTGCCCGGCACCGCCGTGGGGCAGGTCGTGGCGATCGCCGACCGGATCGACATGCTCGTCGGCATCTTCGCCGCCGACGGCCCGCCCTCGGCCGAGAAGGACCCCTTCGGGCTGCGCCGGGCGGCCATCGGGCTGCTGCGCTGCCTGATCGAGGCCGGCCACGCCATCGACCTGCGCGCCCTCGCGCAGCTCGCCGCGGCGCAACTGCCGGAGGGCGAGGGGGTCGACCCGCAGGGGGCGCAGGAGCAGGTGCTGGGCTTCTGCCACGAGCGGCTGCGGGGGTACTACCTCGACAGCGGCTACGCCCCGGAGCTCTTCGAGGCGGTGGCGGCCGCCTCGCCGAGCTCGCCGCTCGACGCGCAGCGGCGGATGCAGGCGTGCGCCGCCTTCTGGCAGCGCCCGGAGGCGCAGACCCTCGCCGGCGCCCACAAGCGCATCCGCAACATCCTGCGCCGCGCCGAGGCCGTGGCGCCGGTGGCGCCGGAGGCGGTGGAGAGCGGCCCGGAGCCGGCCGAGCAGGCCCTCGCCGAGGCCCTGCGCCGGCAGTGGGGGCAGGCGCAGCCGCTGATCGAGGCCGGCGACTACGCCGCGGCCCTCGGCCACCTCGCGGAGCTGCACACGGCGGTGGACCGCTTCTTCGACGAGGTGCGGGTCATGGTCGACGACCCGGCGCTCCACCGCCGGCGCCTGCAGCTGCTCGGCGCCGTGCGCGACGCCTTCAGCAGCGTCGTCGACCTCGCCTACCTGCCGGGCTGAGGGGGCGGGCGTGCACTGGGTGATCCTCGACCGGGACGGGGTGGTCAACCACGACTCCGAGGCCTTCATCCGCGCCCCGGAGCAGTGGCACCCCATCCCCGGCAGCCTCGAGGCCATCGCGGCGCTCACCCGCGAGGGCTGGCGCGTCACCGTGGCGACGAACCAGTCGGGGATCGCCCGCGGGCTGCTCGACGAGCCCACCCTCGAGCGGATCCACGCCCGCCTGCAGGCCGCCGTGGCGGCGGCCGGGGGCCGGATCGAGGCCATCGCCTACTGCCCCCACGGCCCCGACGCGGGGTGCCCCTGCCGCAAGCCCCGGCCGGGGCTCTACCGCCAGCTCGCCGCGCGCCTCGGCGCCGGGCTCCAGGGCGTGCCGGTGATCGGCGACTCGCAGCGCGATCTCGAGGCCGCGCGCGCCGTCGGCGCCCGGCCGATCCTGGTGCGCACCGGCAAGGGCGAGCAGACCCTCGCGGCCGGCGAGGGGCGTATCGAGGAAGTCTATCCGGATCTCGCGCAGGCAGCGCGAGCCCTGCAAGAGGAGGAGCACCATTGAGCCGCGGCTACACGGCACGGGAGTGGATCGGCAGCCTGCTGCACTGGCTCGTCATCGTCGTCAGCGCCCCCTTATGGGCGCTAGCCAGCCTGACGACCTGGCCCCTGAGCTACCCGGTGCGCTACCGGGTCACCATCGGCTGGGCGCACCTGGTGATCCGCTCCTTCGAGCTCCTCTGCGGCGTGCGCTACCGGATCGAGGGCCTCGAGAACATCCCCGCCCAGCCGGCCGTGGTGATGGCCAAGCACCAGTCGGTCTGGGAGACCCTCGCCCTGGCGCGCTGGTTCCGGCCGCAGACGTGGGTCCTCAAGCGCTCCCTGCTCCGGATCCCCTTCTTCGGCTGGGGGCTGCGCCTGCTCGAGCCCATCGCCATCGACCGCCAGAGCGCGGCCGCCGCGCGCCAGGAGGTCCTGCGCCAGGGCGTGGATCGGCTCCAGCGCGGGCGCTGGGTGGTCGTCTTCCCCGAGGGGACGCGGATGCCGCCGGGCCAGAAGGGCCGCTACCGCTCCAGCGGCGCCGAGGTGGCCCAGCGCGCCGGCCGCCCCGTGGTGCCGGTGGCCCACAACGCCGGGGCCCTCTGGCCGCGGGACGGCCTGCTCCGGCGCTCGGGCACCCTGGAGGTGCGCATCGGCCCGCCGATCCCCACCGAGGGGCGCAGCCCGGCGGAGGTGACCGCCGAGGTGGAAGCGTGGATCGAGGCGCGCATGGCCGAGCTGCCCCAGCGCGCCGGCTCCTAGCCACTCCCCCTGGCGCCCGGCCCGAATGCGCCGCCTTCCCCGGGCTAGCTAGACGTCGAGGTTGGCGACGGCCAGGGCGTTGCGCTCGATGAACTCCCGGCGCGGCTCGACGTGGTCGCCCATCAGGGTGGTGAAGATCTCGTCGGCGGCGACGGCGTCGTCGATGGTCACCCGCAGGAGCCGGCGCGTCTCCGGGTTCATCGTCGTCTCCCAGAGCTGGTCCGGGTTCATCTCGCCGAGGCCCTTGTAGCGCTGGATCGACTGCCCGCGCTTGGCCTCCTCCATGAGCCAGTCGACCGCCTCCCGGAGGCTGCCCACCGGCTGGCGCCGCTCACCGCGGCGGATCTCGCCGCCCCCCTGGAAGAGCCCCTCGAGCAGCTGCGCCAGGCCCTTGAGGGTCTCGTACTCGGCGGAGAGGAAGAACTGCGGGTTGAACCGGTAGGGGTGGTGGATGCCGTGCAGGCGGCGGGTGATGACCCCCTCCTGGAAGCCGCCGTCGGGGCCGCGCTGGAGCTCGAGCCGGTAGTGGGTCCCGGCCTCCGCGCCCGCGTTGAGCCGCTCGACGAGCTCGCCGAGCCAGGCGGACATGCGCTCGGCGTCGGTGATGTCGTCCTCGCCGAGCGGCGCCAGGGCGGTCATCTGCTCGAGGATGCGCGGGTCCCAGCGCCGCGATACGTTGTCGATGAGCTCCATGGCCTCGAAGTAGCGCCGCGCGAGGCGGCCGAGGGCCTCGCCGCTGACCGGCGGCGCCCCGCCGCCCGGCTCGAGCACGGCGCCGTCGAGGGCCATCTCGAGCAGGTACTCGGTGAGCTCGCGCTCGTCCTTGACGTAGTGCTCCTGCTTGCCGCGGCGGATCTTGTAGAGCGGCGGCTGGGCGATGTAGACGTAGCCGCGCTCGACGAGCTCGCGCATCTGCCGGTAGAAGAAGGTCAGCAGCAGGGTGCGGATGTGCGAGCCGTCGACGTCGGCGTCGGTCATGATGATGATGCGGTGGTAGCGGACCTTCTCGGGGTCGAAGTCGTCCCGGCCGATGCCGCAGCCGAGGGCGGTGATCAGGGTGCCGACCTCCACCGAGGAGAGCATCTTGTCGAAGCGGGCCTTCTCGACGTTGAGGATCTTGCCCTTGAGCGGCAGGATCGCCTGGGTCCGCCGGTCGCGGCCCTGCTTGGCCGAGCCGCCGGCGGAGTCGCCCTCGACGAGGTAGAGCTCGGAGCGGGAGGGGTCCCGCTCCTGGCAGTCGGCGAGCTTGCCCGGCAGCCCGGCGACGTCGAGGGCGTCCTTGCGCCGGGTCATCTCCCGCGCCTTGCGCGCCGCCTCCCGGGCGCGGCACGCCTCGAGGACGCGCTCGGCGATGGCCCGCGCCTCGCCAGGGTGCTCGGCGAGGAAGGTCTGCAGCGACTCGGCGAGCAGCGACTCGACGGCGCCCTTGACCTCGGAGGAGACGAGCTTGTCCTTGGTCTGCGAGGAGAACTTCGGGTCCGGCGCCTTGACGGAGATCACCGCGGTCAGGCCCTCGCGCACGTCCTCGCCGCTCGGCGTCGACTTGAGGCGCTTGAGGTAGCCCTCGGCGTCGAGGTAGTGGTTCAGGGTCCGGGTGAGCGCCCCGCGGAAGCCGGCGAGGTGGGTGCCGCCGTCGCGCTGCGGGATGTTGTTGGTGAAGCAGAAGATATTCTCCTGGTAGGAGTCGTTCCACTGCATGGCGATCTCGACGCCGATCCCCTCCCGCCAGGCGCTGATGTAGAAAACACTCGGGTGCAGCGGCGTCTTGTTGCGGTTGAGGTGCTCGACGAAGGCGCGGATCCCGCCGGCGTACTCGAAGGTATCCTCCTTCTCGGTGCGCTCGTCCTTGAGGGCGATCCGCACCCCCGGATTGAGGAAGGAGAGCTCGCGGAAGCGCTTGGCGAGGATGTCGTAGTTGAGCTGCGTGTCGCTGAAGACCGCCTCGGAGGGCTTGAAGGTGATCCGGGTGCCGCTGCCCTGGGTCTCGCCGACCGTCTTCAGGGGGGTCACGGGGTCGCCGTCGCGGTACTCCTGGACGTGGACCTTGCCGTTGCGCTCGATGACGAGCCGCAGCCGCTCGGAGAGGGCGTTGACCACCGAGACGCCGACGCCGTGGAGCCCGCCGGAGACCTTGTAGGAGTTGTGGTCGAACTTCCCGCCGGCGTGGAGGACGGTCATGATGACCTGGGCGGCGGGGACCCCCTCCTCGGCGTGCAGATCGACGGGCACGCCGCGGCCGTTATCCGTCACCGTGACCGACTGGTCCGCGTGCAGGGTGACCGCGATCTCGCTGCAGTAGCCGGCGAGGGCCTCGTCGATGGCGTTGTCGAGGACCTCGAAGACCATGTGGTGGAGGCCGGTGCCGTCGTCGGTGTCCCCGATATACATCCCGGGGCGCTTGCGCACGGCGTCGAGGCCGCGCAGCACCTGGATGCTCTCGGAATCGTACTGCGGCGTCATCTCCGTGGTCATCGATCGATAGCCCTCTCCGACGGGTCGCGCACTGGCGCGTAATCCTGTGGACACTAAAGCGCCATTATACCATCGGGGCGAGGGCGCCATCTTGGGCGCAGTACCAGCGGCCGCCGGCCAGGGCCTCGGGCAGGGACGCCCGGGAGATGCTCGTCAGCACGAGCTGGACCGGATCCGCCGTCACGGTCTCGAGCACGCCCGCCAGGTGGCGAGGATCGAGCTCGGCGGCCAGGTCGTCGATCAGCAGCAGCGGCGTGTGGCCCAGCGCCCGCCACAGGCGGACCTCGGCGATCAGCAGCGCCAGGACGACGAGCTTCTGCTGCCCGCGCGAGAGGGCGTCCCGGGCCGGCACCCGGGCGACGCTGAAGTGCAGGTCGGCGCGGTGGGGCCCCTGGCCGGTCACGCCGTGCTCCCGGTCCCGCTCCCACGCCTCGTCGAGGAGATCGCGCCAGGGCCGCTCCCGACCCCCGCCGCGGTGGTACGCCAGGGAGAGCTCGCTGACCCCGCTCCAGCGCTGGCTCAGCTCCCGCCAGAGCGGCTCGAGCCGCGCCACGAAGTCGGCGCGGTGGCGGTCGACCTCCTCGGCGTAGGCGGCGAGGAGGGGGCGCCACGCCGCCTCGGCGCGGCGATCACCGGTGCGCAGCGCGGCGTTGCGCTGGCGCAGGGCGTGGTCGTAGCGCGCCGCGGCCTGCCGGTACCGGGGTTCCACGTGGAACGTCCCCCAGTCCAGGAACTGCCGCCGGACCCGGGGGCCGTCGAGGAGCAGGCGCTGGTGCTCGGCGTTGACCACCTGCACGGGCAGGCGCTCGGCGATGGCGGAGCGGGCGGGGGCGTCGGCGCCGTTGAGCCGCAGCCGGGTGGCCCCGGCCCGGCGCTCGGCGCCGATGCGCTCCCCGCGGTGCCGGCCGACGACGCGGGCGGTGGACGCCCCCCAGCGGACCATGCGGTCGAGGCGGTGGGTCCGGAAGGAGCGGGCCCGGCTGAGGAAGTAGAGGGCCTCGAGGAGGCTCGTCTTCCCGGCCCCGTTGCCGCCGAGGACGACCGTGACGTGCGGGTCGAGCTCGTAGCGGGCATCGCGGAGGTTGCGGAAGCCCTCGAGCGCCAGGCTCTCCATGGCGGGCCTAGAGGCGCATCGGCATGATCACGTAGCGGACCTGATCGTTGCCCTCGGGCCGCAGCAGCGCGCTGCTGCTGGCGTCCGTCAGGGTGATGTGGACCCGCTCGGTCCCCATGGCGCCGAGGGCGTCGAGGAGGTAGTTGGCGTTGAAGCCGAGCTCCACGGGCTGGCCGTCGAACTCGACGTCGAGCTCCTCCTCGGCCTCCTCCTGCTCCGGGTTGTGGGAGGCGACCCGGAGCCGGCCCGCCTCCACGGTCAGGCGCACCCCGCGGTACTTCTCGTTGGAGAGGATCGCCACCCGGGTCAGGGTCTGGCGCAGGGCCTGGCGCTCGACGTAGAGGTTCTGCTCCCCGCCGCTGGGCAGGACGCGCTGGTAGTCGGGGAACTGGCCGTCGATGAGCTTCGAGGTCAGCTGGACCCCCTGGGCCTGGACCTGGATGTGGTTCTCCCCGAAGCGGACCGTGGCCGGCTCCTCCTCCTCGTCGAGGAGGCGGAGGATCTCGTGGACCCCCTTGCGGGGGACGATGACCTGGCGCGGCTCGTGGAGCTCGATGGGGACCTGGGTCTCGGCGAGGGCGAGGCGGTGGCCGTCGGTGGCCACTGCGCGGGCCCCGCGGCTATTGACCTCCATGAGCAGGCCGTTGAGGTAGTAGCGCACGTCGTGCTGCGCCATGGAGAAGTGGGTGCGCTCGATGAGCCGGCGCAGCTCGACGCGGGGGAGCTCGAGGCCCTCGGCATCGCCGATGGAGTCGATCTCGGGGAACTCCTCGGCCGGCAGGGTCGCGAGGGAGAAGCGGCTCTTGCCGGCCCGGAGGGTGGCCCGGTCCCCCTCGACGGCGAGCTCGATGGTGGCCCCCTCCGGGAGGTTACGGCAGATATCGAGCCACTTCCGGGCGGGGAGGGTGATCGCCCCCGAGGCGGTGACGCTGCAGGCCGCCCAGGTGATCAGCTCGACCTCGAGGTCGGTGGCGGTCAGCCGGATGGTGTCGTCGCCGCTCGCCTCGACCCGGATATTGCCGAGCACGGCCAAGGTCTGGCGCCGCTCGACGACACCGGCGATGGCCTGGAGCGCTGCGGTGAGGGTCTCGCGTTGGATCTCGAAGCGCATTGGTCTCCCCTAGCACGGTTATCATCATGGGACAGTCTTTAGAGACTGTTGTTACTAAGGCCCGCTAAAGCTGTGCAAAATGGACTTAAGATGCTGATTAAAAGGTAAAAATAGAGGTGGATATCTTGTGGAAAACGCCTGGATAAGATGTGGGCGGATTTACGCCGCGCTCTTCTCCCCAGCTTGCTAACATCTCTCCACAGGGTTTTCCACAGGGTTTTCCACAGGCGCCCGCCGCCTCAGCTGCTCAGGGTCCTCAGCAGGTTCTCGTAGTCCTCGGCGATGCGGCTGTCGCTGTCCATCAGCTCCCGGATCTTGCGGCAGGCGTGGAGGACGGTGGAGTGGTCCCGGCCGCCGAAGGCGTCGCCGATCTCCGGCAGCGAGTGCGAGGTCAGCTCCTTGGCGAGGACCATCGCCATGTGGCGCGGCCGGGTCACGGCGCGGCTGCGGCGCTTGGAGAGGAGGTCGCCGACCCGGATCTTGTAGTAGGCGGCGACGGTCTTCTGGATGTTGTCGATGGTGACTAGCTTGTCCTGCAGGGCGAGGAGGTCGCTCAGCGCCTCCTTGGCGAAGCCGACGTCGACGCTCCGCCCCGTGAACTGCGCGTTCGCCGTGATCCGCCGCAGGGCGCCCTCGAGCTCGCGGACGTTGGAGCGCAGCCGCTTGGCGACGAAGAAGGCGACCTCATCGGGGAGGTCGATGCCGTCGCGGACCGCCTTGCTCTTGAGGATGGCGACCCGGGTCTCGAGCTCGGGGGGCTCGATGGCCACCGTCAGCCCCCAGCCGAAGCGCGACTTGAGCCGCTCCTCGAGGCCGCTGACCTCCTTGGGGTAGCGGTCGCAGGTCATGATCACCTGCTGCTCGCCCTCGAGCAGGGCGTTGAAGGTGTGGAAGAACTCCTCCTGGGAGCGCTCCTTGCCGGCGAAGAACTGGATATCGTCGATGAGCAGGGCGTCGAGGTTGCGGTAGTGGCGCTTGAAGTCGTTGATGGTGTTGTGCTGCAGGGCCCGGACCATCTCGGCGACGAAGCGCTCCGAGTGCAGGTAGACCACCCGGGCGTCCGCGTCGAGGTTGCGGATCTCGTTGCCGACGGCGTGCATGAGGTGCGTCTTCCCGAGGCCGACGCCGCCGTAGAGGAAGAGGGGGTTATAGGAGCCGCCGGGGTTCTCCGCGACCTGCATGCTCGCCGCCCGGGCGAGCTGGTTCGACTTGCCCTCGACGAAGCTCGTGAAGGTGAAGTTGGGGTTGAGGTTCGTCTCGGTGATCGGCGGCCGGTGCGCCTTGCGCTCCTCCGCGGCGCCGGCGGGGGCGGTCTCGAGGTCGGAGGCCGCCGAGGAGCCCACCTCGAACTCGAGCCGCGGCGGCGCCTCGGCGGCCGACTCCTCGAGCAGCTCCTGGATGCGCTCCGCGAAGTTGTCCCGGACCCAGTCGAGGACGAAGCGGTTGGGAGCGAACAGGCGCAGGACGCCGTCGGCGTGCTCCGCCTGGAGGGGGCGTAGCCAGGTGTTGAGCTGCTGCTCCGAGAGCTCGCGCTCGAACTGGCGTAGGCAGACGCTCCACAAGGGGGCCTCCATAAGGGGGATCACCTCACGGCACTGCTGAGAAGAAGGGTCGGGGAGCCCGGGGGGAGTCAGTCTAATGACGGGTCGGGGAGTTATCCACAGGCGATTGACAGCCCCTCGATGCGCAAGTAGATTCGCGGCTCACTGGCCGGAAGACGGCCTTACCCTCCTGACCGGTGACGAGTTATAGCCATGAAGCGGACTTACCAACCGAGCAACGTCAAGCGCAATCGCACCCACGGCTTTCGGGCACGGATGGCGACCCGCGGCGGCCGGCAGGTCCTCAAGCGGCGCCGGGCCAAGGGCCGCAAGCGCCTCTGCCCCCGGGCCTGACTCCCCTAGCGCTCGCCGCAGTGGCGGCGGACCAGTCCTTTCCGCCGAGCGCCCGGCTGCTCCGCCGCAGGGAGTACGAGCGGGTGCTCCGGGCGCCGCAGTGGCGCGCCTCGAACCGCTGCCTCCGCGTCGCGGTGCGCAGCAATGAGCTAGGACGGCCGCGGCTCGGCATCGCGGCCCCGAAGCGCGCCGTCCGCCGGGCGGTCGACCGGAGCCGCGCCAAGCGGCTGATCCGCGAGGGGTTCCGGGTCGAGGCGGCCACGCTGCCGAGCGTCGACATCGTGGTCGGTGTCAAGCGGGACGCCGCCTGGACGGGCAACCCCGCCCTCTTCGCCGCGCTGCACGAGCTTTGGGAGCGGCTGCGATGCGCCTCGCTCGACACCTCTTGATCGCCCTGATTCGGGGGTATCAGTACACGGTCAGCCCCCTCCTGGGACCGCGCTGCCGGTTCCTGCCGACCTGCTCCGACTACGCGGCGCAGGCGGTCGCCGAGCACGGCCCGCTGGCCGGGATCGGCCTGGCCGCTCGCCGCGTGGCCAAGTGCCACCCCTGGCATCCCGGCGGGATCGACCCGGTGCCGGGGCGTCGAGATCGTTCACAAGGGTAGAGCCCCCATGGAGAACCAGCGTCTCATCCTGTTGATCGCCCTCGCCGGTATCGGCCTTATGCTCTACTTCTCCTGGGAGCGGGAGCAGATGGAGCCGGCGCAGGAGCCCGTCGCCGCCGAGGAGTCGGCGGCCGCCGCCGAGGCCCCCGCGAGCCCGGGGCGCACGGGGGCGCCGGGAGGCCAGGCGGCGCCGGCAGGCTCGGGGCAGGCCGCGCCCCAGGCGCAGGGGGGCGGCGGCCCCCGCGTGGAGGTCGAGACGGACCTGCTGAGCGTCGAGATCAGCGCCCGGGGCGGGGATATCCGGCGGGTCGAGCTGCTCGAGCACCTCAAGGAGGCCGGCGGCTCCGAGCCCTACCGGCTGATGGGCGACTCGGGCGAGCCGTTCTACATCGCGCAGTCGGGGCTCAGCGGCGCCGAGCTGGCCCCCGGGCGGGAGGCGCGCTTCCAGGTGGCCTCGGAGTCCTACGAGCTCGGCCCGGACCAGGAGGAGCTCGAGGTGCCGCTGGTCTGGTCCAAGGACGGCATCGAGGTCCGCAAGGTCTACACCTTCCACCGGGACAGCTACCTCGTCGACGTGCGCCACGAGGTGCGCAACGCCTCGGGGGAGCAGTGGCGCGGCTTCCAGTACCTGCAGCTGCGCCGCCAGCCTGACCCGGCGGGGATGACCCCCTGGTACATCCGGACCTTCACCGGCGGCGCCCTCTACACGCCGGAGGAGCAGTTCAGCCGCATCCCCTTCGACGAGATGGCGGAGAGCAACCTCTCCAAGGACGTCACCAACGGCTGGGGCGGCATCCTCCAGCACTACTTCATCGGCGTCATCATCCCCGAGCGTGACGTCGCCCACCGCTTCTACACGCGCAGCCTCCCCAACGAGACCTACGTCCTCGGGGCCTCCTCGCCCTGGCTCGAGGTGCCGGCGGGGGAGAGCGGGCAGGTGACGAACCGCCTCTACGTGGGGCCGAAGGAGCAGGACCGGCTCACGGCCATCGACGCCCAGGACCTGCGCCTGACCGTCGACTACGGCTTCCTGACCATCCTCGCCAACCCGCTGTTCTGGGCCCTCGACAAGGTCCAGGACGTGGTCAAGAACTGGGGCGCGGCGATCATCGTGCTGACCCTGCTGATCAAGCTCGCCTTCTACAAGCTCTCGGCGATCAGCTACCGCTCCATGGCGAAGATGCGCAAGGTCCAGCCGAAGATGCAGGAGATCCGCGAGCGCTACGCCGACGACCGGCAGCAGATGAACCAGGCGCTCATGGAGCTCTACAAGAAGGAGCAGATCAACCCGCTCGGCGGCTGCCTGCCGATCCTGGTCCAGATCCCGGTCTTCATCGCCCTCTACTGGGTCCTGCTCGAGAGCGTGGAGATCCGCCACGCGCCGTTCATGCTCTGGATCCAGGACCTGTCGAGCCGGGACCCGTACTTCATCCTGCCGCTGCTCATGGGCGCCACCATGCTGCTGCAGATGCGGCTGAACCCGCCGCCGGTGGACCCGATCCAGAAGCGGGTGATGCAGGTGCTGCCCTTCGTCTTCACCGGCTTCTTCATGCTCTTCCCGGCCGGCCTGGTACTCTACTGGCTGACCAATAACCTCCTGTCGATCGCCCAGCAATGGCACATCATGCGCAGCGTGGAGAAGGCCGCGTAGACAGCATCTTCGCCGCGGCGACACCCCCGGGGCGCGGGGGGGTCGCCGTGATCCGCCTCTCCGGGCCCGAGGCCCGGGCCATCGCCGGGCGGCTGACCGGGGCGCTCCCCCCGCCGCGCCAGGCCCAGCTGCGCGCCTTCCGCGACCCCGCCGGCGGCGAGGTGCTTGACCGCGGGATCGTGCTCCTCTTCCCCGCGCCGGCCTCCTACACCGGCGAGGACGTCGTCGAGCTGCAGGGCCACGGCGGCCCGGCCGTCGTCCGCTCCCTGCTCGACGCCCTGCGCCGGGCCGGCGGGCGCCTGGCGCAGCCGGGGGAGTTCACCGAGCGGGCCTTCCTCAACGGCCGCATGGACCTGAGCCAGGCCGAGGGCGTCGCCGCCCTGATCGAGGCCGATAGCGAGGCGGCCCGCCGGGCGGCGATGCGCTCCGTGGAGGGCGCCTTCGGCCAGCGCGTGGCCGAGCTCGGCGCGGCCCTGGCCGATCGGCGGGCGCGCCTCGAGGCCGGGCTCGACTTCCCCGACGAGGAGGAGCCCGCCGAGGCGGGGCAGGCCGCCCTCGCCGATGACCTCGACCGCCTCCGCGAGCAGCTCGGCGAGATCCGGGCGCGGGCCGGCGCCGGCTGGCGCCTCTCCCAGGGGCAGCGGGTCGCCCTCGTGGGGCCGCCGAACGCCGGCAAGTCGAGCCTGCTCAACGCCCTGACCGAGAGCGAGGCGGCGATCGTCGCCGCGACGCCGGGGACGACCCGGGACGTGATCCGGGAGACGGCGCGGGTCGCGGGCCAGGCGCTCGAGCTGCTCGATACGGCCGGGCTGCGGCCGGCGGCGGAGCAGGAGGAGGTCGAGCGCGAGGGCGCCCGCCGGGCGCGCGCCTCGGCGGAAGGGGCGGACGCGCTCCTCCTCGTGGTCGAGGAGGGGGCGGCGCCCGGCCCCGAGGCCGAGGAGATGGCGCTGAGCCGCCCGGAGCGCCCGGTCCTGCTGATCCGCAACAAGATCGACCGCTCCGGGCGCCCCCCGGGGCTCGGGGAGGAGCCGCTCGGCGGGCGGCCGGTGACCGCCGCCGCCGTGAGCGCCCACACCGGCGCCGGCCTGGAGGCGGTGCGGGAGTGGCTCGAGGCGAGCCTGCAGGCGGCGGCGGGGGCCGAGGAGCCCTGGGCGGCCCGGGAGCGCCACCTCGAGGCCCTCGCCGACGCCGAGCAGGCGCTGGGCGAGGCCCGCCGGCTCGCCGGCGACGGCGAGGCCCTCGAGGACCTGGTCGCCGACGCCCTGCGCCGGGCGCAGCAGCGCCTCGGGGCGATCACCGGGGCCGTGAGTTCGGAGGACCTGCTCGACCGCATCTTCTCCTCCTTCTGCATCGGCAAGTAGCGGCGGGCGCGGCGGGCGCACGGTTCCACGTGGAACAGCGTGGAGCCGCGCTACGGTTCCACGTGGAACCACCCCGGGGGAGGGGGCCGATCCGAGACGGCGCTCGTGACCCACAGCCTCGAGGCCGTGGGGGCCCTGTCGTGCAACCCGGCCATCGGCGGGATCGGCAAGGGCCACCTGGTGCGCGAGATCGACGCCCTCGGCGGGGTGATCGGCCGGGCGGCCGACGCCGCGGCGATCCAGGCCCGGGTGCTGAACCGCCGCAAGGGGCCGGCGGTCCAGGCGACCCGCATCCAGGCCGACCGCGGCGCCTACGCCCGCGCCGTGCGGCAGGCCCTCGAGCAGCAGCCGCGGCTGACCCTGCTCCAGGATGCGGTCGAGGCCCTGGTGCTCGAGGCGGGACGCTGCACCGGGCTGCGGACCGGCAGCGGGGCGGCGCTGGCCGGCGCGGCGGTGGTGCTGGCCACGGGGACCTTCCTCGGCGGCCGGATCCATATCGGCGGGGAGCAGTACGCGGCGGGGCGGGCCGGCGATCCGGCGGCCGAGCGCCTCGCCGAGCACCTGCGCAGCCTCGGCCTGGGCATCGGGCGGATGAAGACCGGCACCCCGCCGCGGATCGACCGGCGCAGCGTCGACCTGCAGCGGCTCGACATCCAGTGGGGGGAGGCGCCGCGGCCGCGCTTCTCGCCCTTCGCCGAGGCGGGGGAGGGGCTCCCGGACCGGCCCTGCTACGTGACGGCGACCACGCCCGAGACCCACGAGCGCATCCGTGGGGCGCTCGATCAGTCGCCGATGTACACCGGCGCCATCGACGCCGTCGGCCCGCGCTACTGCCCCTCCATCGAGGACAAGGTCGTCCGCTTCGCCGACCGCGACCACCACCAGGTCTTCCTGGAGCCGGAGGGCGTCGACGCCGAGGAGCTCTACCCCAACGGGATCTCCACGGGGCTGCCGTACCCGGTCCAGGAGGCCATGGTCCGGTCGATGCCGGGGCTCGAGGCGGCGCGGATCACGCGAGCGGGCTACGCCATCGAGTACGACTACGCCGATCCGCGGGGGCTGCAGCCGTGGCTCGAGAGCCTCGCCGTGGGCGGGCTCTACCTCGCCGGGCAGATCAACGGCACCACGGGCTACGAGGAGGCCGCCGCCCAGGGGCTGATCGCGGGCCTGAACGCCGCCCGGGCGGTCCAGGGCCGTGAGCCGTGGTTCCCGACCCGCAGCGAGGCGTACATCGGGGTGCTCATCGACGACCTCGTGAGCGCCGGCGTGACCGAGCCGTACCGGATGTTCACCAGCCGCGCCGAGCACCGCCTGCGGCTGCGCTGCGATAACGCCGATCAGCGGCTGACGCCGAGGGGGCGCGAGCTCGGGCTGGTCGGGGAGGCGCACTGGGCGCGCTTCGCCCGCTACCAGGAGGCCCTGGAGGCCGAGCGGGCCCGCCTCGAGGGCACCCGCGTCCAGCCGGAGGCGCTCGGCGCCGAGCAGGAGCGGCGGCTCGGGGGGCCGCTGCGCCGCCCCCAGAGCCTCTTCGACCTGCTCCGGCGCCCGGAGCTGCGGTATGCGGACGTCCTCGCCATCGGCGGCCTCGCCGAGGCCGGCGCCGGCGAGCGCGTCGGGGCGCAGCTGGAGATCGAGGCGCGCTACGACGGCTACCTCGACCGCGAGGAGGCGGAGAAGCGCCGGCACGCCCGCTACGCCGGGGTGCCCATCCCGGCCTCGTGCGACTTCGCCGCGGTGCCGGGCCTCTCCACCGAGGCCCGGGAGCGCCTGCAGCAGGCCCGGCCGGCGACGGTCGGCGACGCCGCCCGCCTGCCCGGGATCACGCCGGTGGCCGTCTCCCTGCTGCTCGTCCACCTGCGCCGTCTCGGCAAGCTCCGCCGGGCCCAGGGCCATGAAGACGCCGCCTGAGCGCCTCGCCGACGGGCTCCGGGCGCTGGGCCTCGAGCTGGCGGAGGCGCAGCGCGAGCGCCTGCTCGCCTACCTGGACCTCCTCCAGCGCTGGAACCGCGCGTATAATCTCACCGCGGTGCGCGATCCGGCGGCGATGGTCGAGCGCCACCTGCTGGACAGCCTGGCGATCGCCCCCTACCTGCCCCCGGGTGCGCTCCTCGACCTGGGCAGCGGCGGGGGGCTGCCCGGCGTGCCGCTGGCCATCGCCGAGCCCCGGCGGCCCGTCACCCTGCTCGATCGCTCCGGCAAGAAGGTGCGGTTCCTGCGCCAGTGCCGGCTCGAGCTCGGGCTGGAGGGCGTCGAGGTGGTGCAGGGGGACGCCAGCGCGGGGGGCGAGGCCCGCTTCGAGGTAGTCACCGCCCGCGCGGTGGCCCCCCTCGCGACCCTGATCCCGATGGCGGCGCCCCGGCTGCGCCCCGGCGGCGAGCTCCTGGCCCACAAGGGCGAGCGGGTGGCGGAGGAGCTCGCCGAGCTGCCCGAGGGGGTGGCGGCGGCGCTCGAGCGCCACGAGCTGCCCGGTGCCGGGGGGGACGGGCGCTCCATACTGATACGTTATCGTCGCGATTAGGAATGGGCCGGGGCGTCGCGCTACGCCGGCCGACGCAGGAGAGGGCAATGGCTCGGATCATCGCTGTGACCAACCAGAAGGGCGGGGTGGGGAAGACCACCAGCTGCATCAACCTCGCGGCCAGCCTCGCCGCGGGCGGCAGATCGGTGCTGCTCATCGACCTCGACCCCCAGGGCAACGCCACCGTCGGCGCCGGGCTCGACAAGCGCGAGGCCGCCCCGACGGTCTACGAGGCCCTGACGGGGGCGGTCGAGCTCGCCGAGGCCGTCCACCCCCTCGAGGAGGCGGGCTTCGACATGGTCCCGGCCAACGGCGACCTGACGGCGGCGGAGGTCGAGCTCCTCGAGGCCGGGGACCGGCAGCAGCGGCTGCGCCGGACGCTCGAGGCGGCCGCGGCGGAGTACGGCTACATCCTGATCGACTGCCCCCCCTCGCTGAACATCCTGACGGTCAACGCCCTCGTCGCCGCCCACGGCGTGCTGATCCCGATCCAGTGCGAGTACTTCGCCCTCGAGGGGCTGACGGCGCTGCTCGATACGGTCCGCGGCGTGCAGGCGAGCGCCAACCGGGCGCTGGTCATCGACGGGCTCCTGCGCACGATGTTCGATGTGCGCAATAATCTGGCGAACCAGGTGAGCGAGCAGCTCGAGGCGCACTTCGGGGCGCAGGTCTTCCGGACCGTGATCCCGCGCAACGTCCGCCTCGCCGAGGCGCCGAGCCACGGCCTGCCCGCCGTCGCCTACGACCGCAGCTCCCGGGGGGCCCTGGCGTACCGGGCGCTGGCCAACGAGATGGAGCGCCGCCACCGCGGCGAGGCGCCGAGCGGCGCCACGACGGCGTAGACCACGGACCGACGCAGACACGAAGGCGAGAGCATGGCAGCGAAGAGACGCGGACTGGGGCGGGGGCTCGACGCCCTGCTCGGCGACGATCCCAAGGCGGCGGCCGCGAGCGGCGATCCGGAGGGCGGTAGCAGCCTCTGCGAGCTGCCGGTCGACCTGCTCGAGCGCGGCCCCTACCAGCCGCGGCGGACCTTCGACGAGCAGGCGCTCGGCGAGCTGGCGGACTCGATCCGCGCCCAGGGGGTGGTCCAGCCCCTGGTGGTGCGGCCCGACGGCGAGGGGCGCTACCAGATCATCGCCGGCGAGCGGCGCTGGCGCGCGGCGCAGCTCGCCGAGATCGAGCGGGTCCCGGCGATCGTCCGGGAGATGCCCGACGAGGCGGCCGTCGCCATCGCCCTGATCGAGAACCTCCAGCGCGAGGACCTCAACCCCCTCGAGGCGGCCACGGCCCTGCGCCGGCTCATCCACGAGTTCGGGCTCTCGCACCAGGCGACGGCCGAGGCGGTGGGGCGCTCGCGGACCAGCGTGACCAACCTGCTGCGCCTGCTCGAGCTCAACGAGGACGTCCAGCGCCTCGTCGGGGAGGGGCACCTGGAGGCCGGCCACGCCAAGGCCCTCGCCGGCCTCGAAGGCCGCGCCCAGAGCGAGGCGGCGGCCCGGGTGGCCCGGGAGCAGCTCTCGGTGCGCCAGACCGAGCAGCTCGTCCGCCGCCTCCAGCAGGCGCAGGGCGAGGGCGAGGAAGCCCGCGAGGCGCAGGAGGGCGGCCCGGGGGGCGCCGACCCGGACGTCGAGCGGCTCCAGGAGCACCTCGCCGAGCGCCTCGGCTCCCCCGTCGATATCCAGCACAGCCGGCGCAAGGGCGGCGGGCGGCTGGTCATCCGCTACAGCAGCCTCGATGAGCTCGACGGCATCCTCTCCCGCATCAACTAGGCGGCCCCCGGGCCGCCCCGGCATTTGACCCGGTGGGGGAGAAGGGCTAGACTCCGCCCCTTTCGAGCGTCCGAGGGCTGCGCCCGTGCGTGACTCCCCAGCGCTGAACGCCGGCTTCGAGCCCCAGGGCTATTGGCGCACGCGTGCGCCCGCGGTGCGGGTGGTCCTCCGGCTGCTCCTCGCCCAAGCGGCGGTCGGGCTCGCCGCCGCCGCCGTCTGGCTCCTGGCGGCCGGGGCCTCGGCCGCCGCTTGGGCGAGGAGCAGCCGGAGGACCACCCGCA
>NZ_NRSH01000018.1 GCF_016584055.1 Halorhodospira neutriphila
ATCGCGGGGGTGCGGCGCTGGCGCGGCCTCCGCCTCGGGGGCGGCGGGTAGATCAAGGGTGAAGGTGAAGGTCGAGCCGGCGCCGGGCTCGCTCTCGAGCCCGATCTCGCCGCCGAGCAGCCCGACGAGCTCGCGGGCGATGGCCAGGCCCAGGCCGCTGCCCTGCTGCCGGTCGCTGCGCCCGGCGCGGTCGAAGGCCTCGAAGATCCGCTCCCGCGCCTGCGCCGGGATGCCGGGGCCGGTATCGCGCACGGCGGCCCGGGCACGGCCGGGGCCGTCGTCGGCCTCGAGGGCGACGTGCACGGAGCCCGCCTCGGTGTACTGCACGGCGTTGCTGACGAGGTTGAGCAGGACCTGGGCGAGGCGGTTCGGGTCGGTGTAGGCGTGGCGTGGCAGCGCTGGGTCGACGCGCCAGTCGAGCTCCAAGTCCTTCTCCGCGGCCTGGGTCCGCAGCAGCTCGAGCTGCTCGTCGAGGAAGGGGCGCAGCTCGAAGGCCTCGCGGTGGAGCTCGAGCTTGCCCGCCTGCAGCCGGGAGAGCTCGAGCAGGGTGTCGACGAGCCCGAGCAGCCGCTCGCCGGCCGCCTGGCAGAGGCGCAGGTAGCGGCGCTGCTCGGCGTCGAGCGAGGAGCCGCTGAGCAGCTCGGTGAAGCCCATCAGGGCGTTGAGCGGGGTGCGCAGGTCGTGGCTGACGGCGTTGAGGAAGTCGGTCTTGGTGTGCAGGGCCTCCTCGAGCTGGTGCTGGAGGGTCTTGTAGTCGGTGACGTCGCGGGCGGTGCCGGCCCGGCGCTCGGCCCGGCCGTGCTCATCGAAGACCGGGTAGGCCTGGGAGTGGATCCAGCGCACCTCGCCGTCGGGGCGGATGATGCGGTAGGCCTCGTTGAAGGGGGCGTTATCGGCTTGCGCTTGCGCCATTGAGCGCTCGATGGTGGGGCGATCCTCGGGGTGGATCGCCTCGAGGAAGTCCTTGGGCCGCTCGTAGAGCGCCTCGATGCTCCGGCCCCAGATCCGCTCATAGGCGGGGTTGACGTAGAGGATCTCGTCGTGTGTGCGCAGCCAGAAGACCTCGTTGATGTTCTCGGCCATCTGCCGGAAGCGCCGCTCGCTCTCGCGCAGGGCCCGCTCGGTCTCCCGGCGCTCGGTGATGTCCTGGAAGGAGACCACGGCGCCGCTGACCGCGCCGTGCCCGTCGTGCAGGGGCGAGGCGTAGAGCAGGGCGGGGAAGCGGGTGCCGTCGCGGCGCCAGAGCCAGTCCTCCCACGCCTCGAGGGGCTGGCCGCAGCGCAGGGCCTGGCAGCTCGGGCACTCCGCGTAGGGGTAGGGGGAGCCGTCGGGCTTGGCGTAGTGGACGACGGAGTGGGCGTGGCGGCCGAGCAGCTCCTGCTCGCTGGCGTAGCCGAGCAGCCTCAACCCCGCCGGGTTGATGAAGGTGAAGCGGCCCTCGCTGTCGAGCCCGCAGACGCCCTCGGCGAGGGCCTCGAGGAGGTGGCGCTGCAGGTCCTGGGAGCCCGGCTCTCCGGCCATGGGGGTGGCGGCCTCTTGTTGACCTGGGGCAGGCACCGCCCGGCGTGGAGCGTGGGCAGTCCCGGCCCCGAGCTGTAGGTACGCGTATTCGCGGCTGTACTCTAAAGCGGATCGGCCGGGCGTAGAAGGGCGCCGGGCCTAACTGCCACAGCGTGGGCCCTGGCTCAGCCGCCCACGAGGCTCATGGGGTGGATCGGGGCCGGCGCCGCGGCCGGCGCGGAGAAGTCGTGGCGCGGCGGCTTGCGGGCGACCGCCGTGCGGATCGCCGCGTGGAGGGCCTCGGTGTCGCCGGGGGCGCCGCGCAGCACGGCGCGCAGGTCCACGGCCTCGGCGTGGCCGAGGCACGGCAGCAGGGCCCCGGCGGCGGTCAGCCGCAGCCGGTTGCAGGCGGCGCAGAAGCCCTCGCTGCGCGGGGCGATGAGGCCGATCCGGGTCCCGCTGCCGCGGATCCGGTAGTAGCGCGAGGGCCCGCCGGTCCCCTCCGCCGTCGGCGCGAGGGGGTAGGCGGCCGCGATCGCTCGCCGGACCGCCTCGGCGGAGGGGGCGCCCCCGGCCTCGCGGCCGGCGGGGCCGAGGGGCATCGGCTCGATGAAGCTGATATCGAGATCCCGGGCGGCGGCGTAGTCGACGAGGGCGAGGAGCTCGCCGCGGCGCTGGGCGTCGGCGACGGCGTTGAGCTTGAGGCGCTCGAAGCCGGCGCCGCGGGCCGCCTCGACCCCCTCGAGGACGCGCTCGAGGCGGCCGTTGCCGGTGATGCGCCGAAAGCGCGCCGGGTCGAGGCTGTCGAGGCTGATATTCACCCGCTGCACGCCGGCGGCGCGCAGCGCCTCGGCGTAGCGGGGGAGCTCGGTGCCGTTGGTGGTCAGGGCCAGCTCGTCGAGCCCGGGCAGGGCGCCGAGCCGCCCCAGGAGCCCGAGCACCCCCCGGCGGAGCAGCGGCTCGCCGCCGGTGACGCGGATCTTGCGGATGCCGAGCGCGACGCAGGCGCGCGCCGCGGTCTCGAGCTCCTCGCGGGAGAGGAGCTCGGCGCGGGGCAGGAAGCGCGTGGCCTCGTCGATGCAGTAGCGGCAGCGCAGGTTGCAGCGGTCCGTGACCGACAGGCGCAGGTAGGTGATCGCCCGGCCGAAGGGGTCGATCGGGGCAGCGGTCGTCGGCATCGGCTTGAGATCCGTCAAGCAGCCTCTCCCGAGCCCCGATTGTGGCCCGTCTCGCCGGCGTACGCCAGGGCCCGGCGCCCGCCGGCCTGCCCGGGCCCTCAGCCGCCGAGGTGGAGGGCGGTGCCGACCATGTTGAGCACGAAGGCCTCGGGCAGGGCGCGCTCGATGGCCTGCTGCGCGTTGCGCCCCGTGCAGTGGGCGGGGACGACGATCCGCGGGCCGATCTCCCGCAGGGCCTCCACGGTGGGGCGGATCTGGGTGGCCTCGTCCATGCCGGTGAGGTGGAAGCCGCCGATGACCGCGTGGACCGGCTCCTCGCCGGCGACCGCCTGGGCGTGGCGGATGGTGTTGACGATCCCGGAGTGGGCGCAGCCGGAGATGACCACCAGCCCGCGGCCGGCGAGCCGGATCACCAGCCCCGTGTCGTCCTCGAAGGCGTCGACGTGCTCGGTGCCGTCGGCCGCCTCGTAGCACATCGTCCCGCTCGGCTGCTCGAAGTCGGTGACCCGCGGGATCTCGCCGAGGAAGGCGGCCTGGCCGTCGAGCAGCGGGTAGGGCTCGCGGGTCTCGACGGGGCTCACCCCGGCCTCGGCGAGCTGCTGCTCGAGGAACTGCGGCAGGGGGGCGCGCTGGCCGTCGGCGCGCTTGGTAAAGCGCGGGCCGCGGTAGACGGCCGGGTGGAGGACGAGCTCGGCCGTCGGCGCGAGGCGCCCCATCATGTCGGCGAGCCCGCCGGTGTGGTCGAAGTGGCCGTGGGAGAGCGCCGCCGCCTCGACCCGGCTGAGGTCGACGCCGAGGGCCTCGGCGTTGCGGCGGGCCCCCTCCGCCGAGTAGCCGAAGTCGAAGAGCAGGCTGCGGCGCTGCCCGCCGCGCTCCAGGGTGACGAGCAGGGAGAAGCCGTGCTCGGCGCACAGCGAGCGCTCCAGGGAGAAGCCGGGGCGGCTGCGGGCCCGCTGGACGACGTCGCTGTCGTCGCGGGCGACGATGTCGATGTAGTTGTCCTGGAGGGTGAGGATCTCGACGCGGTCGACGGGGGCCAGTCCCAGGGTCATCTTCGCCTCCTGCTTGCCGGTTCGGGTCCCGGGCAATTTAGCAACATTATGCAGAATAGTGAAATGATGGGCGCTCCGGGCCGCTGGCGGGGCCGTGCCGCGCTCACGCCTCCTGGTCGAAGACCATCCGGCTGGAGAGGAAGAAGTTGAAGCACATCCCCGCCACGCCGCCGAGCCAGATGCCGAGCAGCGAGAGCCACAGGTCGAGCCCCTGGCCCTGCACGACGGCCCGGCCGGCGAGCAGGGTCAGGGCGAAGACCCCGTAGTTGAGGGCGCCGCCGAGGCCGTGGATGCCGTAGAAGCGCATCAGGTCCGCGGCGGTGCTGCGGTCGCTCGTGCGTGTGCGGAAGGTGAAGTAGCGGTTGAGGAAGTAGCCGGCGGTGATGGCCGCCGTGTACGAGAAGACCCGGGAGAGCAGCAGGTCCACGCCGCCCGCCTCGTGGAGGGCGAGCAGCCCGCCGGCGTCGATCAGCGAGATGGCGGTGGCGACCCCGGCGAAGCGCAGGAACATCGCCACGGGGCCGCTGGAGTGGATGACGTGCTGCAGGCCTTGGCGCATCTTCTATGCCGTCCGGCGCCCTCGGTGGTCGGGCCAAGAGGATCATGCTCGGCGAAGCGGGCGGCAAGCGCAAGGCCGCCTTGCGTGGCGCTCCTAGGAGAACGGGGCGGGGCGGCGCCAGGGGGCGCTCAGGTCGCTGGACTTGTCGACGTCCCGCAGCACGCCGGGGTCATCGACGGGGATCGCCGCCAGCTGATCGCGGTGGGCAGCGATGACACGCCGTCCGCCGGGCTCGCCGTCCAGGGTCCGCAGCTCCGCGCCCAGCGCGGCGGCGAAGCCCACCGGGTGGCCCTCGCGGCCCCGGTAGTGGGGCCGGGCGAGCAGCGCCCCGCCCTGCAGCGCCTCGGCGACCGCCGCCGTCGTCGCCGGGGCGATCCACGGCATGTCCGCCAGGGCGATGAGCCACCCCTCGGCGCGCCCGGCGGCGGCGATCCCGGCGGCGAGGCTGGTGCCGAGGCTGCGCCTGCGCTCCGGCGCCGCTACCACCTGCACGCCCGTCTCCTGGAGCAGGCGGGCCAGCCCGGTATCGCCGGGGCGGGTCACCGCCAGGCAGCGGTCGATCCCGCCGGCCAGGAGGTTGACGGCGGCGGCGGCAGCGACGGGGGTGCCGTCGGGCAGGGGGGCGAGGAGCTTCGCGCCGGCGCCGAAGCGCCGCCCGTCGCCCGCCGCGAGCAGGATCCCGGCGATCACGGCGTGTAGGCGCTCCCTCCTAGGCCGGCTGGAGCCCGGCCCGGGCCAGGGGGAGCCGGCGCACGGGCTCGCCGGTGGCGGCCCGGACGGCGTTGGCGAGCGCCGGGGCGATCGGCGGGGTGCCCGGCTCGCCGATGCCGCCGGGGTCCTCACCGCTGTCGACGATGTGCACCCGGACCTGCGGCATCTGGTGGATGCGCAGCGTGGTGTAGTCGTCGAAGTTGCCCTGCTCGATGCGGCCGCGCTCGACGGTGATGGCCTCGCCGAGGGCGGCGGAGAGGCCGTAGGCCACGCCGCTCTCCATCTGCTCGGCGACGATCTCCGGGTTGACGGCGGTGCCGCAGTCGATGGCCACGTCCACCCGGTGGACGCGGACCTCGCGCCCCGCGGTGACCGAGACCTCGGCCACCTCGGCGCAGTAGCTGCCGAAGGAGTAGACGACGGCGATCCCCCGGGCCCGCCCCGCCGGCAGGGGCTGGCCCCAGCCGGCCTCAGAGGCGGCGCGCTCGAGCACGCCGTGGTGGCGGTCGCCCTCGGGGATCAGCCGCCGGCGCAGCTCGTAGGGGTCCTCGCCGGCGGCGGCCGCCACCTCGTCGAGGAAGGCCTCGCGGATGAAGCCGTTCTGGGAGTTGCCCACCGAGCGCCACCACCACAGCGGCACCGGGGTGTTGGCCATGGTGTACGCGACGCGGGTGTGGGGCACCCGGTAGGGGATCTCGGCGGCGCCCTCCACCGAGGAGGAGTCGAGCCGCTGATCGGCGGGGATCATGCCGTTCTGGCTCATGATCGAGGGCCCGACGATGTGGTGGCGCCAGGCGCGGATCCCGCCGTCCTCGCCGATGGCCGCGCTGAGCCGGTTGTAGGTGGCGGGGCGGTAGTGGTCGTGCCGGGTGGTGTCCTCGCGGGTCCAGACGACCTGGACCGGGGCGCCGGCGGCCTTGGCGCAGGCCACGGCCTCGGCGACGAAGTCGGTATGGGAGCGCCGCCCGAAGCCGCCGCCGAGGAAGGTGGTGTAGACGCGCACCTGCGCCTCGGGCAGGCCGCTGACCTCGGCGGCCACGCGCTGGGTGGCGGCCTGGTTCTGGGTCGGCGCCCACACCTCGCAGAGCCCGTCCTGGATGCGGGCGGTGCAGTTCATGGGCTCCATGCAGGCGTGGGCGAGGAAGGGGACCTCGTACTCCGCCTCGACGCGCCGCTCCGCCTGCCCCAGGGCCGCCTCGGCGTCGCCCTCGCTGTGGGCGGTGGCCGCCTCGCCGCCCTCGGCGGCCTCGCGGAAGCGCTCGGCGATCCCGGCCGAGGAGAGCTCGGCGTGCTCGCCGTAGTCCCACTCGACGGCCAGCGCCTCGCGCCCCTTCTGGGCCGGCCAGAAGCCCTCGGCGATGACGGCGACACCGCTGTCGATCTCGGCGATCTGCCGCACGCCGGGGACGCGCTGCGCCTGGCGGGCGTCGAAGGAGCGGACCTGCCCGCCGAGGACGGGGCAGCGCGCCACCTGCGCCGTGAGCAGCCCCTCGAGCTGGACGTCGAGGCCGAAGCGGGCGGTGCCGTCGGCCTTGGCCGGGGCGTCGAGCCGGTCCTGCGGCGTGCCGATCAGCCGGAAGTCGCGGCGCTCCTTGAGGAGGACGGCCTCGGGTACCGGCTGCTCGGCGGCGGCCGCTGCCAGCTCGCCGTAGGTGGCGGAGCGGCCGCTCTCGGCGTGGTGCACCGCCTGCTCGCGGGCCTCGCACGCCGCCGCCTCGACGCCCCAGCGCCCGGCGGCAGCGGCCACCAGCATCTCGCGGGCCGCGGCGCCGGCCTCGCGCAGGGGGCGCCAGGCCCCGCGCACCGCGGTGGAGCCGCCGGTGGCCTGGCGGCCGAGGATGGGGTTCGCGTAGGCCGGGTCGGCCGGCGCGAACTCGGTGGCGATGCGCCCCCAGTCCGCCTCGAGCTCCTCGGCGACGAGCATGGGCAGGGCCGTCATGACCCCCTGGCCCATCTCCGAGCGGTCCACGATCACCGTGACCTGGTCGTCGGCCGTGATCCGGATCCAGGCGTTGGGGGCGAAGGCGGCGTCGTCCGCCCCGGTGCGCTGCTCGCCGGCCTCGGCGGCCGCGGCGCCCCCGCCGACGGGCAGGCGCAGCCCGATCAGCAGGCCGCCGCCGGCGAGGGCGCCGGCCTTGAGGAAGCCGCGCCGGCTGATGCGGATCGCCCCGTCGCTGCGCTCCTCGCTCATGCCTCGGACTCCTGTACCTGCGCGGCGGCGCGGTGGATGGCGCGGCGGATGCGCTGGTAGGTGCCGCAGCGGCAGAGGTTGCCGCCCATGGCGGCGTCGATCGCGGCGTCGTCGGGCGCCGGCGTGCGGGCGAGCAGGGCGGCGGCGCTCATGATCTGGCCCGGCTGGCAGAAGCCGCACTGCGGGACGTTCTCGGCGATCCACGCCTCCTGCAGCGGGTGCCGGCCCCCCTGGCCGTCGCCGAGCCCCTCGATGGTGGTGACCGCCCGCCCGTCGGCCTGGCCGGCGGGCACGCTGCAGGCGCGCACGGCCTCGCCGTCGAGGTGCACCGTGCAGGCGCCGCACTCGCTGATGCCGCAGCCGTACTTGGTGCCGGTCAGGCCGAGGTGGTCGCGCAGCACCCACAGCAGCGGCGTATCGGCGGCGACCTCGGCCTCGCGGCGCTCGCCGTTGACGGTCAGCGCGACCCGCATTACTGCCGGAACCGGTTGATCGCGTCGCGGAACGCCCGGTTCATGCTCTCCCAGGCCGACTCCACGCCCTCGCGCATGCGCTCCCAGGCGTCCTCGCTGGCCTCCTGCATCTCGCGCAGCTGCTCCTTGCCCTGCTCGTGCTGGCGCTTGAGCTCGTCGATCTGCTCCTGGTAGCGGGCCTTCGCCTCCTCGCCGGCCTCCTCGGCCCGGGCCTGGAGCTTGTCGATCTCGGCCTGCCACTCGTCGAGCTGGGCCTTGAGCTTCTCGATGTAGTGCTCGCGCTCACTCATGGCGGTCGCCTCCCGGATGGCGGTCTTGGGGGTTGATGCACCTCACCCCCAGTGTAGTTGTCGGTGGCGGGGCTGAAATACCTCATCCAGGAGAGCGGAAGGGGGCGAGTCCTCGATACGGAAAAGGTGCTGGAACTTGGTAATCTGGAGGACCTTTCGCACGCCGTAAGAGCAGTGGCGGAGGATGACCTCACCGCCCCGCTGGCTGGCACTTTTGCGTAGCATCAGGAGCATGTCGAGTCCCGAGGTGTCGAGGTAGGTCGCTTCGCGCAGGTCTACGACCACGAACCGCCAAGGCGCCCCTTCTTCCTCCTCACATGCTCGCTGGAGCTCCTCGTGCAGGCCGAGATCGAGGCGCCCCCGGACGTTCAGCACGAGGCGATCACCTCCGTCTTCATGGCTCACGTGGACCATCACCACACCTCCCTCCTTGGCTGAGACACCCCATTGGTTTGCACCAGCAAGGTGCCTAGCCGAGCCACATGCCGAGAAGCGCGCTCGAGGAGCCGCCGATGGCGGCCATTACCGTGCTCAGCCCGCCGGCGACGAGCGTGGCCTTGGCCCACTCCCGGGGGCTGCCGGCGAGCTCCGGGCTGCGCCGGTGGAGGGCGAGCCAGGCGGCGCCGGCGACCAGGGTGGCGGCGCTGAGCAGGGATGCGGTGATAAGCTCGATCATGGTAGGCATCCTCCTTGTGCAGTGCGTGAGGGTGAATGGGGCCACGGCGGGGCTTACAGCGTCCTCTCGGCGGTATGACCCCTCGGTTAAAAGGGTAGATGCATTCTCCGTGCCAGCAAGTGCGGCGCGGTGGCACCCCAGCCGCCGAGTGGAGGAGGGGGCGCTGGGGGCAGCGGCATGACGCGCAAGGTCATCCACATCGACATGGACGCCTTCTTCGCCGCGGTGGAGCAGCGCGACGATCCGGCGCTGCGCGGCCGCCCGGTGGTGGTGGGCGGCTCGCCCCAGGGGCGGGGCGTGGTCGCTGCGGCGAGTTACGAGGCCCGGGCCTTTGGCATCCGCTCGGCGATGCCCGCGGCCCGGGCGCAGCGGCTCTGCCCGGAGGCGGTTTTCCTGCGTCCGCGCTTCGGCGACTACCGCGCCGTGACCGCCCGGCTCCACGCCATCTTCGCCGACTACGCCACGGCCATCGAGCCGCTCTCGCTCGACGAGGCCTACCTCGAGGTCACGGGGGTGCAGCGCTGCGCCGGCTCGGCGACGCGCATGGCCGAGGCGATCCGCGCCCGCATCCGCGAGGAGACGGGGCTGACCGCCTCCGCCGGGGTCTCCTATAACAAGCTGCTCGCCAAGCTGGCCTCGGACGAGGACAAGCCCGACGGGCTCTGCGTCGTCCCTCCCGAGCAGGGCGCGGCCTTCATCGCCCGGCAGCCGGTGGCCCGCCTCCACGGCGTCGGCCCGGCCACCGCCGAGCGGATGGCGGCGCTCGGCATCCGCACCGTCGCCGACCTGCGCGCCTGGGGGCTCGCCGACCTCCACCAGCGCTTCGGCAGCCGCGCGGCCACGCTCTACGACGCCGCCCGGGGGGTCGACCACCGCCCCGTCCAGCCGCGGCGCCAGCGCAAGTCCATCGGCGCCGAGCGCACCTACGCCGAGGACACCGCGGACCTGGCGGTCATCCACGAGCGGCTCGAGCCGCTGATCCAGGAGGTGGCGGCCCGCCTGGCCCGGCACGGGCTGGCGGCGCGGACGGCGACGCTGAAGCTGCGCTACGCCGACTTCCAGGCGATCACCCGGCAGGTCTCGCCGGCCTATCCGGTGGCCGCCGCCGAGGAGATCGCCGCGCTGATGCCGGCGCTGCTCGCCGAGACCGAGGCGGGGCGGCGGCCGGTGCGGCTGCTCGGGGTGAGCGTCTCCGGGCTGCAGCCGCGTACGGCCCAGGGGGATCTCTTCGCCGAGGTGGTGCCAGGGTGAGCGTCGCTGGCCTCAGCGCGCGCCGGCGCCGCCTTTCGAGCGGCCTGCGCTCTCCGCCAGCCAGGAGGTCAGCACCGCCGCGGCGTGCTGCGGATCCTGCAGGGCCAGCTCCCGGAGCTCGCGGATCTTCCGGTCCTGGGCGCTGCGGCTGCCGCATGAGGTGAGCCGGGCCTCGAGGGGCTCCTCCTTGGAGCTTGCGCGTGCCATAGGGCCTCCGCCTCTCGGGAAGTGCCGCCCCCCATTGGACCGCTCCAGGCGCGTGAGGGCAACGGTGGCGGGGTGCGGGGCCGTGGGCGCCGTTGCCGCGAGCCGGCGTTGGTGGCGCCGCTTCGCGTGAGCGAAGATGTTGCCGTGGAGCAAGGGAGCGGGGAAGGCCGGCGAGCGGATGGCTACGGGCGGCTCGGTAGGGAGGGGACGCCGTGAGCGAGGTGATTGCAGCGGCCATTGTTAGCCTGGCTATCGCCGTGGGCGCCACCCTGTGGGGGTGGCGCCGCTACTGGCGACGCCGGGGCCGTGGGCAGCCGCGGCGCGACGCCTTGTCGGCGGCCTGCTACGGCGATGAGATGCAGGCCGAGCGGCTCGAGGCCCTGGAGCAGAAGCGGGCGGGCGGCGCGCTCAGCCGCCGCGAGGCGCGGCGCCGGGCGGCTGAGCGGCTGCAGCGGGATCGGTGACCGCTGCCTCAGGCGCGGCGCCCGGAGCGGGCGCCGCTGCTGCGCCGGGAGGTATCGCGGCGCGGGCCGGCCGAGCGCTGGGGCGCCGGCTCGAAGCCCTCGGCCACGTGGGCCGGGATGTCGCGCTGGACGAGCCGCTGGATCGCCCGGAACTGCCCACGCTCCTCGCCGGCGACCAGCGACAACGCTGTGCCCGCATCCCCGGCGCGGCCGGTGCGGCCGATGCGGTGGATGTAGTCCTCCGGGTTGTTGGGCAGGTCGTAGTTGACGACGTACGGCAGCCCGGCGATGTCGAGCCCGCGCGCGGCGACGTCGGTGGCCACCAGCGCCCGGACCGAGCGCCGCTTGAAGGCGGCGAGCGCCTTGCCGCGCTGGCCCTGGCTCTTGTCGCCGTGGATCGCCTGGGAGCGGATGCCGTCGCGCTCCAGCTGCTCGGCGAGCCGGTCCGCGCCGCGCTTCGTGCGGGTGAAGACCAGCACCTGGCCCCAGTCGCCGTTGTCGATCAGGTGGCTCAGCAGGGCGCGCTTGCGCCCCGCGTCGACGTAGTAGGCCCCCTGGGTGACCGCCTCCGCGGCGCTGTTGGCGCCGCCCGCCTCGATGACGGTGGGCGCCTCGAGGAACTGCCGGGCCAGCTTGCCCACGGCGCCCGAGAAGGTGGCCGAGAAGAGCAGGGTCTGCCGGTAGGTCGGCACGGTGCGCAGGATCCGCTCGATGGCCGGCTTGAAGCCCATATCCAGCATCCGGTCGGCCTCATCGAGGACCAGGAGCTCGAGGTCGCGCAGATCCAGGTTGCCGCGGTCCAGGTGGTCGATCAGGCGCCCCGGCGTGGCGACGACGATGTCGACGCCCCGGCGCAGCGCGGCCGTCTGCTTGCCCATCGGGGCGCCGCCGTAGATCTCGGTGGCGCGCAGGGGCAGGTGCCGGCCGTAGGTGTGGACGCTCTCCGCGACCTGGGCGGCGAGCTCGCGGGTCGGGGCCAGGACCAGCGCCCGGATCCGCCGCTGACCGTTGCTGCCGCTACTGCCGTTTCGCAGCCGCTGGAGGAGGGGGAGCGTAAACGCCGCCGTCTTGCCGGTGCCGGTCTGGGCGCTGGCCATCACGTCGCCGCCGCCGAGGACGGCGGGGATGGCCTGGGACTGGACCGGGGTGGCGGTCGCGTAGCCTTGCTCCTGGACGGCGCGCAGCAGCTCGGTGTCGAGGCCGAGCTCGGTAAAGGGTGCGGTCATGGGATCTCCTGCTGGGTACAGCGCCAAGGCGCCGGCGGTAGCGCCGGGATGGGGAGGCATCGGGGAAAGGCCTTGGCGGGGCGATCCACGACCGGTTCGAGGCCACCGGGCCGCGATCATTGGAGCGCCGGACGGTCACCTGGGCGCCGGAGCGCCGCTACAAACTGGGCGTACCTTAGCACACCGTGCCCGCCGCGGGTACTCCGTTATCCGCTCCTGATTCGGCGCCGGCCGCGGATCGCGCCCCGGATCACTGCGCGGTCATGCCGCCGTCGACCAGGTAGTTGGCGCCGGTAACGCCGGAGGCGGCATCGGAGAGGAGGAATGCGGCGACGCTCGCCACCTCCTCGTTACGGACGTAGCGCTCCAGGGGGATGCGGGCCGTGAAGCCCTGCTGGACCTCCTCGCCGTGGCCCGGGCTGATCTGGTCCTCGATGGAGCGCATCATGCGGTTATCCACCGGCCCGGGATTGACGCAGTTGACGCGGATGCCCTCGGGGCCGAGCTCGGCGGCGGCGGTGCGCATCAGCCCCATCACGGCGTGCTTGCTGGCCACGTAGGGGCTCAGGCTCGCTATACCGCGTACCCCGGCCACGCTCGAGGTGATCAGGATGCTCCCGCCGCCGGCACGCCGTAGGGCAGGCAGCGCGGCCTGGAGCCCGTAGCGGACGCCGTGGACGTTGACCGCGAAGACCTGCTCCCAGACCCGATCGTCGGCGTCCTCCAGGGGGCCGGTTCGCCCCTCGATCCCGGCGTTCAGGTACACGCCGTGGACGGCGCCGAAGCGCTCCTCCGTCGCCTGGATCACGGCCTGGTTGTCGGCCCGGCTCGAGACGTCCGCTGCCATGGCGGCAGTCTCTCCGCCGAGCTCCTCGGCCAGCCCTTGGACCCCTTCCGCTTCCCGATCCGTTAGCATCAAGCGGGCGCCCTGGGCGTGCAGGAGCCGGGCGGTTGCCGCTCCAATCCCGCCTGCTGCCCCGGTGATCACGATCACCTTGCCGTTGGCCTCGCTCATGGCCGCCTCCGCGGGTTGTGGTTGCCGGCCCCGTCGTAAAGCGGGGGCTCCCCCTTCAGCGTAGGTCAGGAGCGCCGGGAGGTGGTCTGCGCGGGGGCCCCGCGCGCCGCCCGCTGAGGGCCGAGCCAGCGCTCCGCGCGGGGGCGCCAGACGCCGAGCACGACGTTCGCGATGCACACGAGCAGGATGATCCACAGGATCAGGGCCTCGTTGTGCACGTACTGCGGGATCCGGTCGACGGGGATCTCGCCGTCGGCGGCGGCCCGTGTGGCCTCGGCCGTGCGGATCGCCGTGCCGTGCACGTGGATCAGGATGCTGCCGAACACGCTGAGGCTCAGGATGGCCTTGAGCCAGACCCAGCCCGCGTTACGGAAGGGCCGGTAGAACGCCATGCTCAGCAGCCCGGAGAGGAAGACCACCGCCAGCGAGGGCAGGAGGATCCAGCCGCTGACCTCCGCGATGGCGCTGCGGATCACGGCGTGCTCCTGGATCGCCTCCGGGCCGGGGGCCATGCCCAGGAGCACGAGGTGTACGGCGACCGCCCCGGTCAGGCCGATCGAGCCGAGGGTGTGCAGGATCTTGAGTGTCTTTCGGAGCATCGTCTAACCCTCGGCTGTCCGCGTGCACCTGCCGCCGGAGCGGGAGGCGTATTAGGGAGGATCTTTACGGCCGCCATGGCCCGCCCCGTCGCCCTGGGCGAGCCGCTGCTCGAGGCGGTCGATCTTGGCGTGCAGCTGCTCGATGTGCTGCACCAGCGCCTCGCGCTCATCATGCGCCTTTTGCTCGGAGGCGGCCTCGCGGGTGGCGCTCTCGTCGGCATGCATCTGCTGCATGCTATCCACGATGATGCCGATGAACAGGTTCAGGACGGTGAAGGCCGAGGCCAGGATGAAGGTAATGAAGTATAGCCAGGCCCCAGTGTACTCCGCCATCACGGGCCGGGCGATGGCCTCGGACCAGCTCTCCAGGGTCATGATCTGGAAGAGCGTATACATGCTCGTCCCGATGCTGCCGAACCACTGGGGGAAGGCCTCACCGTAGAGCTCCGTGCCCATGACGGCGAAGATGTAGAAAACCATCAGTAACAGCATCCCCACCCAGCCGATGCCGGGCAGGGCCCGCATCAGCGACTCCACCACCATGCGGAGCTGGGGGACGTAGCTGAACAGCCGCAGCAGGCGCAGGATACGTAGCGCCCGAAGTACCGAGTAGGCGCCGCCATTGGGCACCAGGGAGATGCCGACAACCACGAAGTCGAGCCACCCCCAGGCGCTGCGGAAGAAGTCCCGCCCCCAGGCGATGATCCGCAGCGTCACCTCGACGACGAAGAAGGCGAGGATGAGCTGGTTGGCCAGCGGGATCAGCCCCCGGCTCCAGGCGACGATCTCCTCCGAGGTAGCGAGGCCCAGGGTGGCGCCGTTGAGCGTAATGACGGCGATTACCGTGTTCTGGAACCAGGCGGCGCTGACCAGGGCCTGCAGGCGCCCGCGCCAGCTGTCGGGGAAGCGGGAGGTCTCCCCCTGAGCCTCGTTTACAGACGGCATGCCAACGCCTTCCGCGCGCTCCAAGGATCGCCTAGAGTATCCATGAAACCATTATTATGGGAACAGGGTAATAAAGACGACGCTGGAGCTGCCGGACGATCTGATGCGCGACATCCGCGTGCGTGCCGCGCAGTCGGATCGCCGGCTCAAGGACGTGGTCGAGGAGCTGCTGCGCCGCGGGCTTGCGGCGCCGGCCGAGCCGCCCGCGAGCGACCCGCTCCACGCCTGGCTCGAGCGGCTCGAGCGCCACGCCGACGGCAGTGTCACCAATCCCGACGGCATCGAGGACGAGGCTTTCTTCCAGGCCCTGGAAGCGATTCGCGAGGCCGATCGCGCGAGCCCGCCCCGCGATCCGTTCGCTGGGCAGGCCTGATGTACCTGCACTCTCGTTACGCGCAACACCCGCCACTTCGAGGCGGTGCCCAGCCTCGCGCTCGAGGACTGGTTCACCGCGCCCTGAGGCCCCCATGGTCCAGACATCCGGCCCGGTCCAGGGATCACGTTATCAGAGCTCGACCGGATCGTTAGGCGGTAGCCCAGCTTTCACGTCGGGGAAGGATTCGTCGAGATCCTCCAGGCGGTCCAAGACCGCGAGCAGCCCCTTCCGCTGCCGGACAGGCTCGAGGATGAGGTAGTCCCCTTCACGTCGGAGCACGGCCTCATCGCAATCCAGCTCGAATCCCCGCGGGATCCGGATGGCCTGATTCCGCCCGTTGCGGAATACCTGGACAGTGCGCTCCTCTTCCACGGCTCCTCCTTTGGAGTCAGCATATGTCATATGCATAGAGGCCTATCCCCGCGGGTGCGGGGGACCCCTCGATCGCGGCGCCCAGGTCGCGCTTGCTCGGGCCTATCCCCGCGGGCGCGGGGGAACCACCGTCCACCGCGAGCACACGGAGACGGACTACGGCCTATCCCCGCCAGCGCGGGGGAACCCCCTATAGAGTAACTACTTGTTAAAGATCGCAAAACCGAGACGGCTTGAGTTTGTTCCCCCCGGCTGGCCGCAGCGGGCACGCGTGGTAGAATCTTTACCTCATAAGCCGGGATGGCGGAACGGGTAGACGCGCTCGACTCAAAATCGAGTGGCCATCGGCCATGTGGGTTCGAATCCCACTCCCGGCACCAACTACCGATGGTAAACAGCCTCTTAGACCCCTCAAGGGAGCCCGCCCAAGCCTTGTGATCGGCACGTCGCTCCGCTTAGATTGACGCGCCACCGCGGCGCGCAGGGCGCAGCGGGGCAGCAGCAGGGGGCGACGGTGACCACCGAGTGGCGACGCAGCGACTTCCACTACGAGCTGCCGGAGCGGCTGATTGCCCATCGGCCGCCGGCGCAGCGCACGGCCAGCCGTATGCTGGTCCTGGACCGGGGCAGCGGGGCGCTGGCGGACCGCCGCTTCGCCGACCTGCCCGCCTACCTCGAGGCCGGCGACCTCCTGGTGCTCAACGACACCCGGGTCATCCCCGCCCGGCTGGAGGCGGCCAAGCCCACCGGCGGGCGGGTGGAGGTGCTCATCGAGCGGGTGGAGGACCCGGAGGCCGGCGTGCTGCTCTGCCACCTGGGCGCCAACCGCGCACCGCGGGTCGGGGCGGCGATCGAGCTGCCCGAGGGCGTCGGCGCCGAGGTGGCCGGCCGCGAGGGGCGATTCTTCCGGCTGCGCCTCCACGGGCTGGGTGAGCACCTCTGGGCGTACCTCGAGCGCGTCGGCCACGTGCCGCTGCCGCCGTACATCCGCCGCGCGGACGATGCCGAGGACCGGGAGCGCTACCAGACCGTCTTCGCCCAGCGGCCGGGGGCGGTGGCGGCGCCGACTGCCGGGCTGCACTTCGACGAGGCGATGCTCGAGGATCTGCGCGGCCGGGGCGTGGAGACGGCCCGCGTGACCCTCCACGTCGGGGCGGGCACCTTCGCCCCCGTCGAGCACGAGGACCTGAGCGCCCACGCCATGCACGCCGAGCGCCTGGAGGTCGGCGCCGAGACGGTGGCCGCCGTCCGCGCTGCGCGCGAGCGCGGCGGCCGGGTGGTGGCGGTGGGGACGACGGTGGTGCGCGCCCTGGAGAGCGCCGCGGCGGACGGGGCGCTGGCCCCCTTCAGCGGCGAGACGCAGCTGTTCATCACGCCGGGCTACCGCTTCCGGGCCGTCGACGCCCTGCTGACCAACTTCCACCTGCCCGAGTCGACCCTGCTGATGCTCGTCAGCGCCTTCGGCGGCTACGAGGCGGTGATGGCCGCCTACCGCCACGCCGTGGCGCAGGAGTACCGCTTCTTCAGCTACGGCGACGCGATGCTGCTGATCTGAGGCTCACTCCTCGGCCCGGACCAGCTCCCCGCGGCAGCGGTTGCAGTAGTAGCGCTGGGTGCCGCGCCGGATGCGGTTGTGCCGGGTGGTGCTCAGGGCGTGCTCGCCGCAGGCGCAGCGGTAGCGCCAGCGCCGCTGCACGCCGGGCAGGCCGGTGACGTCGAGGCCGTGGGTGCGCTGCGCGGGCAGCCCCATCTCGGCCATGAGCGCGCGCCAGTGGCGGTCGTGGCCGCGGCTGCCGTGGAGGTGGAAGGCGGCGAGGTGGGCGAGCTCGTGGACGACCGTCTCCGGCAGGAGGGTGCGGTAGCCGTCCTCGCGGGCGAGCAGGGGGCGGTTGAAGGCCACCACCCAGCGCTGGAGGTCGGCCCGCCCGGCGCTCGAGCCGCGCGCCAGCCACTCCACGCCCGGCACCGGCCGCCGGCCGAGGGCGGGGTGGGCGGCGACGAGGGCCCACCACCAGTCGCCGACGGCGGCCTCCACGGTGCGCATGCGCCGCTGCACCCGCTCCTCGCCGCTCATCCCTGCGCCTCCGTCGCCTCGGCTGCCCCCTCGCCCGCCGGGGCGCGGCCCCAGCCCCGCCTCCAGCGGGCGCACCCAGCGGTGGACCTGTTCGGCCGTGCCGTCGTCGCTCTCCAAGGAGCCCCTTATGCTATCACTCGAGGGGGTAAGATGCGGTTCCTGATGCTCAGAGAGATCCGAACGAGCGGTGGGAGCCCCCTGCTTAATCCAGCGTTCTACGCAGGGGTAATCTGGCGCTGCATTCGGCGGGGAACCGCCGCCCCGGCGGGGGCGCTCCACGGACGGAGCCCCTCTCGGCCGGGCGAGAGGCGGCAGGGAGGCCGATGCCGCGGTGCCCTGCCCGAATGCAGGCTCGCCCGGGCGCCGGAGAGGGACCTCCGGCGCCCGCGGGCCGCCTTCCTTGTCCATCCCTCGGCCCCCCTCTATGCTTTTCCTTTTAGGCACCGAGTAGGACGATCCGCATGGGCGAAGCCAAGCGCTTCAGCGTCCCCCGAGGGCGTGAGAGGGGCCGTATCCGGCGGGCTGCGGCGTGGGCGGCTGTGCCGATGCTGCTGCTCGCCGGCTGCGCGAGCCTGATGGAGTACCCCGTGGCGGGGCAGGAGGAGGTGCAGGCGTACCTCGACGAGCGCCTCGGCCCGCTGCAGGAGCTCCACCTCGACAGCCCCGTGGCCGCCTTCGACTTCTCCCTCCGGGCGGCCGATGTGACCCTGGGGCCGGAGCAGGCGCCGGATCGCGTGCAGCTGGATCTCGCCGGGCAGGCCGAGCTCGCGCTGCCCCTGGGCGGGCGGGAGTCCGCGGCGATGCAGCTGCGGCTGCGCGGGCTGCCGGACTACGACCGCGAGGCGGGGGCGGTCTACGTCCGCGAGCTCGAGCTGGTCGGCGGCGAGATCGACTCGCGCTGGTTCCAGGGGCCGGTGACGCCGCTGGCGCGGCCCCTGGTCGCCGCCGTCGGCCGCTACCTCGAGGAGAATCCCGTCTACGAGTTCGCCGAGGGCAGCGCCACCGGGCAGCTGCTCTCCCGGGTGCCCGCCGGCGTGCAGGTGGAGCCGGGGCGGCTGGTGCTGAAGCCGGAGTGACGCCGGCAGCGCGCCGGGCCACTGCCTTAGCCGGGGGCCGAGCGAGTGGTGGACGCTTATGAGGCAGCGCTCCAGCGCGTCTGGCGGCCAGTGCAGGCGGCCCGGGGGGCGGACCGCGCGGCGCTCCTGAGGGAGCTCGTCCGCTGCGCCGCCCTGGCCCCGTCGGGCCACAACACCCAGTGCTGGCGGTTCCGCCTCGAGGCGCACGGCCTCGCCATCCTGCCCGACTGGTCCCGGCGGACGCCGGTGGTGGACCCCGATGACCACCACCTCTACGTCTCGCTCGGCTGCGCCGCGGAGAACCTCTGCCAAGCGGCGCGGGCCCTCGGCTGGGCGGCGAGCGCCGAGCCCGTGCCCGAGGGGCAGGGGGGCGCCATCCGCATCCTCCTCGAGCCGGCCGAGCCGGCGGTATCGGCGCTGTCCCGGGCGATCCCCCACCGCCAGTGCACGCGCGCGGTGTACGATGGGCGCGCCCTGGCCGTCGCGGAGCTGCGCCGGCTCGAGGGCGCTGCCGGCGGCGGGCTCTCCCTGGTGACGGGGCGTGGGGACGTGGAGCGGACGCTCGAGTGCATAGTCGACGCGGGCGGGCGGCAGATCCGGGACCCGGCCTTCGTCGCCGAGCTCGAGCGCTGGATCCGGTTCAGCGACCGCGAGGCCGTGCGCACGGGGGACGGCCTCGCCGCCCGGGCGGTGGGGAGCCCGCCGGTGCCGCGCTGGCTGGGCAGGCGGCTCTTCCGGGCGTTGCTGCGGCCGGGGCCGGAGGGGGAGAAGTACGCGCGCTGGGTGCGCAGCTCGGCGGGCTTGGCGGTTTTCTGCTCCGCGGGGGACGATTGGGCCTCGTGGGTGGAGGCGGGCCGGCGATACCAGCGCTTCGCCCTTCAGGCGACGGCCATGGGGATCCGCACCGCCTTCTTGAATCAGCCCGTGGAGGCGCCCGAGGTGCGCCCGGAGCTGGCCGCGGCCCTCGGCCTGGGGGGCGTGAGCCCCGACCTGGTCGTGCGCTTCGGCCGGGGGCCGCGGATGCCGCGCTCCCTGCGGCGGCCCGTCGAGGCCGTGCTGATGCCGGCGGGGGAGGGCCCCGCCGTCTAGGTCAGGCGGCCCGCGCTGAGGGCCGCGCCCTTGAGGAAGGAGGAAGTCGCTCACCATGCCGTACACGCCGGAGCGGATCCGGATTGCGCACCACGGCCCCAACCCTGCGGGGCGGGACTTTGTCGTCGGCGATCTCCACGGCTGCCGGGCCGCCCTGGAGGCGCTGCTCGAGCGCGCCGCCTTCGACCCCGGGCGCGACCGGCTCTTCAGCGTCGGCGACCTCGTCGACCGCGGGCCGGACTCGGAGGGCTGCCTGGCGCTGCTCGAGGAGCCCTGGTTCTTCCCCGTGCTCGGCAACCACGACCTCTTCCCGCTGGTGGTCCTCGACGCCTCCGCGGAGCCGCCGCACTGGCCCGAGGGGCTGGAGGCCGCCGGCGGCCTGGAGCCGATCTACCGGCTCTGGATGGACAACGGCGGCGAGTGGGCCCTGCCGCACCTCGGCGCCGACGGGCCGTCGCCGGCGCTGCGGGACTACGCCCGCCGCCTCGCCCAGGTGCCCCACGTGCGCCTCGTCGGCACGGGGGCGGAGCGCTTCCGGGTGGTCCACGCCGAGCTGCTCGACGTCCACACCGGCGCGCCGCTGAGCGACGCCGAGACGGAGCGGCTCGACGGCGCCTCGATCCCGGCCTGGTGCGAGCCGCGGGGCGTCTTCGCGCTGCCGCTGCTCTGGAGCCGGGCGCTGGCGCGCGGCGGCGAGGCGCTGCCGGCGGCGCCGGCGGACGGGGCGGTGACCTTCTGCGGCCACACGCCGACCGAGCGCGTCCGCTGCCGGGCGGGCCACGTCGACCTCGATACCGGCGCCTGCTTCGGCGGCCACCTGAGCCTCGCCGAGCCGGCGGCCGGGCGGCTGCTCAGCGTCGCCGTCTCGCCGGAGCGCGGCGCGGCGGCGGGTGCGGTGACCCGGCACGAGCTGCCACACCCCCTCTACCCACCGGACAGGAGCGACCATGGAGCGAATCCCCGAGCCTGAGCTGATGGACGGCGCCGAGCAGGCCCTCGCCTACGCCCAGGCGGACTTCGAGGAGCCCAACAGCCGCTTCGTCGAGACCTTCGTCGAGCGCTTCGGCGAGCCCGAGGGGACGATGCTCGACCTCGGCTGCGGCCCCGCGGACATCCCGCTGCGCTTCGCCCGCCGCGCCCCGGGGCTTACGGTCACGGCCATGGACGGCGCCGCGGAGATGATCTCCCTCGGCGCCCGGGCGCTCTCCCGGGAGCCGGAGCTCGCCGGCCGGGTGCAGCTCGTCTGCAGCACCCTGCAGCGCCTCGAGCTGCCCGCGGCGAGCTACGATGCGGTGGTCAGCAACAGCCTGCTCCACCACCTCGCCGAGCCCGGCCCCTTCTGGCAGGCGGTGCGCCGCTACGCCCGCCCGGGGGCGGCGGTGCTGGTCATGGACCTCTCCCGGCCGGAGAGCGCGGTGGCGGCGCAGTCGATCGTCGATACCTACGCCGCCGAGGAGCCGGCGATCCTCCGCGAGGACTTCTACAACTCCCTGTGCGCCGCCTTCACGCCCGAGGAGGTGCGTGCCCAGCTCGAGGCGGCGGGGCTCGGCGCGCTGGCGGTGGAGGCGGCGAGCGACCGGCACTGGATCGTCAGCGGTAGGCTCCATGGCGTGGGCGGTTGAGGCGCAGGGGCTGACCAAGCGCTACGGCGAGACGGTGGCCCTCGACGGCGTCGACCTGCACGTCGCCGCCGGCCGCGTCGTCGGCCTGCTCGGCCCCAACGGCGCGGGCAAGACCACCACGGTGCGCATCCTCGCCAGCCTCATCCGGCCCGACGCCGGCCGGGCGGCGGTGGCCGGCTTCGACCTGGCGCGGGAGCCGCAGCGCGTGCGCGAGGTCATCGGCCTGACGGGGCAGTACGCCTCCGTCGACGAGAAGCTCACCGGCCGCGAGAACCTGCTCCTCGTCGCCCGGCTGCTCGGCCTCCCGCGGCGCCGGGCGCGGGAGCGGGCGGCGCAGCTGCTCGCCGACTTCCACCTCGAGGCGGCCGCCGACCGGGCGGCGAAGACCTACTCCGGCGGCATGCGCCGGCGCCTCGACCTCGCCGTGAGCCTCGTCGGCCGGCCGCGGATCCTCTTCCTCGACGAGCCCACCACCGGGCTCGACCCGCGGGCCCGGCGCGAGCTCTGGGAGCGGGTGCGCGCCCTGGTGGCCGCCGGGACCACGGTGCTGCTGACCACGCAGTACCTGGAGGAGGCCGACGCCCTGGCCGACGAGATCGCGGTCATGGACGGCGGCCGGATCATCGACAGCGGCACCCCCGAGGCGCTCAAGGCCCGGGTCGGCGGCCGGAGCCTGGTGGTCACGGTCCGCGAGGCCGAGGACCTGCAGCGGGCGGCCGCCGAGGTGGCGGCGGTCGTCGGCGCCGAGCCGACGGCCGAGGGGCAGCGGCTCAGCGCCCGGGTCCCGGACCCGGAGGCGCTGCCCGCCGTCCTCCGCCGGCTCGACGCCGCCGGCATCGCCGTCGACGACCTGGCCCTGCGCGGCGCCAGCCTCGACGACGTCTTCCTGAGCCTGACCGGGCGCGCCGCGGCGCGCGAGGAGGCACCGTGAGGGCGCTGCAGCAGACGCTGACCCTGGCCTGGCGCAGCCTCGTGCAGGTCCGCCACAACCCGTGGGAGCTCGGCGACTACAGCATCCAGCCGATCCTCTTCCTGGTCCTCTTCCTCTACGTCTTCGGCGGGGCCATCTCGGGGACGCCGGACGACTACCTGAGCTACATGCTCCCCGGCGTCATCGTCATGAACCTGGTCTTCGTGACGGTCTACGTCGGCCACGGCCTCAACACCGACCTGACCAAGGGGATCTTCGACCGCTTCCGGGCCCTGCCGATCCCCCGCTGGGCGCCCCTGGCGGGGCGGATTGTCGCCGACCTGGCCAAGCAGTCGCTGTGCATCCTCCTGCTGCTCGGCGTCGGCTACCTCCTCGGCTTCCGGCCGGATTCGTCTATCCTGGCAGTCGTGGCCATGGTGGCGTTGCTGCTGCTCTTCGCGCTGTCGGCGTCGTGGATCATGGTCCTCGTGGGGGTGGTGGCGCGCGACCCGGAGCACGTCCAGCTCTTCGGCTTTACGGCGCTGTTCCCGGTGACCTTTGTCAGCAATGCCTTCGTCCCCGTGGCGACGATGCCCGGCTGGCTCCAGGGCGTGGTCCAGGCCAATCCGGTCTCCGTGCTCACGGACGCCGTGCGGGGGCTGCTCCTCGGCGGCCCGGTGGCGGCGCCGGTGCTCGGCTCCCTCGCCTGGGCCGTGGCGCTGACGGCGCTCTTCGCGCCGCTGTCGGTGTGGGCGCTGAACCGGCGCCTGGCGCGCGGCTGACGCCGCCGCCCCCCGGGCGGCGGCCCGTCGCCTTGAGGCTTGGTAATCACGGAGGTGAGTCAAGGAGATGAGCCGGATCAACCGGATTTGTGTCTACTGCGGCTCGAGCGCGGGGCAGCGCCCGGCGTATCGGCAGGCGGCGGAGCGCTTCGGCGAGGCGCTGGCCGCCGAGGGGATCGGCCTGGTCTACGGCGGCGGCGGCAACGGCATGATGGGGGCGCTCGCCGCCTCGGTCACGGCGGCCGGCGGCGAGGTCAACGGCATCATCCCGCGCTACCTCGTCGCCCGCGAGAAGGCGGACGAGGGCGCGCCGGGGCTGCACGTGGTCGGCTCCATGCACGAGCGCAAGGCGCTCATGGCCGAGATGGCCGACGCCTTCGTGGCGCTGCCCGGGGGCCTGGGCACGGTGGAGGAGCTCTTCGAGGTGCTGACCTGGTCGCAGCTCGGGATGCACGGCAAGCCCTGCGGCGCGCTCAACGTCTGCGGCTACTTCGACTGGCTCGGCGCGTTCATCGAGCGCGGGATCGCCGAGGGCTTCATCCGCGAGCAGGACCGCGAGCTCCTGGCCCTGGACACGGCGCCGGAGCGGCTCATCGAGCGGCTGCGCGGCCGCTGCTAGGCCCCGCTCAGGGGTGCTGCGCCTGCAGCCACTCGAGCAGCTGCGGCCAGACCCGCTCGTGGGCCCGCGGGCCCACGAGCACCCCGAGGTGCTGGATCGAGACCCCCGGCTCCTCCTCCTGCCGGACGAGGCGGTACGCGCCGTGGCCGGCCCGCTCCAGCGCCGGGGCGATGGCCTCGGGCGGGGCGATATCGCAGCCGGCGCTGGCGGTGGCGATGACCGGGGCCTGGAGGTCGCCGGGGCCGAGGGCGCGGCCGGCGATGCGCAGCTCGCCGCTCATGAACCCGTCGCTGCGGTAGAGCCGCTCGACGATCTCGTTGAACAGCCGCCCCGGCAGGGCGCGCTCGTCCAGCGCCCAGCGCTCGACGAGCAGGTGCAGGCGCATCTGCTCGGGGTGGGCGAGGCTGGCCAGCCAGTCGGCGCCGCGCGAGAGGACGAAGCTCTGCGGCGACGCCGAGGCGCTGATGTAGTTGAGCAGGGAGCCGGCGATCGGGGCGTCGTCGCTCATCAGGGGGCGCAAGGAGGGCATGAGGGCCACCAGCCGCCCGAAGGCGCCCGCCGCCGGGCCGTAGCACAGCGGCGCGGCGAGCAGGGTCAGCGCCCGGACGCGCTCGGGGTAGCGGGCGCTGAACAGGGCGGCCAGGGTGCCACCGAGCGAGTGCCCGGTCACCGCGATCCGCTCGGCGCCCGTCTCCGCGCGGACGGTCTCGGCCGCGGCGCCGAGCATCCCCGCCGCGTAGTCGTCGAGCCCGAGCCGGCAGTGCTCGGGCGTCTCCTCGATAGGCGGCCAGGAGAGCAGGTAGACGCGGTAGCCCGCCTCGAGGTAGCGGCGGACGACGCTCGCCGCCGGCAGCAGGTCCCAGATGTCCGCCGTCTTGAAGGGGGCCGGCACCAGGAGCACGGGCGGGGCGTCCCTGCGCGGCGGGGCGAAGCGGCGCAGCTCGGCGGGGCTGCCGGTGGCCACGCGCTCGTAGGGGGTCCGCTGGGGGGCGAGGCCGAGGGTGTCGCAGAGGAGCGCGGCCCGGCGGCGTTGCTCGTCGAGCTGGCGGAAGGCAAGCTGCAGGCTGGTCGGGGCCGCTAGCATGGCAGTCTCCTTGCGCCGCCCCTCAAGGAGGGGAAAAGAACTGTGACCCGGCTGCCACCACTATAGCGACTCAGCCCCGGGCGACCACGCCACCGAGAGGAGGAGGGCGATTGCCATGATCTCTCCCAGTGAGGCCCTCGAGCGCCTGCGCGCCGGCAACGCGCGCTTCGCCGCCGATACCCCGGGCGCGCGGGCGGACGCCCGGCGGCGCGCCGAGCTGACCGCCGGGCAGGCCCCCTTCGCCGCGGTGCTCGGCTGCGCCGACTCGCGCGTGCCCGTCGAGGCGGTCTTCGACCAGGGGCTCGGCGAGCTCTTCACCGTGCGGATCGCCGGTAACGTGGCCCCATCGAGCGTGCTCGGGAGCCTGGAGTTCGCCGTCGACGAGCTCGGGGTGCCGCTGATCGTGGTCCTCGGGCACACCGACTGCGGCGCGGTGAAGGCCACCCTGGCGTCGCTGCGCGACGGTACCGAGCCGCCGACGCCGGGCCTCCACGCCGTCGTCGGCCAGCTCGCCCCGGCGCTCGAGGCGCTGCCGGAGGCCGGGGCGGCCGGCGGCGAGGCGGCCCTGGCCCGGCGCGCCGAGCGCGCCAACGTCACCGCCGTGGC